>NZ_JAQGLG010000033.1 GCF_028292965.1 Sphingomonas bacterium | reverse complement strand
GCGTCGAGTAGTGGCGGCGAATCGATCGTGATGGCTGCCTTGCGCGATACTGGCGGCGCAACACGCGGATCAGCCATCTCTATGTTGGTGGTGCCGACATCGTTGCCGGTCGCCTTCGTCAACCTGCCCCCGCATCCGGTCATCGCGGCTGCCATGCCCAGCGCAACAACAGTGGCGATGAATCGGGACAAGCAGGCCTCCGAGCATATGTCCGACACAGGCTATCATATGTGCGGCACATTACATAGTCGAAACATGATCAAAAAGAGATCATAATAGGAATATATCGAGTCGCCAACCGCCACAGCCTGGCGGCCGAGGCGATTGAATTTTCACAGCCACCTCGCGGCTGCGGCGCTATCGCGACGGCTTGAATGCGTCCCTGCCAAAAAATGGTTGCCGATAAGGCGAGATGAATGCCCATGGCACCTGTCCCTTGCTCCGCCAGTTCTGCTGCGCTTCCCGGAACTCTGTGCGGCGTGCATTCAGGCGCGCGCGGAATAATTCCGAGAGCTCCGCAAAGGGTTTGCTGCGTTGCCGGGGCAGATGCATGCCCGTGTCTTCCCATTTTCCGGATTGGGTGAAGCCGCTATAATCTTGCGTCTGACTTATCGGCAGGGAAGCAAACGCGCGCGAGGCCGCTGTGAAGGCGCCCTGCAAATCACCGTGTATCAATTTTGCATCGCACCGAACCGGACCAATAACGCGAGTGCGGCCATGTCCTGCGTTACCTCGCCGAAATCTCTCCGTCCCATCTGGTCATTGATGATTTCGCCATTGTTCTGACTGAGAAACTGATACCTGCCCTCCCTGCCCTGATCGGCGAATTGCGCCAATGATTCTGCCGGCGGCTTGCCGTCATGGGTCGTGAAATATCCATTCTTCGTCGTTCCCTCTGTGGTGGAGAGAACATCGAGGAACGCTTTACCCTCCGGCAAGGTGTAGAGATATCCCGTCAGGATACGCTCGCGCGCACGGTCGCCCGCGCCGTAGACCGATTGCCCAGGGCGTCCATCAGGATAGGCGTGTCCTTGGCCTAGTTTTCGTTCCACCTCCGCCAGCCACGCGCGCTCCTGTCGACTGGTTCTATATTCTCCCAACGAGGCGAATGGCGACGTGGCAGGCTGTGGCCGTTCGTACGGCTTGCGCACCTTCGCGTCGCGAATCACTTCGGCCAGCACAGCCGGCGGCGGTGCGTGGCGCTCGTCGTAACTATCCGGCTTTTGCGGCGCGGCGGGAGCCGCTCGGGGTTTGGGCACAGCCTTATCCAACGCTCCCTTTGCCAACATGGCGGCCATCGGCAATCCGGCGCTGTCGCTGATGCCTGGACCAGCGCTTGAATACACGACACTTGTCGGGGGCGGGCTGGCACGCATTCCGACGGGCGCGTTGGAGAAATCGGAGGCAAAGCCCTGATCTCTGGCAAAGGGGGATAGGGCCAGCGTTCGCGACGACAATGGCACTGCAATTGGCGGCTTCGAATGGCCGGTGATAGGGTTGAGGCTTGCTGTTCCCTGCTGAACAGCCTGGTTGCGGAGCTGGGGCGTACACATGCCAAGCCTGATGACCGCTTTTACGAGGCAGTTGAATCAGGTCGTTATCTCACCCCGCCAGCGCATAGCGCCGACAATGCTCCAGATACCCCGCCTCGTGCCCACTCGCGAGATCGACCACGCTTTCCCACAGCCATGACGGCGCATCGAGCGCGGCATGGCCCCGCGCGGTGAGCGCGCGATACCATCCGGCGCGCTCAACAGCGTCCATCTGCCGCGCGTGCGCTCGTCCGACGACGAAGGCGAGATATTGCGCAGCCTTGACCGCCTCGCCGCGCGTGAACTGTGCCACCTCCAGCTTGAGGTCCTGCGGCGCCAGCTCGCGGATGAACACCGATGTGCCGAGCAGCCGCGCTGCCACCATCCGCTCGCCGAGATGCGGCGATAGCGCCCGCGCGCCGGCGACCACCCGTTCGGCCGGATCACGCGGCATCCTGGCGTGCGGCGCGGCAGGCGCGACCGATGCTACCGCCTGCTTCACGTCGATCAGGCCATATTCGTCGCGACCCTTGGCCCCTTCGATCGCGAAGATCGCGGCATAGCGCAGCAGGCCAAGCGAACTGCACCCCTTCATCCAATAGGCCGCATCGACCAGGCGCACCGGCCGGTCCTCGTCCTTGTGACCGATCGACAGGATCAATTGCTTGAGCACGGGGTCGTCGAACAACGCGCCAAGCGCCTTGCGCTCCTTCGCGCCGAGCGGCCAGAAGCGCTTGCCCAGCGGCAAGGTCGGCGCGGGATCATCGATCCGCTCGCGTGCCAGGTGACGCCAGCGCCGCCCGAGCGCCAGTCGCCGCACGGTGCGCACCGCCGCCGGCTCCGGCCCCGGATCATCATCGGATGGATCATCGAGCGCCCGGGCGTAACCAGCGACCATCGCCTCGATCATCTGCGCCGTGACCACGCCCGGCAAGTCCGATCCCCGCGCCGCCGTCGCGAGCGACAGACCGAGCCGGATCAGATCATGCGCCGGATTGCCGATCACGCACTGGTCGAGGTCGCGGATCTGGACGTCGATTCCCCCCTCGCCGTCCGACAATGGGCCGAGATTGCCGAGATGGCAGTCGCCGCAGATCCACACCGCCGGCCCGGTCGGCACGTGCTTCGCAATCGGAGAAGCGGCGAGCATCTCGTAGAATTGCGCCGTGTTGCCGCGCACGAAGGCATGTGCCGAGCGTGCCATTTTCCGTGCCCGGCCGTCATTGAGCAGCCGGCCGCGTTCGCCCGGCGCCGGCGGCTTCATCGCGACCCTCTTGCAGTAAAAATGCGGATGGTCAGGTCCGACCGCGGATGAAGTGCAGCACGATCATGATCACCGCCAGCACCAGCAGGATATGGATCAATCCGCCGGCGACGTGAAACGCCAGGAACCCCAACAACCACAACACCACCAATACCGCAGCGATCAAACCGAGCATCATCCGTCTCCCTCTTCACGCCGCTCCCGGTTCGGCCAAGGCAGCAGGAACCGCCCGCGCGTCACGCCGGTTCCATATCGCTCGCGAAATAAAATCCGGCGGGGCGCGCTACCAGCGCAACCGGAACAGTGCGCCACCCCCGGCGCGATCCTCGACCCCGACCGAACCGCCATGCGCGATCGCGATCTGTCGCACGAGATTGAGCCCCACCCCCGTCCCCTCGGCGCGCGTCGTGAAGAACGGCAGGAACACGTCGCGCTGTATCGCGTCGGGTACGCCCGGGCCGTTATCGGCGATCTCGATCAGCGTCGCGTTGCCCTCGCGGCGGATCGTCAACCATACCGTCCCCTCATCGCACGCGGCAACCGCCTGCGCGGCGTTGCGGACCAGATTGATCAGCGCCTGGGCGAGCAGGTCGGGATCGGCCTCGAGCGTCAACGTCGCGTCCACGTCGAGCACGAAATGCAACACCGGCCATTCGGCCGCGAACAGCCGCGCGATCTCGTCGGCAAAGGCCGTCGCGGCAAAACGCTCTGTGCGCGGCGCCGGCGGCCGCGCCACCATCCGGTAGCTGTCGATGAACGTCCGCAGACCGGTCGTCCGGCGCAGCAGCGTCGCGGTTGCCAGCCGCGCGGTGGCGAGGTCGGCCGGCTCGGTCTCCAGCACATCGGCCGCGGTCTGCGCCAGCGACACCACCGGCGTCAGCGAGTTGAGGATCTCATGCGTCAGCACGCGCACCAGGTCGCTCTGCGCTGCCATTTCGATCGTGTCGATCGCGGTCTGCACCGGCTCGACGGTCACCGCATGGGTGCGCACGCCAAGCCGTTCCAGCGCGGCCATGCGCACGATCGCGCGTTGCGACACATCGCCCAGCCGCAGGATCAGCAGCTCCGCCGGCATCGCGCGCGGCGCGGCGAGCAGTGCGGCGAAGGTCGCGCCATAAGCGGCGAAGTCTTCCGGTCGCACGCCCTGATGGCGGTCGAACAACAGCCGCGCCGCCTTGTTGGCCGGCTGCACCCCATGCACTTCGTCGACCGTCAGCAAGGCAACCGGCAGGTCGTCGGTCAACGCCTGGAGGAAACGCAGCTCCTCCCCGCTGCGGTCGCGCTCGCCCTGCAAGGTGCGGATCGCGTCGTTGAACGCAGCGCCGATCGCCCCGAACCCGGCACCGTCACGCGTGTCGAACCGGGTCGAGAAATCCCCGAAGCGCAGTGCAGAGACGAAATGTGCGATCAGATTGTTGGTCCGCGCAACGTGCCGCCACAGCCCGAACGCCGCGCCCATGACGAGCAAGGCGGCCACCAGCCGCACCGCGCCCAGATCAGGCGTCGCGACCGACCAGACGAAACCGGCCAGCGCGACGAACAGCGCGACCGCCCATCCCGCCAGCACGAAGGTGAAGCGGCGGCTAGAGACCATATTTCTCCATCCGCCGATAAAGCGCGGCGCGCGACAGCCCGAGCGCACCGGCCGCCGACGAGATGTTGTAACCGTGCGTGCGCAACGCCTCTTCGACCAGCCGCCGCTCGACCCGGTCGAGATTGAGATCGTCAACCGGCGGCATCACCGCCTCACGCACGGTCGGCGATGTGCCGCCGGTCGAGCCCAGCGGAAAATCATCCGGGCCGAGCGGCGCATCGCCCGCCAGGATCACCGCCCGCTCGATCGCATGGCGCAGCGCGCGGACATTGCCGGGCCAGTCATGCGCCACCAGGGCGGTCATCGCCGCCAGGCTGATCTCCGGCGGCGCCCGGTTATAACGCCGGGCATAGAGCGCGAGATAATGCGCGATCAGCGCCGGAATATCGCCCCGCCGATCACGCAAGGGCGGCAGTTCGATCTCGACCGTGTTGAGGCGGAACAGCAGATCCTGCCGGAAATGCCGCTCATCGCGCAGCATCAACGGCGTCATGTTGGTCGCCGCAATGATGCGGATATCGACTGGCACCGGGCGATTGGCACCGACCGGCGTGACCTGGCGCTGTTCGATCGCGGTGAGCAATTTGGGCTGCAGGTGCAGCGGCAGGTTGCCGATCTCGTCGAGGAACAGCGTACCGCCATCCGCCGCCTGGATCCGCCCGATGCGATCGGCCCGGGCATCGGTGAAGGCGCCCTTCACATGCCCGAACAGTTCTGAATCGATCAGTTCGGCGGTGATCGCGCCGAGATCGACGGTGACCATCGGCCGCGCCGCGCGCAGCGACTGTTCGTGCAGCGCGCGCGCCACCAGTTCCTTGCCCGTGCCATTCTCACCCAAGACCAGCACCGTCGCATCGGTCGGCCCCGCACGCCCGATCAGCGCATGGACCCGCGCCATGCCCGGCGCGTCGCCGATCAGCGGTGTCGACCCGGCGACCGGCTGCGCCACCACCGCGGTGCGCGCCCGTTCGGTCGCCACCGCACGGCGCGATCGGCGCAAGGTCGCCGCGGTGCGCACCGTCGCCAGCAGTCGTTCGTTCGACCAGGGTTTGGACACGAAATCGGTCGCGCCGCGCTTCATCGCCTCGACCGCAACATTCACCCCGGCATGCGCAGTGATCATCACCACCACCATCTCGGCGTCGATCCGTAACAACGTATCGAGCAACGCCAGCCCTTCCGCCGCATCGGTCGCGCCGCGCGCGAAATTGGCGTCTAGCAGCACCACGTCGGGCCGCCGCGCACGGATCACCGGCAACACCTCGTCGGGCGTGCGCGCCGTCACCACCTCGGCGAACAGGCCGCGCAGCAACAGCGCAGTCGCGATCAGGATGTCGTCATCGTCGTCGATCACGACGCACAGATCGAAGGGAGGAGGTGCCATTGACCGCTTTCGTACAGAGGGTGTGCGGAACCGGACAATCAAAAAGCGTGCCATTGCTCCTTCGGATGCGGCCGGACGACCATTTCACCGGCAAAATCCCATTTGGCACGCATCCTGCTGAGCTACCGACATGAGCAAGTCCCAGCCTGGAGCAGACGCGATGTCCCCCCGCCCCCGCCCCCATCCAATATACGTCCTGCTGCTCCTGGCTGCGCTGCTGCTCCCTCTGGCGCAGCGTACATCGGCCCCGCTTTTCGCCGCCGACCTGCGTCTGCCCAAGGCAAGCTGGAGCTTCGACATGCGCGTCGGACCTGTTCAGTTCCGGACAGGAGCGTTCGAAATCGAACAGTCGCCGCTCGGGCGGACGGTGGTCGCATGAGCGTCGTCCCGCTCGACAAACCGGTCGCGGCCGATCGCCCGGTGGGTGATCGCCCGGTCACCGGCAGCGGCATGGACCGCAGCGTCGCGGTGCGGTCGATGCCGCGCCGGCTCAAGATCGCGCTGGGGGCAGCGCTGGCCTTGGTGCTCGCGATCACGTTCTGGTGGTTCATGCCGCATGGCAACAGCCAGACGGTCGGCGCCGACCATCTGACCATTTCCCCGGTCCGCGTCGGCACCTTCGAGGATTTCATCCCGCTGCGGGCCCGCGTCACGCCCCTGCTCACCGTCTATCTCGACTCGATCGAGGGCGGCCGGGTCGAGAAGGTCGTCGCCGAGGACGGCACGATGCTGGCCAAGGGGCAGCTCATCGCGGTGCTGTCCAATGCCGAGCTGCAACTCTCCACCCTCGCCCGCCAGACCGAGGTCGAGCAGCAGATCAACAATATGCGCAGCCAGGAACTGGCGCTCGCCCAGACCCGCCTCGCCAATGAGCGCGCGGTGCTTGATGCCGGTCTCGCCACGAGCAAGATGCGCCGCCAATATGAGATCGAGGCGCCGCTCGCGTCGCGCGGCTTCGTCGCTGGCAAGCAGTTCAACGATACCCGCGACCAATATCTCTACCAGCAGAAGCAGATGGCGGTGCTCCAGCGCAGCCAGGCCACCGACGAGCGCCTGCAAATGGGCCAGCTCGCCCAGCAGCATGCCGCCGCCGCCTCGATGCAGTCGGGCCTGGCACTCGCCCGCGCCAATCTCGACGCGCTCAATCTGCGCGCGCCGGTTGCCGGCCAGCTGTCGGGTTTCTCGATCCAGGTCGGCCAGTCGCTCCAGCGCGGCGAACGCATCGCGCAGATCGACAGCCCGGGCCGCAACAAGCTGATGGCCGGCGTCGACGAATTCTATCTCGGCCGCGTCCAGATCGGGCAAAAGGCCAGCGTCGACTGGAACGGCAAGACCTTCGCCGCCAAGGTGACGAAAATCTATCCCCAGGTGCAGAACGGCCAGTTCCAGGTCGACCTGCAATTCACCGGCGCCGAGCCCGCCAACATCCAGCGCGGCCAGACGATGCAGGCCAAGCTCACGCTCGGCGACCCCGCCCCGGCACGCCTCATCCCGGCCGGCGCCTTTTATAATGAGACCGGCGGCAACTGGGTGTTCGTCGTCTCCCCCGACGGCAAGAGCGCGGTGAAGCGCCCGGTGCGCCTCGGCCGCCGCAATCCCGAATCGATCGAAGTGCTCGAAGGGCTCGACCCCGGCGAGCTCGTCATCACCTCCCCATATACCGGTGTCGCCGACAAGGACCGGCTCGATCTGACCCAAGGAAAGGACTGACCCGATGTTGCAAATGCGCGCGCTTTCGCGGACCTACCGCACCGATACGATCGAAACGACCGCGCTCGACGCCGTCGATATCGACATTGCCGATGGTGAGTTCGTCGCGGTGATGGGCCCGTCGGGCTGCGGCAAATCGACCCTGCTCAACCTGATGGGCATGCTCGATAGCCCGTCGAGCGGCTCCTATGTCTTCAACGGCCAGGAAGTCGCCGGGCTCGGAGAAGCCCGCCTCGCCGAGGTCCGCAAGGCCAATATCGGCTTCATCTTCCAGAGCTTCAACCTGGTCGACGAGCTGTCGGTGCGCGAGAATATCGAGCTCGCCTTGCTCTATCACGACGTCTCCGCCGCCGACCGCAAGAGCCGCACCGATGCGGTGATGGACCGCGTCGGCATCGCCCATCGCGCCCGCCACCGCCCGAGCCAGCTGTCGGGCGGCCAACAACAGCGCGTCGCCGTTGCCCGCGCGCTGGTCGCCCAGCCCAACCTCATCCTCGCCGACGAACCGACCGGCAACCTCGACACCAACCATGGCGAGGAAGTGATGCGCATGCTGCAACAGCTTAACGCCGAAGGTTCGACGATCGTGATGGTGACGCATTCGCCGGCGCATGCCGACTATGCCAGCCGTGTCATTTCCATGCTCGACGGGCGCGTGCTGCAACAGCACCGCCGCGCCGCCTGACAATCGACCCGCAGGAGATACAGCCATGTGGCGCAATTACCTGACCGTCGGCCTCCGCGCGCTCGCCAAGAACCGCGCCTATACCGTCATCAACGTTTCGGGCCTGGCGCTCGGCATCGCCGCGTGCCTGCTGATCCTCGGCTTCGTTCGCTATGAATTCAGTTACAATGACTGGCTGCCGGACGTCGACAAGACCTTCCAGTTCCAGAATTATTTCCACCCGACCGAAGCCGGCGGCGAGGAACTGAAGCTGCAACAGACCAGCTTCATCTCCGGCGTCGCGCTGAAGAAGGATTTCCCGCAGGTCGAACGCGCGGTTTATTACACCACGCCGAGCACGGCGGTGATCAAGGACGGTGAATCGCGCCAGGTCGACCGCACGATGCTGGTCGACGGGCCGTTGTTCGACGTGCTGCGCGTGCCGTTCGTCTCGGGCGATCCGGCTCATGCGCTGGATGATCCGCACGCCCTGGTGCTGAGCGAGAAATCGGCAAAGCTATATTTCGGCAACGAGAATCCGCTCGGCCAGACGCTGACCATCACCGCCGGCACGCTCAAGGCCGATTACCGCGTCACCGGCGTCTATCGCGACATCCCCAAAAATGCGAGCTACGCCTTCGACATGGTCGCGCGGTTCGATCCGCAAAGCTATTTCGCCCATTATGCGCCCGCGCTGACCAGCTGGACCGACCAGGAGGGCGGTTATCTGGTGCGACTGAAATCGGGTGCCGACGTCGCCTCGATCAATGCCGGCATGCCGGCATGGAAGAAGCGCAACATCCCCGACGAGGTCGATGGCGACCGCAGGGTCAATCCCGGCACCTTCGAGGATTTCGCCCTGGTCAATCTGCGCGACCTCCATCTCGGCGCGGCGCAGAACGGCGCGCAGACGCCGGGCAACGACCGCACCACGATCCTGACCTTCGCGGTGATCGCGATGCTGATCCTCGCCATGGCTTGCGTGAACTTCACCAACCTCGCCACCGCCCGCGCCACCCAACGGGCACGGGAGGTCGCGCTGCGCAAGGTCCTCGGCGCCACACGCGGTCAGCTGATCACCCAGTTCATTGGTGAATCGATCCTGCTCGCGGCGATCGCGATGCTGGTCGCGCTGGCGATCGTCGAACTCGCGCTGCCCGGCCTCAACGCCTTTCTCGATGCCGGCATCCAGTTACGCTACTTCGCGCTCGACGGCCTGTTGCTGCCGGTGATCGGCCTCACCCTGCTCGTCGGCCTCGCCGGCGGAGTCTATCCCGCGCTGGTGCTGTCGCGCTTCGAGCCGGCGCGCGTGCTCAAGGCCAACAAATCGGCCGCCGATGCGGAAGGATCGGGGCGGCTGCGCAACGTCCTGGTGATCGGGCAATTCTCGGTCTCGATCGGCCTGATCATCTGCACCGCGATCGTTTATGCCCAGACCGTCTATGCCCGCACCAGCGATGCCGGCTATCGGCGCGACGGCCTGCTCCAGATCGACAATATAGGTCGCCCACAGGTCGAGCAGGTCGCCACCTCGCTGATCGACCAGATCCGCCGCGTGCCCGGCGTCAGCTCGGTCGCGCGCACCCAGATCGCGGTCAATAGCGGGCGCAACTCGCAGACCGAGGTGCAGCTACCGGGCAAGCCCGATCGCGTGGCACTCGGCGTCTACGGTATCGATCCCAGCTTCATGGACACGATGGGCATGAAGCTGCTCGCCGGCCGCACCTTTTCCGAAACCCAGCCGCTCGACGACGTCACCACATCGACCCCCAGCGTCCCTGCCGAGCAGCGCGCCCTTGTGGCACGCGGCGCCAATATCCTGGTCAGCGAGGAGGCCGCGCACCGGCTCGGCTTCGCCCACCCGCAGGACGCGCTGGGCAAGCAGATCCTCGTCAGCCTGGTCGAGAACGAATATGGCTGGGTGCCGGCGACGATCGTCGGCGTGGTGACCGACGCGCGCTACCGCTCGGTGCGCGATCCGTTGCAGCCGATCTTCTATTTCTATCAGCGCAACAGCTTCGCCCAGTTGATGGTCCGTTTCTCGGGCAACCAGCCCAAGGCGGTCTATGACCAGGTCGAGGCGATCTGGCAGCGGCAGGTTTCGGACATCCCGTTCAGGGCCCGGTTCGTCGATGATATCGTCCGCGATCTCTACAATGCCGATGCGCGCCGGGCGCAATTGTTCGGCGCCTTCGCCATCCTCGCCGCGGTGATCGGTTGCCTCGGGCTGTTCGGTCTCGCCGCCTTCACTGCCGAGCGCCGCACCAAGGAGATCGGCATCCGCAAGATCCTCGGCGCGCGGACGTGGGACATCGTGCGGCTGCTGGTCTGGCAGTTCAGCCGCCCGGTGGTGTTCGCGAACATCATCGCCTGGCCGATCGCCTGGTGGGTGATGCGCGGCTGGCTCAACGGCTTCGACCGCCGCATCGCGCTGAGCCCGGTGCCGTTCCTGGAGGCCGGCCTGCTCGCGCTGATCATTGCCATAGCGACGATCGGCACCCATGCCTGGCGTGTGGCGCGCACCAACCCGATCCACGCATTGCGTTACGAATGATAGCGTCGCTCCCCGCCTCGCCCGGCGGGGAGCGATAGACGGAGAACCACCTCTCAGCCGGAACGTGACCCTCTTTTTCTCCCCTCCCTTCCAGGGAGGGGCTGGGGGTGGGTGCCGCCGAGGCACTCGGCGGCTTCCGACAGAATGTACTCGGCGGCGCCCTCCGCGTTCGCCAGCACGTCAGAGTTCCAAAGCCGAACAATCCGCCAACCTTGGCGCTCCAGATATTCCGTCCGGCGCAGATCGGCCACCACCTGCTCGACATGCTGGCTACCATCGAACTCCACCCCGAGCCGCGCCTCGCGACAAGCAAGATCGATAATGAACGGCGCCACCACCAACTGCCGCGTAAAGGCAGGCCGATAACGCGAAATCAAATGCCAGATCGCCCGTTCGGCAGGCGTCGGATCGTTACGCAACTCGCGCGCCCGTCGTGTCAGTTCCGGATCGATACGCCGCAGCATATGGCAAACGTCGCACGGCTCGCTACGCTCGCCAACCCACCCCGGACCCCTCCCTTCCAGAGAGGGGCAAGAATAGGGGCAGTGTCCGTCAAAGAGCGTTTACGCCGGTGAGCCGCTAACTCGCGCAAGGAGTTGGGCCGCTAAGGTCCAGTAGACGTCAAGATCGGCAATTTCGAGATTCGTGATGTCATCTGCGCCGCCGAGGTAAAGCGGACGCTTGTAGCCCACGCACTGATCATAGAAAGGTCGCTTCCCGCCAGATTTGAGCCATTCTAGGAAGAAAGGGTAAGCTACTCCGGCATCAGGCTCTTCGACCAGTTCTTGCTCGTGAAATGACGTCTGATCGAAGGGGATTTCAAGAACCGCACCGGTCCCTGGTTCCAGCATCAGCACCTGCGGGAATCCTCCGAGCAACCGAGATCGGTCTGTCGCAAATTGCCGGCCCAACCAATCAACGCCGAAGCACTCAATTCGACTGGCGAAATTCGGAAACGCGCCTTTGGCAAGGTCGGTAAACCGTGCGACATCTTCGGGCCGATGCAGCCGGTAAGCGCCATCCAAGTACATCACTACGGCTCCCTCTCGCGGACATTACCGTCTCTGGCAACAGCAGCAACTGGAGCGTTTGCAGCCAGACCGCCCCTATGAACTCCCACCCTAAACCAAATACCGCGGCCCCGGCCCCTCCGCCGCCAGCCGATCCCCCGGATTGTACAACGCACACTTGCGCAACGACAAACATCCGCACCCAATACAATTGTCCAGCCGGTCCCGCATTCGCTCCATCGCCGCGATCCGCTCATCCAGCTGGCGCCGGAAACCCCGGCTGATCTTCGCCCAGTCGGCTGCGGTCGGCGTGCGCCCCTGCGGCAGCACCGAGAGTTCGCGCGCGATCGCCTCGAGCGAAAAGCCCAACTGCTGCGCGATCAGCGCAAACGACAGCCGCCGGATATCGGAGCGCAGGAAACGCCGCTGCCCGCCGCGCGTGCGCAGCGCCTCGACCAGGCCCTTCTCTTCCCAGAACCGGATCGCCGACACCGACAGCCCGGTCCGCCGCGCCAGCTCGCCGATCGTCAGTTGCATGTCGCCCGTACCCGCCATTTCACTCCCCGCATCGAACCGCTTGACCTCAACCTAAGCTGAGGTTGTACGACTCGCAAACGCCGCGCGATCCAGCGCGTTGAAGGAGTTCCGCATGCCCGCCCCGACCATCGAACATGTCAACATCACCGTCCGCGACCCCTCCGCCAGCGCGGCGCTGTTCGCCAAGCTGTTCGACTGGCACGAACGCTGGAGCGGTCCGTCGCTGATGGGCGGCCACACCGTCCATGTCGGCGACGAACGCTTCTACCTCGCGCTCTACACCCATGACGGCGCCGCCACGCCGGCCAGCACCTTCGCCAAGGGCAATCCGCTCAATCATATCGGCCTGCTGGTCGACGACCTCGACGCGATCGAGCGTCGCGTCATCGACGCCGGCCTCGTACCGTTCAGCCATGGCGATTATGAACCAGGCCGCCGCTTCTATTTCCTCGACCCCGACGGCACCGAGTTCGAGATCGTCAGCTATGCCTGAAGATCAGCCCATTCGAGCCCGAAGCGTGCGAGATATTTGCGCAGCCGGTCGGCGTCATTGGCCGAGCTGCGCCGTGCGCGCGAGGCGCTGAACAGCGCCCGCCCAGCTTCCGACAGCGAGCGGCTGCGGCGACATGTCGCGACGACTGCCGCGAGCTGCACCCGATCGAAAGGGTCGATCCCGTCAAGCGCCTCGCCGTTCAGCAAATGCGACAGCCCATCATCGCTGCCATCTGCGGGCGACCATAGCGACCCGAGCCGCGCAATCTCAGCCGCCACGGCGCCGCCATCGATCCGCCCCTTAGGCGACAGCGTGGCCATGCGCGTGACGCTCGCCGCCAGGTCGCGGAAATTGCCCCGCCACAAGGCCCCAGGCGCGGTGGCAAAGGCAAGGTAGCGCTCGCGTGCCTCACGGTTGAACGTCACGCGCGCGCCCTCGCGCTCGGCGAAGCGGTCGAGCTCGTAATCGAGATTGGGCTCGATATCCTCGCGCCGCTCGGCCAGCCCGGGCAGTGCGAAGGTCCACAGGTTGAGCCGCGCGAACAGGTCATCGCGAAACCGCCCCTCGGCCACGGCGCGGCCGAGATCGCGGTTGGTGCCGGCGATCAGCTGAAACTCCGACCCCGACTCCTTGTCCGCGCCCACAGGCAGGAAGCGCTTGTCCTCGATCGCGCGCAGGATCATCGCCTGCTCGTCGAGCCCAAGCTCTCCGATCTCGTCGAGGAACAGCATGCCCTTGTCGGCGGCGCGGAGCAGCCCCGGCCGGTCCGCCGCCGCGCCGGTGAACGCGCCCTTCTTGTGCCCGAACAGTGCCGACATCGCGCCATCGCCCCTCAGCGTGGCGCAATTGACCTCGACGAACGCCCCGCCAAGCTGGTGCTTCAGCCGCTTCAGCTCATAGGTGCGCCGCGCCAGCTGGCTCTTGCCCGCGCCGGTCGGGCCGCACAGCAGGACCGGCGCGGTCGATCGCACCGCGACCTGCTCGATCTCGTCGATCAGCCGGTTGAACGCCGCGTTCTTCGTGTCGATGCCGGATTTAAGGAATGAGGTGCTCTCGGCGCTCGCCGCCGCAAAGCGCGTGGCGATGCTGTCGTAACGCGACAGATCGAGGTCGATGACGTTCCAAGTCCCCGGCGCGCTACTATCGACGCCCCGCCCCGGCTGGCTCTGCAGCAGCCGCCCGGGCAGGTAATGCGCCTCGGTCAGCAGGAACAGGCATATCTGCGCGACGTGCGTGCCGGTGGTGATGTGGACGAGATAGTCCTCGGCCTCGGGATCGAACGGATAGTCGCGCGCGAAGTCGAGCAGCTTGCCGTACACCTCCTCGAAATCCCACGGATCGGCGAAGTTGATGACGTGCTTGTCGACGGTGGTTTCGGGCGAAACGCTGGCAATGTCCTCGGCCACGTAATCGGCCAGCCGCGTATGGATATCGGCATGGATCATCACGAAGCGATCGATGCGCAGATCCTCGTGCATCGCCAGCGCCACGGTCGGCCGCCACTTGCCCCAGCGCGTCGGCCCGAACTTGCTCGCATCGAGCGTGGAACCGAGGAAACCGATGACGACGAGCGGGCGCATGTTTATCCTGTAGGATAAGCTACGATCGCTGTCGATAAGATATTGAGCGCCTAGGTGGGCAGATGAATTTTCCTCCAAGCGGCAGATACCTCATTTTTCTATTTAGAATCAGTGTATTATACGTTTTTAATTACGGTGAACGCCCAACTGGCACGCCCACTGCAATACATCTCACGTCCCGACGGCAAGTCGAACAGCCAGCGGGACGGCGCGGAACGCGGGGCGGTCGGAATCGGCCGGCCGCCCCCGAAACCCGCGAAGGATTTCACAGGGCGTAGCTCAGTCTGCGCAGAGCACCGGTCTTGGGCACCGGGGGTCGCAGGTTCAACTCCTGCCGCCCTGACCAGAGAAGGAGGAAGGACAATGGCTAACAAGGGACTCTTCGCTTCGGCGATCGCCCGACTGCTTCCGGCACCGGACAGCGCGAACCGTATGGGTGCGCCAGCCTATGCCTATGGACCCGAGGCGAAGCTTGCACAGCTCGCCGCGACCGGCACCTTGTCGGACAGCTTCTACGGCGTCGCCGGCGATCATCTCGCCGAGGCGCTTGAGGCGGCACGGGCGGTCGATCCACTCTTCGTCGCCAAGGCCGCGGTCTATGCCCGCAAGGCCGGCAAGATGAAGGACATGCCGGCATTGCTCACGGCTTACTTGACGGTGGCCGATCCTGATCTGGCGGTGCGCGTCTTCGGTCGCGCGATCGACAATGGCCGCATGCTGCGCAACTTCGTGCAGATCATGCGGTCGGGCCAGGTCGGGCGGACGTCGCTCGGCACGCGGCCGAAGCGGCTGGTCCGCGAATGGCTGGAGCGTGCGTCGCTGCGCGACCTGATGGCGGCCGCGACGGGCAACGATCCGTCGCTCCCCGATGTGGTGCGCATGGTCCACCCCAAGCCGGCGGATGCCGCGCGGCGGGCCTTTTACGGCTGGCTGATCGGCAAGCCGTACGATGTCGCCGCACTGCCGGTGGAGATCGCCGCGTTCGAGGCGTGGAAGCGTGAGCCCAAGGGCGCCCTGCCGCCGGTGCCGTTCGAGTGGCTCACCGCCTATCCGCTGTCGGCCGAGCAGTGGGCGTCACTGGCCGGCACGATGGGCTGGCAGGCGTTGCGGATGAACCTCAACACGCTGGCGCGCTACGGCGCGTTCGACGTGGCGGGGGTCACGAGCAAGGTCGTCGCCCGGCTGTCCGATGCCGACGCGATCGCGAAGGCGCGGGTCCTGCCCTATCAGTTGATGGTGGCTTTGGGTTCGGCCGGAGACGGGGTGCCGCTCGCGGTTCAGGCCGCGCTGGAGGAAGCGCTCGAGATTGCGGTCTCGAACGTGCCGAAGGTGGCGGGCCGGGTGGTCGTCTGCCCCGACGTGTCGGGGTCGATGGGTTCGCCGGCGACGGGCTACCGCAAGGGTGCCACGTCGAAGGTTAGGTGCATCGATGTCGCGGCCCTGGTCGCGGCGGCGATGCTCAGGACCAACCGCGAAGCGCGGGTGCTGCCGTTCGAGCAGCGGGTCGTTCCCCTGGCGCTCGACGCCAAGGCACGGCTCGCGGTCAACGCGGCGAAGCTGGCGGCGGTCGGGGGCGGGGGAACCTGCGTCTCGGCACCGCTCGCCCAGCTCAATGCGGAACGGGCGGCGGTCGATCTGGTCGTCATCGTCTCGGACAATGAGTCCTGGGTCGATGCCGGCCGGCACGGCGCCACCGCGACGATGCAGGAATGGGTCGCGCTCAAGCGGCGTAACCCGCGGGCCAAGCTCGTCTGCGTCGACATCCAGCCTTACGGCACGACCCAGGCACAGGGCCGGCCGGACATTCTAAATGTCGGAGGTTTCTCCGACGCGGTGTTCGACACCATCGCACGGTTCGCCAGCGGCGAAGCAAGCGACTGGGTCAGCATCGTCAACCAGACGGAGGTATAAGAAAAGACCGTGGCGAATGCGGGTGGGACTACATCCACCACAGGAAAGTCCGGAGAGTAAAGCGCCCGGGCAACCGGGAGATGCGGGTTCAAATCCCGCCGCTGGAACGTAGCTTAAGGACGCCCGACGTCTCGCCCATTCTCGTCGCCACGGTCGACCCTTTTCATCACGGCGAATGCCGACCGGACTACATCGGTGCTGCGGGTTCGAATCCCGCCTTGCCCAAGGGCTTGTAGCTCAAGGGTAGAGCTGTCTGGTCGAACTCTCGTCGCCGTGAACCAATCAAAGCTGGCGAATGCTGGTGGGACTACAGGTCAGAGCGCCTGCCTTCGGGCAGGAGGTCGGTGGTCCAACTCCACCTCCGGGCAACCGGATAGCTCAGGGAAATGTCTCATCACTTCCTCGTCGCCAGTACCGAACACACCGGCGAATGCCGGCGGGACTACATGTTAATCTGACGGTCGCCGGTTCGAATCCGGCCGGGCTTCGGCCCGCAGCTCAGCGGATAGAGCATCAGGAATGTCTCGCCATAACCTCGTCGCCGGTACCGAATGCCCAGCCGGGCGAATGCCGGTGGGACTACATTGCCATGCTGGAGGTCGCCGGTGAAAATCCGGCCGGGTACCGCCCGTAGCTCAGGAAGAGCGCCAGAGACTGTCTCACCAATACCTCGTCGCCTTGGCTGCGCGATACGATAGAACGAACACAGGAGGTCGCGATGACCGAAGCAAAGTACGACTACCAGCGTGTCGAGGGCGGCGTGCCGATCAAGATGTGGACGCGCGGCGTCCCGGTCGACGACAAGGCGCGCGACCAGCTGTCGCGTGCGGCGCAGATGCCGTTCGTGTTCCGCCATGTCGCCGCGATGCCCGACGTCCATGTCGGCATCGGCGCGACGGTCGGCTCGGTCATCCCGACGCGCGGCGCGGTGATCCCGGCGGCGGTCGGGGTCGATATCGGCTGCGGCATGATGGCGGCGCGCACCTCGCTCGACGCCAGCGACCTGCCCGACAATATGGAGGGCATCCGCGCCGCGGTCGAACAGGCGGTACCGCACGGCCGCGTCGTCGGCCGGGGCAAGCGCGACAATGGCTCGTGGGGCGACCCGCCGGCCGAGATCGTCGCGGCCTGGCCACGCTGGTCGAGCGCTTCGATCATATCACGGCGAAGTATCCGCGGCTGAAGAACACCAACAATCTGGTGCATCTCGGCACGCTCGGCACGGGCAACCACTTCATCGAGGTCTGCCTCGATACCGAGAACCGCGTGTGGCTGATGCTGCACTCGGGCTCGCGCGGGGTGGGCAATGCGATCGGCAGCTACTTCATCGAACTGGCCAAGCAGGACATGCGCAAATGGCATATCAACCTGCCTGATCAGGATCTGGCGTACTTCCCGGAAGGGACCGACCATTTCGACGATTATGTCGAGGCGGTCGGCTGGGCGCAGGATTATGCGGCGCTCAACCGCCGGATGATGATGGCCAATGTGATCCGCGCGCTCCGCACGCAGATCGCCAAGCCGTTCGATGCCGAACTCGAAGCGATCAACTGCCATCACAATTATGTGACGCGGGAAAATCACTTCGGCGAGAATGTGCTCATCACCCGCAAGGGCGCGGTGCGCGCGGCGAAGGGCGTGCTGGGCATCATCCCGGGCTCGATGGGCGCCAAGTCGTTCATCGTCCGCGGCCTCGGCAACCCGGAGTCGTTCGACAGCTGCTCTCACGGCGCGGGCCGCGTGATGTCACGCACCCAGGCCAAGAAGGAGGTGTCGCTCGCCGATCACATCGCCGACACGGCGGGCGTCGCCTGCCGCAAGGACGAAGGCGTGATCGACGAGAGCCCGCGGGCATACAAGCCGATCGAGGCCGTCATGGCGGCGCAGGCCGACCTGGTCGAGATCGTCCACACGCTGAAACAGGTGGTGTGCGTCAAAGGCTAGCGCCCGAGCGTGCACCACCCTGCCCTCACCCTTTCGCGGCTTTGCCGCTCTTTCCCTCTCCCAATGGGAGAGGGAGGGAGGCGCGAAGCGCCGGAAGGGTGAGGGCAACAACATGAGTTAGAGTAGAAACAATGATCACCATCGACGGCTCCCAAGGCGAAGGCGGCGGCCAGATGGTGCGCAATGCATGTGCGCTGTCGCTCGTCACCGGCCGGCCGTTCCGCATCACGAACATTCGTGGGCAGCGCGAGAAGCCCGGGCTGATGCGCCAGCACGTCACCGCGATCGAGGCGGCCTGTGCGATCGGCAACGGCGTGTGCGAGGGCGTCGCGGTCGGCGCGCGTGAGATGATCTTCACGCCCGGCACCGTTATGCCCGGCGAGTACAAATTCTCGATCGGCACGGCGGGCAGCACGGGGCTGGTACTCCAGACGATCCTGATGCCGCTCCTGCTGGCCGGCGGGCCGTCCCGGCTCGTGCTCGAGGGCGGCACGCACAACATGCTCGCGCCGCCGTTCGACTTCATCGAGAAAAGCTTCCTGCCGATCGTCGAGCGGCTCGGGCCGAGCGTGTCCGCGCGCCTCGTCCGCCACGGCTTCTACCCCGGTGGCGGCGGGCGGATCGAGATCGACGTGACGCCTGCCCCGCTGCGGCCGATCGAGTGCATCGAACGCGGTGCGCTCGTCAGTCGTTCGGTGACGGCGCTGTTCGCCGGCCTGCCGTTCGAGATCGCCGAGCGCGAGATCGGGACCACGCGCAAGCTGCTCGACGGCTGGCCCGAGGATGCGTTCGTCGTGCGCCAGCTGCCCGAGGATCGCGGCCCCGGCAACATCCTGCTGATCGAGGCGGCGTTCGAGCATGTCACCGAGATCGTCAGCGGTTTCGGCAAGCTCGGCGTACCAGCCGAACAGCTTGCCAAGCGCGCGGCGGGGCGGATGAACGGCTATCTCGCCAGCAATGCGCTCGCCGGACCGTACCTCGCCGACCAACTCGTATTGCCCTTCGCGCTGGCCGGCGGCGGCGTGTTCACCACGGTCAAGCCGAGCGACCATCTGCGCACCGCGATCGACATCATCGCCCTGTTCCTCGATCGCATACCGGTGATCGAGCCGCAGGAGGACGGCACGCATCGCGTCACTTGCTGAGGTGGCGCGTGCCGTTCTGATTCAACAAATCGTCACGCCACCTATCGCCGGTCGACTCGCATTTTCGCGGGCGAACGGAGGAGTGCGGCATGCCGATCATCGTCCCGATCGAAGAGAATCACGAGGGCATCGCCGGCCTGACCGACGCGAAGTTCCGCGCGCCGGACACTTCCGGCAGCGGACTGGAAGCGCTGGGGGCGGCGCTGGCGAAGCTCGGCGAAGGCGGCGAGCAATTCGCCGGCGCGCTGGATGAGAAGCGCAAGCACGAACTTGCCGCCATCGCTGCGATCGCCGCCGCAAAGCTCGACGACGATCACCAGCGCAACATCGACGATGCCGCGGTGAAGAAGGCCTATGTCGGTTACAGCGACCAGACGCATGAGGCGCTGCGCGGCGACAACGGGTTGTTCAAACAGCGCGGTGCCGATGCCCATGCCGCTTTCCCCGACCTGATCGGCAAGCTGATCGACAATCACGACAAGGTGCTCGCACCGCTCGACGAGGCCCAGCGCGCCGCCATCGCGCCCGTGCTCGGTGCGCGGCTGCGCAGCGATGTCGATCTGGCCGCCGATCATGTCCGCGCGCAGGGCAAGGCCGAGCAGAAATTGCAGAGCCAGAAATTGCAACAGGCGGCCGGGCGCGATGCGGTCGCCAATCCCGGCGATCCCGACCTGCACGACCATCACATTGCAACCGGCGAGAACGCGATCCGTCAGCAGGCTATGCTGAACGGCACATCGGACAAGGAGCTCGATCAGCGGCTGGCCGGCTATCGCTCCGCCGTTACCGCCGCCAGTACCGATGCGCTCGCGGCGCGAGACGCAAACGCGATCGACCGCGACCAACGGTTTCGCGATGCCCGGCCGGCCCTCAACAATCGCCCCGCGAAAGCATTGCCCGTTGTCCCGGGCGCACAGTCCGTCACAAGCCCGAACGAACCCGATGCAGCATGGCAAACCACGCCTTATGCGTTGACCCCTGCCATGGCCTATCGCCTCGCGCCCGGTACTTCGGCATTGCGGCCAGGTATCGACTTCGCCCGACGATAGCGCGTCCGCCGGATTCGGCATGCGCCATATCGCCCTCGATGTATCGCCTGACGACATGCAGAGCGGCGACGGAGGCCACGTCACCTTCGATCCGAATGGCAGGCCGACGACCGGCGGCGATGGCCGATCGCTCGGCGAGACGATCTGGCGAAAGGTTTTCGGCGGTGACACGCCACCGCCTCCGCGCCACGCGACCATCTCCCGTGTCAGCCGTCTCGACACCAACCTGTTCGCCCAATTGTCAGAGGCAGTTTATGACGACGACACGATGTTCGATACCGGCGAGGTCGCAGTCCCCGCTCACAAATATGGCTTCAAGACTCGTGACTTCCGTCTCACGGATGGGCTCGTGGCGAAGATCTACGAGGTAGGCAACGCGGTCGTTCTGGCCTTTGTCGGAACGGAATTGAACAACCGATCGCGCGTGGGCGTGGACTTTGGCGATCTTCGCGCAGATGCGGCGAACGATGTCGGTCTCGGAGATGCGCAATTCGCGCATGCGGTCGAGATCGCGCGGTTGTTGAAGGCACGGATCGGCAACAGGCAATTGATCCTCACCGGCCACTCGCTCGGCGGCGGCCTCGCATCACTGGCGGCGGTCGCAACGCACAGTCGTGCCTTCACCTTCAATGCCGCCGGCGTCCGCGACCATGTGCTGCGCCAATATGGCGCGACCAGGCAGGACGCGGAAAGGCTGGTCGTCGAAACCTATTATCGTCTGGATCCGCTATCGAATGCTCAAAGCAACGGCGTCGTCTTGCCGGGCGGCATACCATATCGCCCGGCCCAACCTATCGGGATACGACGCCCCGTCGGCCCATTGCGCGGCTTGCCGAACCACTCGATGTCGGCCATTTTGGGTGCGCTGAATAATCCCTGATTTCGGGATTCCATAGCACAACAAGGGGGGTGGTTTCATGGTCGACTTGGCTGGCGCAACCGCACGGCGCAGGCCGACGCCCGCGATGGTGATCGCGATCTTGTGGGCGGCTGCGCTATTCTTCCCGGCCATTCAAGCGGGGAACTATACGATAACGTCGCTGTTTTTTCTGTTATGGGGCCGGTCCGGCCTGATGATTCTGGACATCGACTGGCTCGCCAATCCATTGGTGCTTTGCGTCACCTTGCTGTTGCTTGGCCATGTGCAACGGCCCAGGACAATGACTGCGCTCGGCGTCGCACTATTTGTGCTGCTGGTGAAAAGCGCGGCGCGCGCGACGATGATCGTCAACGAGAACCAGAACAGCGTGGCGATCGACCATCACCTTGCCGGCTGGTATTTGTGGATTGCGGCGCAGATCGTCGCTCTCGCCGCCATCTGCGTCGCCGTCGCCGAACCTCGCGCGATGGGCCTGGCTTTGCGCACGCGCAAAAATCCGTGACCGCGGCGCTGGGCGCGAGACCCACCGGCTCGCGTCATTCCACCTTCAACGACCGCTGCATGTACAGTGTGTCCAGCCGCCGCCCGAACTTGATCCCGACATCGCGCAATCGCCCAGTCTCGACGAAACCCAGCCGCGCATGCACCGCCACCGAGGCCGGCTCGGCACCGCCGATCACCGCGATCATCTCGCGAAAGCCCGCGGCCGCGGCGCCTTCCAGCAGCGCGGCAAGCAACGCCCGCCCTACCCCGCGCCCCATGGCATCGGACGCGATATAGATGCTGTCCTCGCACGCCTCGCGGTAAGCCGGGCGATCGCGGAACTGCGCGGCATAGGCATAGCCGATCGCACCGGCGCCCTCATCCGCCACGACGAACGGCCAGCCGCGCGCGGCCATGTCCGCGATCTTGTCGCGCCAGAAGCCGACATCGGGCGGATCCAGGTCGAAGGTCGCGGTGCCGTGCAGCACATGATGCGCGTAGATCGCGGCGATCGCGGTCGCATCCTCGGGCACCGCATCGCGGACCGTCAGTATCGGCACGGGGATTCGACCAGTTGCATCATCGCCGCCCAGCCTATCGCCGATCCGCTGCGGTGCAATATGCTGCGGACATGAAAAGGCCGCGCGATCCGGTGATGGATCGCACGGCCCTGTTCATGCCCAAGGGCGCAGCGCGGGAAGACCCGCGCCGGCAGCTTACTTGGCGACGGTGTTCGTCGTGGTCGTCTCGTTGGTGACCGTGACGTTGGCATCGACGGTGGCGTTCGCGTCAACCGGGGCGTCCAGGTTGGCGACGGTCACGTCGGTCTCGTTGGTGACGAGCTCGTTGCTGGTCGTGTTGGTGTCGATCGGCGCGTCCTTCTTGCAGGCTGCGAGGCCGAGCGAAGCGGCGGCAATCATCGATGCGATAACGATCTTCTTCATATTAAAATCTCCTTGGTGAGCGGATCTGTCCCCGAGCGAGCCCCATCGCTGCCCTTCCCCGACCCGTACCGGGCAAGTCCTTGGCGCAATTCCCACCAAATTAATAGGGGAAAAATGACGGATGCGTCACAATCCTTGCACGCCATTTCCACAGACAGGTGACACACAGCCATTGCGAGGCGTAGGCATGGCGGCACCGGGAACCTCATATATCACAAGGACCGACCGTCATGATTCGCTCGATCGTCTTCGCCGTGAGTTGCGTCGCGCTGCTCGCCCCGGCGACCGCCGCCCCGGCGCCCGCCAGCTATACCGCTGCCGGCATTATCGCGGGGCCGGATGGCCGTTGGGACTATGCCAGCTTCGATCCCGCGACCGGCCGCGTCTATATCGCACGCGGCGACAGCGTGACGGTGATCGCGATCGATCATCCCGCACCGGCGCGCTCGGTCGGTGCGATCATGCGCGGGCATGGCGTGCTGCCGGTCGGCCCGGGCGCGCGGCTGCTGGTGACCAGCGGCGGTGACGACAGCGTGCGGCTGATCGATGCCGACAGCGGCAGCGAGAGAGCGCGCATTGCCGTTGGCGGCAATCCCGACGCCGCGCTGTTCGATGTCGCCACCGGCCTCGCCGCCGTCATGAATGCCAAGGCCGGCACGGTATCGGTGATCGACCTTGCCGGCGCGAAGGTCCAGCGGACCATCACGCTCAAGCCCGGCCTCGAATTCGCAGTCGTCGCAGCCGGCGGTGCATTGTTCGTCAACAATGAAGACGCCAATGAGATCGAGCGTGCCAGTATCCGGACCGGCGCGGTCGCCGCTCCGATCGCGCTGCCCGGCTGCACCGGCCCGAGCGGCCTGGCTTATGACGCGGCGTCGCACCAACTGATCAGCGCCTGCGACAACGGCAAGGCGGCGGTGGTCGATACCGTCACCGGCCGCGAGATCGCGTTGCTCGATATCGGCCACGGTCCCGATGCGGTGATCATGGATAGCAAGCGCCGCCTCGCCTTTATTCCGTGTGGGCGCGACGGCATGCTGACGGTGATCGCGCTCGGCACCGCCGGCCATGCCGCGACCGTTCAGGGCAGCGTCACCACCGAGCCCGGCGCGCGCACCGGCACGATCGATCCGCGCGACGGCACGCTCTACCTGCCGACAGCGAAGTTCGCGCCGCCGGCCACGCCCGGCGCGCGCCCGGCGCCGATACCGGGATCTTTCCACCTCGTCGTCGTCCGCCGCGCCGCCGGTTGAATGAGGCTCGCGTCGGCGTCGCGTTGGTTTCGGCCCACGCGACGTCGCGCGGCCGACCCTGTCACCCGGCCTTGCCGCGCGCCCCCGAAATGGCCGTGGCGAGCTGATCCAGCGAATAGGGCTTGCCCAGCACCGGAAATCCGCCAGGCCCCCGGTCGTTGAGCCGGTCGCTATAACCGGTGGTCAGCAGGATCGGCACATCGGGGCGCAGCCGGCGCAGTTCCTCGGCAAGATCGAAGCCGCTCATCCCCGGCATCACCACGTCGCTGAACACCAGATCGAACGGCGCGCCGCGCACCGCCAGTTCCAGTGCCGCCTCGCCTGTCTGCGCGTAGAGCACCTGGTGGCCGAGTTCCTCGAGCAGGGTATGCGCGAACGCGGCAACATCGGCATTGTCCTCGACGAACAGGATGCGCCCATGCCAGTCGTCGACCGCCCCCGCTGCCGGCTCACCCGCCTCGATCGGCCGCGAGGAGCAGGGCAGGGTCAGGCGCACCGTCGTCCCGCGTCCGATCACGCTGTCGATGGTCAGTTCGCCGCCCGATTGCTTGGCAAAGCCGTAGACCTGGCTCAGCCCGAGCCCGGTGCCCTTGCCGACCGTCTTGGTGGTGAAGAAGGGTTCCATCGCACGCGCCGCGGTATCGGCGTCCATCCCGATGCCGCTGTCGGTGATGCTGATCGCGGCAAAGGCGGGCCCCTCCTCGCTCGTCTTCGACCCATCGTCGCGCGGCCAGCGCGTCGTCGTGATGGTCAGCGCGCCACCCTCGGCCATCGCGTCGCGCGCATTGACGACGATGTTGAGGATCGCGACCTCGAGCTGGGTCGGGTCGATCTCGACATTGCACAGATCGGGGTCGAGGTCGGTGGTCACCTCGTAATGCGGCCCGAGGATGCGGCTGAACATCAGCAGCATGCCGGTCAGCCGTGCATTGAGATCGACCACCTTGGGCTGGAGCGGCTGGCGGCGGCTGAAGGCGAGCAGCTGGCTGGTCAGCTGCGCCGCGCGCTCGGCGGTCTGCGCGATCGATTCGGCGTAGCGGATGCGCCGCGCCTCGGCCAGGCCGGGGCGGCGCAGCAGATCGGCAGTGCCGCGCACCACCGTCAGCAGATTGTTGAAATCATGCGCGATGCCGCCGGTCAGCTGACCCAGCGCCTGCATCTTCTGCGCCTGGCGCAGATCGTCCTCGGCGCGGACGCGTTCTTCCATCTCGTGGTGCAGCGCGCTGTTGGCATCGGCCAGCGCGCCGGCCCGCTGCGACAAAGCGGCATTGGCGCGGCGCAACGCCGCCTGGCCCAGCGCCATGACCACGACCACCAAAGCGGCCATCAGCATCAACAACACGATGACGGCGTAACGCAACAAGCGCCGCCACCATGGGTCGATCGCTTCGGTCAGCGTCACCGAGCCGATCTTTTCGCCACCACGCATCACCGGCGCGGCCCCGCTCGTCACGGCATCGTCGCGCGCGGTCCCGGCGCGATCATAACCGACGAACAGCTTGCCATGCTCATCGTAAAGCGCGGCGTGAACCACGCGCGGATTGGCCGCGAGCGCGCTGAGATATTCGCGCGCCGACCCCTGGTCGCCAAAATCGAGCGCGGCGACGCTCGATGCCGCGATCACCGCCGCCTGGGTATGCACCTCGGCGGCCTGCTCCGCGCGGTAACGCTCGTTCGAGAACAAAAGCATGCCGACGCCGAGCAGCATCATCACCAGCGCGGCGACGATCGAGAGACGCGGGCCGAGCGGGCGCGCGATACTCATCGGTGCGCGCCCCGCGAGGCGACCGACCAGGCGATCGACAGCAAGCGCGAGCTGATCGTGAGACCGCCGCGCGCCGCCAGCCGGTCGTCGACGTCGAACCCGACATGCCCGTCGTGCAACCCGAAAGCCAGCACGCCCCGGGGGCGCGTTTCGTCCGCGTCGGTGACGCTGAGCACCGGCGCGCCATCGATCGCCGGCAGGCCCTGCGCCGCCGCGGCCCCGGCGATGAACGCGATATGGCAGCCCGCGGCCCGGTCGATCGTCACCAGGCGGCGCACCACGACCGGGTGCTGGTCGACACGCTCGTCGCGCGCCGCGGCGTCGATCGCCGCGCCGAACGGATCGTGGCCGACGATGCACAGTGCCAGCGGCGCGGTCGGCGCGCTGAAGGTGTTTGCCGGCCATGCGACATAATGGGCGAACTTGACGAGATAGGTCGCCTTGACCGCCGCCGCGACCGAGCCATTCTCGGCCCGCGCCGGAAATCCGGCCAGGCACAGCAGGGCGACGAGCGCCATGCGGTGCAGCGTCACTGCCACCGCAAACCGAACAGCACGCTGCGCGGCACGCGCTCGCCGCCGGCATATTCGATATGCCAGCGGTGGAGCAGGTTGTTGCCGGTCACCGACAGCATCAGCCGCCGCGACACCCGCCAGCCGATCCGCGCATCGGCCTCGGTATAGGCCGGCACCACCGGATCGGGCCGCTGCCCGACATGACGCAGCGCGCCGTCGAGCGTCACGGGTCCGAGATCGATCGCCGAGCGCAGCGATGCCTGGTGGTGCGGATCGTCGCCGATCTGCGCGGTGCCGAGCAGGCGGCTGGCATCGGGATCGAAGGTCACCCGTTGGTGCAGGAAACTATAGCCCGCGGTCAGTTGCCACCACGGCGCCGGCTTGACGGTCGCCTCCGCCTCGACGCCCCAGCTCTGCGCATTGATGCGGTTGCCCCAACGCAGCGGAAGCCCCGTGACCGGGGTCAGTTCGATGCTGCGCAGATCGTCATAGACATTGTAGAAGCCGGACACCGAGAAGCTTGCCAGCCGCCCGAGCCGGCTGCGCAGGCCGGCCTCATAGGCGGTCAGCTTTTCGGTGCGGAAATTGGCGTCGCCGGTCAGCAGCACGGCACCGCCGACCGTTTCCACCACGTCGCGATCGAACGGTGTCGGGCTGCGAATGGCGCGCGAGGCGGCCGCCCACAGGGTCGCACCGCCGCCGAGTTTCACCGACCCGCGGACACTCGGCAGGAACGACACGCCGGCATAGGGATCGTCCTCCGCCTTGGCGCCGATCACCAACGTCACCGCCTTGCCGATCGCGATGCTGTCCTGGACGAAAAGGTTGCCGAGAAACAGCGTGCGGCGCGGCGGCGAGAAGCTGAGGCCGGCGATGCTGTCGATCAGATAATGCGACACCCGCGCGCCGCCGCCCCACACGATGTGCTGCGCCTGGCCCCATAGAAAATCATGCTGCACGTCGACGTCATAGCTGTCGAAGGCGAGGCGGCCGGTGGTGGCGTCGGCGCGCATCGTGCGCTCGTAGAAAAGCTGGACCTGCAGCGCGCCGCCATCGTCGCTGGCGCCGGTCGCGTGGCGCCAATGTGCCGTCACGCTGCGGCCGGAGATGCGCTCGTCGTTGCCGGGGTGGCCGGTGGTGCCGGCATAGGCGTCGCCCCGCACCATCACATCGTCGCGCGGCGACGGCGTCCAGTCGATACGAAAGCCACCCTGCAACCGCCGCCATTGATCGAGCGCGGATCCGCCGGTCGCGTCGGCGAAGGCCTCGTCCCGCACACCCTTGAGGTAGACGCGGTAGTGCGCATTGTTGCCGATCGCGCCGCCATAGCGCAGGCTCGCTGTCTGTTCCTGGTCGCCCGCCGTCACATCGACCAGCAGGCCGTGCGTCTGGGCGGCATTGCGCGTGATGATGTTGATCACGCCGTTGACGGCATTGGCGCCCCACAATGTCGCGCCCGGCCCGCTGATCACCTCGATGCGATCGACATCGGCGAGCACGATATCCTGCATGTCCCAGTACACGCCCGAATAAAGCGGCGTGTAGACGCTGCGCCCGTCGATCAGCACGAGCAGTTTGTTGGGAAAGTTCTGCGCACCCGCATTGCCCGACATGCCGCGCGCGGTGATCACCCAGTCCGCCGCGCCGCGCCGGGCGACCTGCAGATTGGGCGCCAGCCGCAACGCCTCGGGCACGGTCGTCACGCCGGCGCGGGCGATATCGTCATGGGTGATGACATGGATCGAACCCGGCGCGGCCGACAGCGCGCCGGCGGACTTGGTCACCGAGGTGACGTCGACATTGGCGAGTTGCTCGATCGACATGGATTTGAGTTCGTCGATCGATTGCGCCGCGACAGGCGCGGCGACCCACAATGGTGCGACCATCGCCGCACCACCCAATGCGGCCCCGATCCGTCTCCTCGCGATGACGATTTCCCCTTGATCAGCGTGCTGTGCACCGTCTTTTGACGGTCACAACGCGACCATCCCACGGTGGTTCCGGCGACGAAAGGTCGCGCCGCGCGTGGCGATGTGATACACGACGGCGCAGTGCGTAATCTCCTGCTTGCGATCGGCCCGTTATGGGCCGCCCCCGTCACCGCGCAGGTCGCGCCGCCGCCCGCCATCACCCCGGCGCCGCCCGTGGCATCAACCGTGCCGACCATCACGCTCGAGACCCCCGCCACCGCGCTGGCGCGCGATGCCGGCGAATATGCCCGCGACTTCGCCGTCCCGCTCGACGAGGCGACGCGCCGCCTTGCCGCGCAGGAGGACAGCGTCGCCGCCACCGACGCGCTGGCGATCGAGTTCCGCGACCGGCTGACCGGCATCGTCATCGAGCACCACCCGGCCTGGCGCATCGTCGTGGTGCTCGCCGGCAGCGCCCCCGTGCCTGAGCGCAGCATCGTCGCCGGCGGCATGACCGTGCCGGTGATCTTCCGCACCGGCGCCGGCGCGACCCGCGAACAGGTGATATGGGCGATGACCTGGCACCAAGGCGCGATCCGCGCGCTGCTGCGTCGCGGCCCCGGCATGGGGCTCGACCCGCGCACCGGCGAGCTGGTCGTCACGCTCGGCGCGTCCGATGCGCAAGCCGCCGGCGGCGCGGACCTGCTGCGCGACCGCATCCTCGCCATCACCCATGTGCCGGTGCGCATCAGCGTGATCGAGCGCGTCGACCGCGATCTCGATCTCGCCGGCGGCGCGCGCGTGTGGGGCGCGCCCGGCGACGGCAAGCGCTACACCTGCACCACCGGCTTCGCGGTGACCGACGGCACCCGCCACGGCCTGACCACCGCCGCGCACTGCGCCGACCAGATGACCTATGTCGATCCGCATGGCGGCAATGTGCCGCTCGACTATCTCGGCCAATGGGGCTGGGGATATCAGGATGTGCAGATTGGCCTGAGCCGCGACCCGCCCGCGCCGAACCTGTACGACGACACCGCCAAGACCTTCGAACGCTCCGTGCTCGCCCAGCGCAGCCGCGCCGCGACCCGCGCCGGCGACTATGTCTGCCACCGCGGCGAGACCACCGGCTATAGCTGCGCGACCGTCCAGCTGACCGATTTTGCCCCCGCCGGCGATCTGTGCGGCGGTCCGTGCCTGCCGACCTGGGTCGCCGTCGCCGGGCCCAAATGCAAGGGCGGCGACAGCGGCGGCCCGGTGTTCCTCGGCGGCACCGCCTTCGGCACGGTCAAGGGCGGCAGCTACCGCCCGGACGGCAGCTGCGCCTTTTATTTCTACATGTCGCTCGACTATCTCCCGCCGGGCTGGTCGCTGTTGCGTGCGGCGTCGCCGGGCGTGTCGATATCGACCAGCCATGCCGGCGACGCCGCCACGCCAGGCGCGTCACGCAGCAGCGCCCGCGCGCCCTGATCGCCGCTCAGCGCGGCGATCAGGGGAAAGGCGGAGCGGGCGATCAGCGCCGGCACCATGCGTGTTTCGCCCGACAGTGTCGCGGTCAGCGTGCCGTCATGCGCGGCGAGCAGCGCGCGGATATGCGATGCCGGCACCAGCGGCATATCGGCCAGCGCGACCAGGCAGGCATCGCAGTCGCTCTCCGCCGCCGCCGCGATGCCGAGCTTGAGCGACACGCTCATCGGTGCATCGGCCGGCGCGCGCCGACAATCGAACCCCAGCGCGGCGAGATCGATCGCGCTTGGCCCGGTCACCGCGATATGCGCCGCGCACGGCAGCACGGCCAGCATCGCCGCCGCATGCTCCCCCAGCGCCCGCCCGCGAAACGGCGCGGCAAGCTTGTCGCCCCCGAACCGCTCGCCGCGGCCGGCCGCCAGCAGCAGCACCGTGACGCTGTCGATCGAAATCGCCATCTGTGAGCAACGTCCTTTCGCGCGTCAGGTTTGCACGCCATCGGGGCGCGTTGTAAAATCCGATTGTCATGCTGAACTGGGCCGTCGGCTAATAAACCGGCCATTCCGCTTCCGCCCCAATTCCTGCCGTTCCGAGGTCAGCTAGCATCTTTCCAGGAGCGGACGCTAACCAGGGTATCTGGACCCGGGCGGCTGCCACTGCAACACATCCGCCCTACGCCGTAGCTCCGGGAGTAGCGGCGCGATGCTGCTATGGGGAACTACGAATGGCGACGTATAGCGGGGGCCATAGCCTTCGGTTTTAGCCCACAGGCACA
>NZ_JAQGLG010000251.1 GCF_028292965.1 Sphingomonas bacterium | reverse complement strand
TGCCGAGCCCGACGCCGCGCGCGCCCATATGCCAATGCCACACGAACAATATGTCGAGCCCGGCGTTGGCGAGGTTCATCACGATTTGCAGCATCAGTGCCGCGCGCGTCCGCCCCAGTCCGAGCAGCCAGCCATTGATCGCGAACACCGCGAGCCCGGCCGGCGCACCCCAGAAGCGCGCGGCGATGAACGGACCCGCTGCTGCGTGCACCGCGCCGCCGCCGGCGAAGATCGCCAGCGCCAGCGGGATCAGCACCAGTTGCAGCGCGAACAGGATCGCCCCGACCGCGAGGCCGATGCCGAGCCCGCGCACCAGCAATGCGTCGACCTCTGCCGCATCGCCAGAGCCCTGCGCCTGCGCGGTCATTCCAGTCATGCCCATGCGCAGGAAGCCGAAACTCCAGAACATGAAATTGACGATCGTTGCGCCGAGCGCCACGCCGGCCAAAGCCGCCGCGTCGCCGGTTCGGCCGATCACCGCGGTATCGACGATCCCGACCAGCGGCACCGTCGTCTGGCCGAGCATGATCGGCCAGGCCTGGGCGAAGATCGACCGACGGGTGAGCGGCGTGATGGACATCGGTCAGCGCCTAGATGCTCTTGCGGACGACTGCTAGCCTCACCCTCATCGCGAGTCGGGGAGGGCACCGTGGCGGCGGAAAACAAGACCAAGGCGACTGAGGTCAGTGTCGCGTCGTTCGTCGCGCGCGTCGAGCCGGAGCAGCGCCAGGCCGATGCGCGGGTGGTGATCGACCTGATGGAGCGAATATCGGGTGAGCCGGCACGGATGTGGGGGCCGTCGATCGTCGGTTTCGGACTCCACCACTATCGGTACGAGAGCGGGCGCGAAGGCGAGATCTGCCGCCTCGGCTTCTCGCCGCGCAAGGCGCAACTGGTCTTCTATCTCGGCACCAGTTTTCCGGGCCGCGACGCGATGCTCGCCGAACTCGGCAAACACTCGACCGGCAAGAGTTGTCTCTACGTCAAGAAGCTGAGCGACGTGGACATGGCCGTGCTCGAACGCATGGTCGCCGCATCCTGGGCGCACAAAAGTGCGAGCGAAATCTAGCCGCGCAGTTTCTGCTCTTCCGCGATCATGTAATCGCGGGTGATCGGCAGGGCGTTGCGGTTACGGGTGAACTGGTATTGGTGGTTGACCAGCGCGCCATAGAGGAAGCTGATATAGGATCCCGCCAGATACCAGGTCCATAGCCGGTAGAAGCGCTCGTCATAAAGTTCGACGATCGCGTCGTGCGCTGCGACCACGCGGTTGTACCAATGGTTCAGCGTATAGGCGTAATGCAACCGCAGCGTCTCCACGTCGGAGACGAACCAGCGCATCTGCTCGCTCGCCGCCAGCACCTCGGACATCGCCGGGATATAACCGCCCGGGAAGATGTATTTGGCGGTGAAGGCGTCGGTGACGTTGGGTCCGTTGGCGCGGCCGATGGTGTGGATCAGCATCACGCCGTCCGGCTTGAGCAGTTCGTGGCATTTGCGGAAGAAGGTCGTGTAGTGCGGCGTGCCGACATGCTCGAACATGCCGATCGAGACGATGCGGTCGAACGTGCCGGTGACGTGGCGGTAATCGACCAGCTCGAAGCGCACCTTGTCGGCGACGCCGGCCGCCTCGGCGCGGGCGCGCGCGACCTTCAGCTGTTCCTCGGACAAGGTGACGCCGAGCACCTCGACGCCGAGCTTCTCGTGCAGATAGAGCGCGGTACCGCCCCAGCCGCAGCCGATGTCGAGCACGGTCATGTCGGGCTCGCAGGCCAGCTTGGCGGCGATATGCGCCTTCTTGTCCATCTGCGCCTGTTCCAGGCTGTTCGCCGGATCGGTGAAATAGGCGCAGCTATATTGGCGGTCGCTGTCGAGGAAGAGCTCGTAGAGCTTGTCGGACAGGTCGTAATGATGCGCGACGTTGCGCTTCGACTTGCGCACCATGTTGTAGCGCGCGATCTTGAAGCGCAGGTGGTTCCACGATTTGCCGATGATATTGGCCTGGAGCGCGTTGCTGCCATCCTCATAGCGATTGTTGCTGGTCATCAGGACGAGCAGGTCGCGGACGTCGCCCTTTTCGATCAGCAGCCGGCCGTTCATGAACATCTCGGGCGTGCCGACGCTCGGGTCGCGCAGCACCGCGCGGATCGCGCCATTGTCGGTGAAGCGGAGGGCCACCTCGCCCAGCTCGGCATCCGGGTTGCCGAAACGGCTGGTCTTGCCGTTGGGATAGGTGACGGTGAGAATGCCGCGCTTGATCGCGCGCGACAGGAATATATCGAGCAGTGCCATGGTCTTCAGCTATCGCCGCAACGCGGCGATGATAAGCCCAAATTTGCCCGCACGACGCGATATCGCAACAAAAAGTTCAGATGCCGGCATACCAGTCATATCCGATAGCGTCTTCCCAATAGCCGCCCTTGCCCTGGCCGATCCCGTCGAGCGAGGCGACCGCGTCGATCTTCATGACATATTTGGCGTGTTTGTAGCCGAGCTGGCGCTCGACCCGCAGCCGCACCGGTGCGCCGTGGCCGATATCGAGCGGCGCATCGTTCAGCGCGAGCGCGAGGATGGTCTGGGGGTGGAAGGCGTCGATCAGGTCGATCGATTCATAATAAGGCTGGCCGCCCATCATGTCGGCGCAGGTGAAGACGACGAAGCGCGCGGTGTCGCGCACGCCCGCCGCTTTGAGGATCGAACCGAGCAACGGCCCGCGCCATTTGCCGATCGCGCTCCATCCCTCGACGCAGTCGTGACGGGTGATCTGGGTGCGCGCCGGCATCGCGCGCAACTGGGCGAGCGAGATGGCCAGCGGGCGCGCGACGAGGCCACCGACCTGGAGACTCCAGTCGGCGAACTGCTCCGCGACCATGGTATTGTAATCGGGCGTGTTGGGGTTGCGATTGCCGTTGGTGCGGAAGATCGGCGACATCTGGTCGGGGCGGAATTCCGGCGCCAGCGCGTGGCGCGTCGACAGCGCGCGTTGCAGCCCCTGGTTGATCTTCTCGCCCGAGAACAGGATCTTGCGCAAGGTCGGCTGCTCGGCGGCCTTATCGCAGCCGCTCAGCACCAGCCCCGCACCGAGTGCGCCCGTCGTCAGTACCGTGCGGCGGGTGATGATGCCGCTCATGGCTTTTCCTCCGGCACGCGCCAGCGCCCGGTGATCATCGAGCGGATCTCGTTGATCGGCCCGGCCAGCAGGACCAGCACGACATGGATGATGATGAACAGCACGATGCCGCTCGCGGCGATGAAATGCACCGACCGCGCCGAGGCGCGCCCGCCCATCAGGTCGAGCAGCCACGGCCAGGCGGCGTCGAGTGCCGGGGACAGCGTCAGGCCCGACAGGATCATCGCCGGGATCAGCACGAAGATCACCGACACATAGGCCAGCTTCTGGAAGATGTTGTACGCCGCCGGATCGGCGGGATCGTGAAAGCGCAGCGCGAGATGCTCCTTCAGGTCGTGCCGCAGCGCGCGCGGTGTCAGATCGCGGGAGCGAACGCGCAGGTCGCGCTGGAAATGGCGGTTGATCAGGCTGGCGATCATGTAGCCGAGCAGTCCGAAGCCGAGCACCAGCGCGAATAGCAGATGCCAGCGCCGCGCGAGGGCAAGGTTGTAATGGCTCGGGATGGTGAGCCATGCCGGCATGTGCGGTGGATTGTACCAGGGGCGATCGAAATTGGCGCCGTAATTGCCCCAATAGAGATGGGGGTGGGCGTTGAGGATTGTCGCGCCGCTGCCGATCATGATCACGATGGTGACCATGTTGATCCAGTGCCAGATGCGCGTGGGCAGGTGGTGGCGATAGATCGTCTCGGATGGCGGCGTCACGGCGGGTGCCGGTTCGTCCACAACTTCGACCGCAGGGGCGCTCTGGTCTTCCATGTGCCGCGCAGACTATCGCATTAGCGGCGTGCCGTGAACGCCCGTCGGAGCAGCTGGATGACAGAGCACCATTTCTACGAGCCCAGGCACGGCCATGGGCTGAGGCACGATCCGCTCAACGCGATCGTCGGACCGCGCCCGATCGGCTGGATCGGCAGTCTGAACGCGGGCGGTGTGCGCAATCTCGCGCCCTATTCCTTCTTCAACCTGTTCACCTATCGTCCGCCGATCGTCGGCTTCGCCTCGACCGAGCTGAAGGACAGCGCCGCCAATATCGCCGCGTCCGGGGAATTCACCTGGAACCTCGCGACGCGCGACCTTGCCGAGGGGATGAACGCCAGTTCGGCGACCGTCGCGGCGGAGATCGACGAGTTCGACCTGGCCGGGCTGGCAGCCGCGCCGTCACGGTTGATCGCGGCGCCGCGCGTCGCGGCCAGCCCGGTAAGCTTCGAATGCCGGCTGACCCAGCAATTCGAGTTGACCGACGCGGAGGGTGCGGGGACCTGCGCCTGGATGACCTTCGGTGAGGTCGTCGCGATCCATATCGATCCGGCGATGCTCGAAGACGGTGTCTACATCACCGCCCGCGCCCGGCCGATCGTGCGCGGCGGCGGGGCGGGGGAATATTTCGAGATCACCGGGGATCGGAAGTTCGAGATGCGTCGGCCGCGCTGAAGTGGTTTGCTCACGCATGTTCCCCGGCGAAGGTCGGGGCCCAGTCGGGATGGCAGATGTAACAGGCCGAATCGCTAGCCAATGAATGTTTCCCAACTGGGCCCCGGCCTTCGCCGGGGAGCAGATAGATGGCCGCCCACCGAAAAATCAGGCGTACGCTCGCCAGAAGAACGCCGCCGTCGTCGCCGCCGTCACCAGCAGCGTCCACAGCCGAATCGCGGCGGGCGACAGTATCCGGCCAAGGCGCGCGCCGAGATAACCGCCGGCGGTGGCGCCGATCAGCATCGGCACACACAGCAACCATTGCACCATGCCGCTCAGGATGAAGATGATCGCCGCGGCGGCATTGGCCATGGCCAGCATCAGCGTACGCGGCGCGGCCATGCGGTGCGGCTCGGTGCCGGCGAGCAGCCCCCAGGTCGCGGTCATCATCAGCCCGACGCCGCCGCCGAAATAGCCGCCATAGATGCCGAGCAGGATTTGGCAGACGAGCAGCGTTTTCACGCCGATCCGTACCCGCTCGCGAAGCATTGCCGAGGCGCGGCGGCCGAACGCCAGCGCCAGCGTGGCGAGCAGCAGCAACCAGGGGATGATGATGTCGAAGACATGGGTCGGCGTAGCGACCAGCAACAGTCCGCCGGCGAGACCGCCGACAAAGGCGATGGCGGCGAGCGTGCGTACGCCGATGCCCTCCATCGGCTCGAGCCCGTCGCGATAGGCCCAGGCGCTGGCGATCGCGCCCGGCTGGAGCGCGACGTTGCTGGTCGCATTGGCGATCGGCGAGGGCAGGCCGAGCGCGATCAGCGTCGGCATGGTGGCGAAGGTACCGCCACCGGCCAACGCGTTCATCGTGCCGCCGAGCAATCCTGCCCCGGCGGCGATGGCCAGCGCCGACAGCTCAGCCAAGGGCGGCGAGCTTTTCCTCGGCCTGGCGGTCGAGTTCGGCGCGGCTCTTCTTCTCCGACGCGGTCTTGAGTTGCCCGCAGGCCGCGTCGATATCGCGCCCGCGCGGGGTGCGCACCGGTGCCGAGATGCCGGCCTCGAAGATGATGTCGGAGAAACGCCGCACCCGGTCGGGCGTCGAAGTGTCGTAAGGCGCGCCCGGCCAGGGGTTGAACGGGATCAGATTGACCTTGGCCGGCAGCTTGTAGTGCTTGATCAGCCGGACCAGCTCATGCGCCTCGGCATCGCTGTCATTCTTGTCCTTGAGCATGACATATTCGAAGGTGATGCGCCGGGCATTGTTGGCGCCGGGGTAATCGGCGCAGGCCTGAAGCAGTTCCTCGATGCCGTATTTGCGGTTGATCGGCACGATCTCGTCGCGCACTTCCTTGGTCACCGCGTGCAGCGAAACCGCGAGATTGACGCCGATCTCCGCCCCGGCCCGCGCCATCATCGGCACCACGCCCGAGGTCGACAAGGTGATGCGGCGCTTCGACAGAGCAAGGCCGTCGCCGTCCATCACCAGCTTCAGCGCGTCGCGGACCTTGTCGAAATTGTACAGCGGCTCGCCCATGCCCATCATCACGATGTTGGTCAGCATGCGGCCCTCGGGCTGGCTCGGCCATTCGCCCAGCGCGTCGCGCGCGAGCATGACCTGGCCGACGATCTCGGCGGCGGTCAGGTTGCGCACCAGCCGCATCGTGCCGGTGTGGCAGAAGCGGCAATTGAGCGTGCAGCCGACCTGGCTCGATACGCACAGCGTCCCGCGATCGGCGTCGGGGATGAACACCATCTCGTAATCCTGGGCATCGTCCGAGCGCAGCAGCCATTTGCGCGTGCCGTCGGTCGACACCTGCGTCTCGACCACTTCGGGCCGGCTGATCACAAAGCGCTGCTCGAGCCACGGTTGCATCGTCTTCGAGATGTCGGTCATCAGCGAGAAATCGGTGACGCCGCGATTGTAGATCCAGTGCCACAGCTGCTTGGCGCGCAGCTTGGCCTGCTTGGCCTCCAGCTGCGACGTTTCCAGCGCCATGCGCAGATCGAGCTTCGACAGGCCGAGCAGGTCGATGCGGCCATCGGCGCGCGGCACGAAACTACGCGGTACCGGCACGGGGTCGAAATGCCCGGGAAGGGGCATGGGCGGAGCAACGGTGTCGAGCATGCCGCGCCCCTAGCAGAAATCGCGCGACTTCGCCAGCGATGTGCATTGCACGATGGTGAGTCGCATCGAGACGCCGCACCACGGGCACCATTCGACCGCTTGGCTATTGCCTGCAAGCCGATGAAAATGTGACGGTAAAAGCACAAAATGACGTTTATGTTGCGGTGCAACAAAAAGCTTGCATCCGGCCGGTACTGCATTTATATTGCGGTGCAGCATAGGATGACAGGAGGCCTGTATGGCCAAGGACCCGAAGACAGTGACGGCCAAAACGCCCGCCAAGGCGGAAGCTAAGCCCGTTGCCGCCAAGGCCCCGACCGCACCGGTCGCCAAGCCTGTCGCGGTGAAGGCCGCAGCCGAGCCGTTCGTCGCCACCAAGGCGACGTTCCCCGATGCCGTCGTTTCCGCGCCTGTCGCCGACACGCCGGTGGTGGCGCCCGTCGCCGCCAAGATCGAGCAGCCCTTGGCCGCCCCGGTGGCGGTGATCGAAAAGGCCGCCGAAGCCGCAGTGAAGACCGTAATCAAGATTGTCGAAGCAACCCCGGTAGCAGCCGACGCGCTCGCCACCCTCAAAAAGGAAGTGATCACCATGGAAGCCACGCTCAAGGACGCCGCCGCCAAGACCCAGGCCTATTTCGCCGAAGCCAATGATCGCGCCAAGGCCGCGATGGAGAAGAGCGCCAAGGCGTTCGAGGACATCAACGAGTTCAACAAGGGCAATGTCGAAGCCCTGGTCGAGTCGAGCAAGATCGCAGCCAAGGGTTTCGAGACCCTCGGCCAGAGCGCTGCCGACTATGCCCGCAAGTCGTTCGAAGGCGCGACCGCCACGCTGAAGAGCCTGTCGAGCGTCAAGTCGCCGACCGACTTCTTCAAGCTGCACAGCGACTACGTCCGCTCGTCGTTCGACTCGATGGTCGCCGAGAGCTCGAAGACCACCGAAGCCGTTCTCAAGCTGGCCGGCGAAGTCGCCCAGCCGATTTCGAGCCGCGTTGCGGTTGCGGTCGAGAAGGTCAAGGTTGCCGCGTAACGCTTTCGCGAACGCGATAATCTACAGGAAGGGCGGTGCCGATGAGGCGCCGCCCTTTTCGTTTATCGGGATGAAATAGGCGGGTAACCGTCTCGCCCCCTTGCCCTTGGGGCCGGACGTGCCATATTTTCGCACTCACATGATTGAACAAGCAAACACCATCGCAATGGCCGAGCGCCTGGGCGACGAGAACGAAGGCGGGGGCGACAACGAGCCGCCCGGCACCGGCCTCGGTCTCGCCACGCGTACCCGCACGCGCACCAAGCAGCCGACGCCCTATCGCGTGTTGCTGCTCAACGACGATTATACGCCGATGGAATTCGTCGTGCTGGTGCTGCAGCGTTTCTTCCGCATGAACATGGAAGAGGCGACGCGGGTGATGCTCCACGTCCATCAGAAGGGCGTCGGGGTGTGCGGCGTGTTCAGCTATGAGGTCGCCGAGACCAAGGTTAGCCAAGTGATCGATTTCGCGCGCGAGAACCAGCATCCGCTGCAATGCACGCTGGAAAAGGCTTAGCCAATTCCGTCATCCCAGCGAAAGCTGGGTTCTCCCCGTAACGGAGCGCGCCCTCGCGGCACGAATCCCAGCTTTCGCTGGGACGACGGGATGGAGGGAGGCGGACGCCTAACGCGCCGCCGGCAGCCACCCCAGATCCAGCCCGGCATAACGATCGACGAAGTTCGCCGCCCGCGCCAGCGCGCGTTCGTCGGTGAAGGTGACGTTGCCATTGTCGCGCGTGATCATGCCTTCGTCTTCCAGCTGGCGAAGCATGCGGTTGACATGCACCGCGGTCAGCCCGGTGGCGTCGCCGATCTCCTCCTGCGTCAGGCCGAGGGTGAAGCGCGTCGTTATCTCGCGGTCGAGGGCGCGCCGCCGGTTGCGCAATTCGATCAAGGTCGCCGCGACCCGCGCCTTGGCCGAGGTGCGGCCGAGCGCTGCGAGCCGGTCGGTCAGCGCGGCGCGCTCGATCTGGTTGAACACCATGACCAGCGCGGCGATGCGCGGATGGTCGGCGATCAACGCGGCGAACAGGCTGCGCTCGAACGGGCAGACCGTGCACGGGCTCAGCGCGGTGATCGTCTCGGTCGCCTCGTTATAGACGAGACTCGCCACCGCCAGCATGTCGCCGGCGAAATGGAAACGCAGAATCTGTCGGCTGCCGTCGGCGAGCATCACCGAACTCATCATGATGCCGGATTTGAGGATGAACATCTCAGCCGCAGGATCACGCTCGCGCAGTAACACCGCGCCGCGGCGCAACTGGCGCTCACGCTCTTCCAGTCGTGCGAGCGCTGCCTGCTCGGCCGGCGTCAACATGACCATGTCGCCCAAACGCTCGGCGAAGCAGCTGCCCGACACTGTTACTGATACCCCTCACGTGCCCCTGTCGCGCTAAAGAGCAAATGCAGGGAATCCCCGCATTAAAGTCGATCAATCGGTGCCATATGAGCGATCCGGCCGGCAGCGGTCTTGCGCGCTGGCCGGGGGGCAGTAGAAACCTGCCCGATGGATCGCATTCTCATTCGTGGCGGCAACCGCCTTTCCGGCAAGCTACCGATTTCGGGGGCGAAGAATTCGGCGCTGACGCTGATGCCCTGCGCGCTGCTTACCGAGGAACCGGTGACGCTGCGCAACCTGCCGCGCCTCGCCGATGTCGACAGCTTCGGCCATCTGCTCAACCAGCTCGGCTGCTCGACCCAGATCGAGGGCGCGCGGCCGGAGGATTTCGGGCGGGTGATGACGATCCGCGCCGGCAAGCTCACCGCGACCGAGGCGCCCTATGATATCGTGCGCAAGATGCGTGCCTCGATCCTGGTGCTCGGCCCGCTGATCGGCCGCGCCGGTGAGGCGACGGTGTCGCTGCCCGGCGGCTGCGCGATCGGCAACCGACCGATCGACCTGCATCTCAAGGCGCTGGAAGCGATCGGCGCCAATCTCGAAATGGCCGCGGGTTACGTCAAGGCGACCGCGCCCGGTGGGCGGTTGTCAGGCGGCAAATATACTTTCCCGATCGTCTCGGTCGGCGCGACCGAGAACGTCGTGATGGCGGCGGTGACGGCCAGGGGCGGCTCGATCATCGAGAATGCAGCACGCGAGCCGGAGATCGTCGACCTGTGCAATCTGCTGTTCGCGATGGGCGCAAGCATCAGCGGCATCGGCACCGAAACGCTGGAGATCGAAGGCCGCGACCGGCTGCACGGCGCGACCTATCGCGTCATGCCCGACCGTATCGAGGCGGGCAGCTATGCCTGTGCCGCGGCGATCACCGGCGGGTCGCTCGAACTGGTCGGCGTCGGCATCCACGACATGCAGGCAACCGTCGCGGCGCTGATCCGGGCCGGTGTGTCGGTGACCGAGAAGAAGGGCAATCTGCTGGTCGAGGCCAATGGCAAGCTCGGCCCGCTGACGCTGTCGACCGCGCCCTATCCCGGTTTCGCGACCGACATGCAGGCGCAGTTCATGGCGATGCTGTGCAAGGCGGACGGCGCCAGCGTGCTGACCGAGACGATCTTCGAGAACCGCTACATGCACGTGCCCGAGCTGGCACGGATGGGCGCCGACATCCTGGTGCAGGGCCGCACCGCGGTGGTGCGCGGGGTCGACCGGCTGGTCGGCGCGCCGGTGATGGCGACCGACCTGCGCGCCTCGATGAGCCTGATCCTCGCCGGGCTGGCGGCCGAGGGCGAGACGCAGGTGCAGCGGGTCTATCACCTCGATCGCGGTTACGAGCGGCTGGAAGAGAAACTCAGCGCGGTGGGCGCGGATATCGAACGCGTCGGGGACGGCTGACCCGAGGCTTCAACTCGCTTCGATGCGCCACCAATCGGATGTACGTGGGGTCCACCACGGCGCGCCGGTGGTAATCCGGGCGGCATAATCGGGTCCTTCGGCAGTCACCAGCGGCACGCCGCAATCCACAATCGCAGCGTCAAGCATGGCTGGTGTCAATATGTCCGGCACCTGCCTGACCGCGCGGCAGGCAAGTCGCCACAGCTCCATTTCCTGGCCCCAGAAATAGAGCGAGGCCGGCCGGATATTGTCGCACATGCGGCGCACATCGTTCCATTTTTGCGGCTCGACCACGTTCAACCAGATATCCGCCTGGAGGCTGTCGACCGGTATGTCGGGCCGCCAGGTGAGCGCGTCATCGACCACGATGTCGATCTTGTGCCGCGCCGCGTCGGGCAATTGCGCAAAGATGCCGAGCGCGTCGACCAGCGCGACGATATCGCGGTCGCGCTCGACAACGGTCACACGCTCGACGGCCGGATTGAGCGCGATGTTGGCGGTCGCCCAGCCCATGCCGAGGCCGAGCACCACCGTGTGGCCATGCGCAGCCGCGATACCGATTTCCTGGCTTTCGACCTCCATCGGGGTCACCGACATCCAGACTTCGGCATTGTCGCGGCTCGGGCCGGTCAGCATGACCGTGCCCGCAACGCGATAAACCGTGCCCCAATAGCCGCGCACGGCCGGTTGCTGCATGACCCGCACGCGCCACGCTCCGCATGCACCGACGCGATAGCGCGGAAACCATAGCGCGCTACGGAACGCGCCGAACAGCAACCCCGCGTCTATCTCGTCGCCGTCGATGATCATGTCGTCCATTGCTCCCCGGCCGTCGCACCGAACATGTCGGGTCGCGGCGGCAGGGGCAATCAGTGTTGCGTCAGATAGCGTCGAGCGCCTGTTCGAAATCGGCGATCAGATCGTCGGCATCCTCCACGCCGATCGAGATGCGCACCAGGTTGTCGGTGATGCCGAGCGCCTGCTTGCGCGCTTCGGGCACCGACAGGTGCGTCATCGCCGCCGGATGGCTGGCGAGCGTTTCGGTGCCGCCGAGGCTGACCGCGAGCTTGGCGATCTTGAGTGCATCGAGAAAGGCGAAGGCCTCCTTCTCGCCGCCCTTGACGATCAGCGAGAAGGTCGAGCCGGCGCCGGTGCAGTGGCGGCGATAGATGTCCGCCTGACGCTCCATGCCGGGGCTGTCCTCGAGGAAGCCGAGATAACCGACGCGCTCGACTTTGGGATGGCCGCGCAGATAGGCGCATACCTTGGCGGCATTCTCGCCCGCCCGGCTCATGCGCAACTCAAGCGTTTCGAGGCTGCGCATCAGCATCCATGCCGTATTGGGGTCGCAGATCGTGCCGATGGTGTTGCGCATCAGGCGTATGGTGTTGATGTGCTCCTTTGAGCCGAGCACGCCGCCGGCCACCAGATCGCTGTGCCCGCCGGCATATTTGGTCAGTGAATAGACCACGATCTCCGCGCCGTGCTTGAGCGGCTGCAGCCACAGCGGTCCCAGGAATGTGTTGTCGATCGCGATCGGCGGCTTGTTCGCGGCGTTCTTGAAGATCGCGTCTCGGCTGGCGCGCACCGCCTCGATATCGACCAGCGCGTTGGTGGGGTTGGCCGGGCTTTCGAGATAGATCAGCGCGACATTGCCGCTCGCCGCCTTGGACAGCACCGCGTCGATTTCCTCGCGCGTCGCGCCGGCCGGGAAGTCGAGCCAGTGCACGCCGAAACGGCCAAGGATGCGGGCGATCAGGGTCTCGGTCGCGGCATAGAGCGGGCCGGAATGGACGATCGTGTCGCCCGGCTTGACCATCGACAGGAACAAGGTGGCGATCGCCGACATGCCCGAGGAGAAAGCGAGCGCGTCCTCGGCGTCTTCCCAGATGCCGAGACGATCTTCGAGGATCTCCTGGTTCGGGCCGTTGAAGCGGCCATAGACCAAGCCCTCGGCACCGCCCGGGCGCTTGCCCGTCACGCCTTCGAAGTGGCGCTTTCCGGCGGCGGCGTTAGGGAAGACGAACGTAGAGGTGAGGAAGATCGGCGGCTTGAGCGCGCCTTCCGACAGCGTCGGGTCGTAACCATGGCCCATCATCATAGTCGACGGCTTGAGCTTGCGCCCGCCGATCGATTCGACGCTCGCCTTGGGCCCAGTCCGCGTTTGGCCGCGCGCGGGGACGCTGGTCAGGTCGGCTTCGGTCTCGTTCTTGTTGGCCATCGGGGGAACTCTGCAAAAAGGAAGGATGCGCCTCCCTAACGCGCGATGGTAGCGATTGATACCATTGCGCCCCCCGCCCGCGACCTACAGGCCGATGATCGCGATTTGCCGTCCATAGGCCGACTCTCCCCGATGCGTGGCGCGGCGGAAGCTGAAGAAGCGGTCCTCGTCACCATAGGTATCGAGGCCAAGTGCGGCGATCCGGGTTACCCCGGCGGCGGCGAGACGGTGCGCGACATAGGCTTCGAGGTCGAATTGGTGATGGCCGGGTTTGCCGGGCGCGAAGAAGCGTTCGTTCGCCGGATCGGCCTCGTCGAAGCGCCGCGCGAAAGCGTCGTCCACCTCATAACTGGCGCGCGCGATGCATGGGCCGATCGCCGTGGTGATCCGCTCGCGACGGGCGCCGAGCTTCTCCATCGCGGCAATCGTCGCGTCGGTCACGCCGCCGATCGCGCCCTTCCACCCGGCATGCGCCGCGCCGACCACACCGGCCTCGGCATCGGCGAGCAGCACCGGTGCGCAATCGGCGGTGAGGATGCCGAGCGCGAGGCCCGAGCGGTCGGTGACCAGCGCATCGGCATGCGGCCGCGTAGCATCGTCCCATGGATCGGCGACGGTCACCACATCGGCGCTGTGGACCTGGAACACGCTGACCAGCCGTCCGCCGGGCAGCACCGCCTCGGCGGCGCGACGGCGGTTCTCGGCGATCGCTGCGGGGACGTCGTCCGAGCCAAGGCCGACGTTCAACCCCGCATGCACGCTGGTCGACACGCCGCCGCGCCGGCCGAGAAAGCCGTGCGGGACGGAGAGCGTCGGTGCACGGATCACTTCCACCGTCATAACACCAGCCTCATGATACGATCGTCGTCGATCGTCTCGCCGACACGAAAGGCATAGCGCCCGATCTCGCTGAAACCGTAGCGTTCGTAGAAGCGACGGGCGCGGTGATTGTCGACATAGACGCTCAGGATGATCTCCTTCGCGCCATGACTGCGGGCATGTTCCAGCGCCCAGTCCATCATCACCGGCGCGATCCCCTCGCCCTGCCACGGTCCGAGCACGTAGAATTGGTAAAGCTCGATCGCGTCGGGGCGCCATTCGCCGGGGAAGGTCACCGGACCCATCTTGACGAAGGCGATGATCTCGCCGTCGGCGAGCGCGATGCGCACCGCGAAATCGGGGTCGGACAGCTGCGACGACAGGCCGTTGACGCCGAACGCGTCGTCGAGGAACGCGGCGAGATCGGACTGGCGATAGAGATTACCGAAGGTCTCGGTGAACGAACGCCGGGCCATGGCAGACAAGGCCGGGCCATCGATCACCCGGGCGTCACGATAGTGGATCGTCATGCGAACCCCGCAGGAATGGGCCAGGTGGGGGCGGCCACCCCCAGTGCTCGAAACAGGTGCCCCATCGCCTCCTCGCCGACCAGGCGGTTGCGATCGGCGAGGATGGCATCGGCCCGTTCCGGCGCGGTGGCGGCGAGCGCAGTGGCTCGCGCGTCGATACCAAGCGCGCCGAGTAGGTCGCGCTGGCTCACCGTGCCGAAAACGCTCGCGCCCTCGATCTGCGCAGCGGCGGCGAGCGTGGCGAAATCAACATGGGCGGTCAGATCCTGCTCGCCCGGCGCATCGAACGGATTGGCATAACCATGGCCGCGCACCGCCTGCAGCGTCTCGCCGAGCGCCGGCCCGTCATAGCCATAGTCGATCGCCAGCAGCGCGCCGCCTTGCCCGACGATGCGCCGTGCGAGTGCGCGGAAGGTGGCGATGCTTGCCGGACTGGTCTCAATGATCGATCCGGGCGGTGCCTCGCGCAAACTTGGTGGAATGATCTCATCCGGCACGGGCTTGCCCGGGATCGGCAGGAACAGCACGTCCTGGCAGGCGACCAGCCGCTCGTGCCAGCCATCGGACCAGCGCAGCAATTGCCGGATCGGCAGCGCGTCGAAGAATTCGTTGGCGATGATGATCGGCGCGCGGTCGCCGGGAAGGGTGGTGACATCCTCATGCCAAGTCGCGTCTGGCACACGCTCGGCCTGCGCCGCGCGCAGCACCGCGCTGGTCTCGACGAAATGCACCGACGGCGTCAGCCCGACCGTGGCCATGGCGCGCAAGGCATCGGCGGCGAGCGTCCCGCGCCCCGGCCCCAGCTCGACCCAGGCGACGTCCGGCCGTCCGGCGCGATCCCACAGATCGGCGCACCACAGCCCGATCAGCTCGCCAAACATCTGGCTGATCTCCGGCGCGGTGACGAAGTCGCCACCCGCGCCCAGCGGATCGCGTGTCGCATAATAATGCGCGTTGGCGGCGGCCATGAACTGCGCGATCGGAATCGGCCCGGCGAGCGTGATCGCGCGCGCCAGCCGATCGGCCAGCTCTCCCCTCCCGCTTGCGGGAGGGGTCGGGGGAGGGGCAGTTTCAACCATAGTCGCTGGCGGCCATGCCCTCCCCCAGCCCCTCCCGCAAGCGGGAGGGGAGTAGGTCAGGCGACGCTCTCACCGCCGGCGATCGGCT
>NZ_JAQGLG010000234.1 GCF_028292965.1 Sphingomonas bacterium | reverse complement strand
CCGGGGAGAGGGAGAGATTTGGCTCCACCGTTCCGCCAATTTTCGGCCTGCAGCGGCGCGCGGCCCGCGTTCTCCGTGCCAGCGGCGCAGGCGGGTCTCCAGATCCACATCGTTCCCACCCAGCCCGCGTTCGCCGAGCAGGACCGCGACTTCGGCGGCGGTGCGGGCAAGGCCCATTTCGCCGGCGCGGACCAGCATATGGGCGAGGCGCGGGGGCAAAGGGAGGCGGGCGATGGCCTTGCCGTGCGCCGTCGGGCGGGCGTCCGTGTCGATTGCTTCCAGTGCCATCAGGCGGGTGCGGGCCTCGGCGATGGCGGCGTCCGAGGGTGGGTCTAGCCAGGCAAGCTGGCGTGGGTCGGCTACACCCCAGATCGCGCAGTCGAGGGTTAGCGCCGACAGATCGGCCTCGAGAATTTCGGGCGGGTCGAAGCGGGGCAGGCCGGCGGTCGCGGCCTCTTCCCACAGGCGATAGGCCACCCCCGGCATCTGGCGTGCGGCGCGGCCGGCGCGCTGGATCACCGCCGCCTGGCTGGCGCGCTCGGTGACGAGGCGGGTCATGCCCGCCGCCCGGTCATAACGCGGGCGCCGCGCCAACCCGGAATCGACCACCACCGAGATGCCGTCGAGCGTCAGGCTGGTCTCGGCGATCGAGGTGGCGAGCACGATCTTGCGCCGCCCTTGCGGATCGGGCGCGATGGCGACGCGCTGGGCATGTGGCTCCATGCTGCCGTGCAGGCGGTGCAGCACCATATGGTCGCCGAGCGCATCGAGCCGCTCGGCGGTGCGCTCGACCTCGGCGACGCCGGGCAGGAAGGCGAGCACGCCGCCGCTCTCCTCGCGCAATGCGGTGCGGATCGCGGCGGCCATGCTGTCCTCGATCCGCGCCTCGGCGCTACGGCCGAGATGGCGCAAGGTGAGGGGGTGGCTGCGGCCTTCGCTCTCGATCACCGGCGCGGCACCCATCAGGGCGGAGAAGCGCGCCCCGTCGAGCGTCGCCGACATTGCCACCAGCCGAAGGTCGGGGCGTAGCGCGCCCTGCGCGTCGAGCGCCAAAGCGAGGCCGAAATCGCTGTCGAGGCTGCGCTCATGCACCTCGTCGAACAGCACGGCGGACACGCCGGCCAGCTCGGGATCGGCCTGGATGCGCGCGACGAAGATGCCCTCGGTCAGCACCGTGACGCGCGTCCTGCCCGAGCGCTTGCTGTCCATTCTCGTGGCATAGCCATAGGTGCCCCCGACATTCTCCCCGGCGAGCCCGGCCATGCGCTCGGCCGCCGCGCGCGCGGCAAGGCGGCGTGGCGAGAGCAGCAATATCTCGCCTTTGCACCAAGTTGAATCGAGCAGAGCCGGGGCGACCGCCGTGGTCTTGCCAGCGCCGGGCGGCGCGACGAGCACCGCGTTGGCGCCGCTTTCCAGTGCGGCGAGCAGATCTGGCAGGACGGCATGGATCGGCAGCATCGCGCCGCCTGCTGCCACAGCCGGTGTCACATGTCCTAGTATTTCACGGCGGCGGAATGCTAGCCGTTGGAAAGAAGGAGATTCGCGTGGCCGGACATGCCCATCATCACGGCCATGACCATGGCCATCACGGGCACGCCCATGGGCATGGTCACGGCCACGGCCATGCGCCCGATCTCGGCGGCAGCCTGGAGCGCGTCTTCGCCATCGGCATCACCCTCAACCTGATCTTCGTCGCGGCGGAAGCCGGGTTCGGATTCTACGCGGATTCGGTCGCGCTGCTGGCCGATGCCGGGCACAATCTGTCCGACGTGCTCGGCCTCGGCGCGGCCTGGGCGGCGGTGCGGCTGGCCAGGGCGGCACCGTCCAAGCGCTTCACCTATGGCCTCAAGGGTTCGACCATCCTCGCTGCGCTGACCAACGCCTTGCTGCTGCTGGTCGCGCTCGGCGCCATCGTGCTGGAGGCGGTGCAACGTCTCGCCCAGCCGGCGCCCGTCGAGGGGCTGACGGTGGCGGCGATCGCGGGGCTTGGGATCCTGGTCAACGGCGGCACGGCCTGGCTGTTCGCGCGCGGGCGCAAGGGCGACATCAATGCGCGCGCCGCCTTCGCCCATATGGCGGCCGATGCGATCGTGTCGGCCGGCGTGGTGGTGTCGGGGCTGGTGATCTGGCGCTTCGGCTGGGTGTGGCTCGACCCCGCGGTCAGCCTGGTCATCGCGGTGCTGATCTTCTGGCAGACCTGGGGCCTGCTGCGCGAGTCGGTCGAGATGAGCCTCGCCGCGGTGCCGCGCGCGATCGACTATGACCAGGTGTGGATCGAGCTGCGCACGCTGCCCGGCGTGTCGCGGGTCCACGACATGCATATCTGGCCGATGAGCACGACCGAGACCGTGCTGACCGCGCATCTGGTGGTGCCTGCCGGGCATCCGGGCGACGGGTTCCTCGCCACCGCGCGCGCGATGCTCAAGGACAAGTTCGCGATCGGCCATGCGACGTTGCAGATCGAGAGCGGGGAGGATTGCGCGGTCGATTGCTGAGCGGGGCGTGGACGTGGGCGCGCGCGTAGGTATTGGTTATCGGTTTCGGCACGTATATGGCCGTAAGCAGAATGTCTCCTCCTGGTCATCAAATTCACCAAGGCCGACTCTTTCGCTATTCAGCTTGGTCCTCCGGTTCGCTCCAATAAGGGTTCCAAAGGCGTGCGTCGGAGAGTTCGTGACAGCGGCTTGCATCGCTTGACAGTGATTGCGCGCCCTCTCACCACAGCTGCGTGGGCCTCCCCTATCTTTTGGGAAGACGAGACTCCCCAAGGGATTATCATGACCATGACTGACCCAGCACCTATCGTCCTGGTTGTCGAAGACGAGATGGTTTTGCGAATGCGCGCCGTCGACATCGTCGAAGACGCTGGGTTTGTGGCGATCGAGACCGTCTCCGCCGACGAAGCCATCCAGGTGCTCGAATCGCGCAATGACATATCTCTGTTGTTCACAGATATTCAAATGCCGGGAAGCATGGACGGTCTGAAGCTCGCCCATGCTGTGCACGCGCGCTGGCCCCACATCAAAATCATTTTAGTCTCCGGGCAAATCGCGGTCACGGATGCTGACAAACCTACCGACAGCCGGTTTTTCCCGAAGCCGCTCGAAGTCGAGCAGATGATTGGCGAACTCCAGGAAATGATCGGCAAGGGTGCACTGAAAATGATGCCCGCGCTGACTGCTGCGGATGATTTGCTGACCAAAGAGAACAACGAACTCCGCCTTCGACTTCAACAGGCGGGAATCGATGCCAAGGCGCTGTTGCTAAAGACTGTACTCGATACGGAGAAGCAGCAGCTGATCATTGACGAGAATCAGCCTTTTCAGGACGCCCTGACAACCGAGAACGACAGTCTCAAATTGGCGCTGGAGCAGGCGGGCATCGACGCCAGCGCACTTCTCGTCCAGTCAGGGATTGAGGCCGACGAGCGCGAGGCTGCCGATAAGTTGCAGCAACTTATCCATGCGGAGTTGCACCACCGAATCAAAAATATGCTCGCTACGGTGGGTGCGATTACCCATCAGAGCCTCCGCACGGCAACGAGTGTGGCCCACGCCAGCTCTGCGATCGATGGTCGCTTCGCGGCTCTCGGGCGCGCCCACGATCTCCTCACTCGGGCGAGCTGGGAAAACGCAACGATCGACAGCACTATACGGAACGCGATCGAGCCCTTCGACCAAGGCAGTGGCCGTTTCATCGTTTCCGGCGAAGATATACGGATTTCTTCGAGTTCGGTGATCGCATTCGCGATGACCCTTAACGAGCTTTGCACCAACACCACCAAGTTCGGAGCCTTGTCTGTTCCCGAGGGTCAGGTGCGCCTTGCGTGGTCGGTGAACGGGGGCAGCCTGCACTTTGAATGGGCCGAGACTGGCGGGCCGCTCGTGAGCGAGCCGACGCGCAAGAGTTTCGGGACACGTATGATGTCATCTCTTGGTCAGCAGTTGAGGGGCACGGTTCAACTTGACTACAAACCCAGCGGATTTGTCTACACACTGAACGTGCCGCTCGAGGCCTTGACCACCAAGCCGAAGGTTGGCGGATCTGCAAGCGAGGCATAGGCAGAACGAGTCGTCGGGAAATCTTGCTTAAATACGAACAGGCAGCAGCTTTCGAAGTCGCTGTCAGCTACCCCGAACGGCGCAAGCTGAGCGCATTGCCGTACATCCGCTTCGCCCAGGTCGCACGGCAGTTCATTCCAGCACCCGACGCTCACCGACGCCTTGGACGGACTGCGCTCGAAAATCGAACGGCCGGCTGATCATCGGATCGGCAAAGGTCGAGGCGGAGGGTATCTGGGGTCGGCACAGTATCGGCAGTCCAGGCGTCACTCTGCGACAAGGAGGCGGCGATGGCGGTGGGCTTCGGCTTGTGAACTGATGCCAATCGCCGCATCTGTCGTCGTGACCGCATGTTCCATCGGCGGGCGCAAAGCTGACCAATGGAGCCCATTTGTGCGATGACCGCTTCCGATCGCCGAATAGCGGCGGAGCACTCTTAGTGCGGCGTGCCTACTGGAACACCACCACCCACCGATCCCAAAGCGTCACGCAACCGGTCCCCTAAGACTATCGTGCAGCCCCCCGTCGGACCATCGCCGAGGCCGCCGCGAGCGCCGCGATCGGCACGAGCAGGACGTAGAAGGCGGTCGTCCCCTGGAACGCGGCGAAGATGTGACCGACGATGAACGAGCCGGTCGTCCCGCCCAGCGCCGAGAAGACGACGATCAATCCGACCATGGCGGGCTGCTCGCGCGGCGGCATCGACGACAGGATCGCCGAGTTGAGCGCCGGATAGATCGGCGCCATCGTCAGGCCGATCATCGGGAACAGGAAAGCCGCGATCGGTGCCCCGGCCCAACCGGTCACCGGGCCATGATGGGCGGTGGCGAGCGGCAGCACCACGACGATCAGCACCGCCATCGCCGCGAGACAGCCGCACACCAGCGGGAACCAGCCGGTTCGCCGCACGATCACCCCGGCGCCGAGCCGGCCGGCCGCCAGGCAGATCGCGAAGATCGAGGCCGCCTGCACGCTCATCGGCGCGGAAAGCCCGAGCAGTTCGCGATTGAAGGTCGGCAGCCATGATCCGATGCCCTGCTCCACCAGGACGTAGCAGAAGATCGCGACGATGAAGCTCAGCGTCAGCGGGCGCCAGGCGAGCGCGATCATCTCGGCGAATTTGTGTCCGGCGCCGTGCGCGGCCGATGGTTCGTCGACCGCACTCTCGTCGAACGGGGTGACGGCGAGCAGCGCCAGCGCGATGAGGCTGGCAGCGGCCAGAACATAATAGACCGCCAGCCATTGCCGGCCGCCGGGATCCTGCGGATCGATGAAAGCGGCGAAGACCCAGTAGCCGCTGAGCACGCCGAGCATGAAGACGCCTTCGATCACGTTGAGCAACGAGGCATGGCGCGCGCTGTCGTCGGTCAGCAGGCCGACAAAGCTGTACACCGATACCTTGGTGACGCCGAAGGCGACCCCGACCGCGAGGAACATCAAGCGTGTCGTCCAGAAGCCCGGCACCAGCGGCATCGCGAGGCAGGCGAGCGCGACGAGCCCCAGTGCCGCGATCATCGCGCGGCGCAATCCGAAGCGCGGCAGCTGGGCGGCGAGCAGGAAGCTGGTGGCCGCGATCGACAGGTCCTTGAACCCCTCGAGCGAGCTCGCCGCGACCTTGGTGACGTGAAAGGATTCGATCGACTGCAGGATCACCGTGCCGACGCTGTTCAGCAGCACGGCGAAAACCGCATAAGTCAGCGCCAGCGCAACGATCATCCGTGTTCTGTTCATGGTGCCTCCCCGGCCGGGATCGACGAGTCCCGGCTTATTGTCTTGACCATCTCCTATTATGAAATGCATATCATTTGCAATCGGGCGAGCGATCGCCTTGCTCGGGAGAGGTGTTGCGTGGGGCGGTCATTACCGGAGGCATGTTTTGCTGCCGTGCGATTTGCGCGCGATGCCTGGCGCCTTGCGGCCGAGGGGCAGGCCGCGCAGCAGCGTCACGTCCCGGCACTGTTTTCGATCGGCAACGGCTTTATCGGCGTGCGCGGCCCGGGCGAAGCGGCTGGCGCGCCCAGGGTCTATCTCAACGGCGTCTATGAACGCGTGCCGATCGCCTATCACGAAGCGGCGCACGGCTTTGCGCGCGAAAGCGATCTCCGGCTGGCGGTCGCGGACGCGACGCGGCCGGCGATTCTGATCGACGGGCAGCCTGTTGCCGCGGTCGCAGCCGTCGAGCTCGATCTCACCCGGTGTGTCCGCACCGAGATGTTGACCAGCGGGGGCGTCGAGATCGTGATCGAGCAATTCGTCTCGATGACGCATGATGGCCTGGTGCTGACGCGCGTGGCGTTCGCCGACGGGTGCGACGTTGCCGCGTTGCCGCTGGTGACGCCGCCGCCGCGAAACGGTGCCGCCATTGTCGGGGCGCTGGAAAGCGCCGTTTACGATCCGCGCGTCGCACCGACCATGGCGACCAGCCCCTGGGTCGAAATGCAGGTCCGTGACGAGCCGGGTATCGCCGCGCGGGTGGACGGCCTGCGGGAGAGCGGGTTCGTGGTGTCCTGCGCGATGCAGGAAATCGGACGCCGGACGATCGACGGTCGGGTGCAGGTCGATTTCGCGTCGGGATATCGTGCCTCCCGCGACCCACAGATGCGCGACTCGCTGCCCGACATACTGCGCCTCGCAGGCGAGCGCGGATATGATGCGTTGCTGGCCGAACAGGCCGCCTGGTTCGCCGATTTCTGGTCGGCGAGCAATATCGCCGTTGCCGGTCAGCCGGAGGCCGAGCTGGCGATCCGTTATGCCCTGGCCGAACTCGCCATGGCGGTCGGGCGGGACGGCAAGAGCTCGATCGGCGCCAAGGGACAGACCGGCGAAGGCTATGAAGGCCATGTCTTCTGGGATGCCGATCTCTACGTCATGCCGGTGTTCGCCTTCACGCATCCGGCGATTGCCAGGGCGATGCTGGAATGGCGCATTTCCGGCCTCGACGCGGCGCGCGACAATGCCCGCGCGATGGGGCAGGAGCGGGGCGGGCTCTATCCATGGCGGACGATCGGCGGGCACGAATGCTCGTCCTATTTTCCGGCCGGGCCCGCGCAATATCATATCAACGCCGATATCGCCTATGCGCTCGAAACCTATCTCGCGGCGACCGGCGATCGCACGATCCTCGCTGCCGGCGGCGCGGAGATGCTCGTCGAGACGGCGCGGATCTGGCTGGCGATCGGGTTCCACGATGCCGGTCGCGAGGGTGCCTTCGTGATCAACCGCGTGACCGGGCCCGACGAATATTCGGCGATCGTCAACAACAACCTCTACACCAATATGATGGCGGCCCGGCATTTGCGGTTTGCCGCGCGCGAGGGCCTTGCCGCCTCGCTGATCGACCAGGCGGAAGCCGGGCGGATGGTGCGCGCGGCGGAAGCGATGTTCCTGCCGTTCGACGAGGAGCGGCAGGTCTTTGCCCAGGATGATGGTTTTTTCCGGCTCGAGCCCTGGCCGTTCGAGACGACGCCGCGCGAATCCTATCCGCTGCTGCTGCACTTCCATCCGCTCGCCATCTATCGCCGTCGCGTGTCGAAACAGGCCGACGCCGTGCTCGCTCTGGCACTGCTGCCCGATGCCTTCGACCCGGCGATGCGGCGGCGGATGCTGGACATTTATGAAGCGACGACGGCGCATGATTCGACGCTGTCGGCCAGCGCCTTCGCCACCGCGGCGGCGCATGCCGGCGACGGCGCGCGCGCGGCGCATTACTGGCGCGTCGCGGCGCTGACCGACCTGGCCGACCTGTTTGGCAATGCCGATCACGGCCTGCACATGGCGGCGCTGGCGGGGAGCTGGACGACGCTGGTGATGGGCTTTGCCGGCATGCGGGTGGAGGGCGACACATTGTGCTTCGACCCGGTCGAGATACCCGGGCTGGACGATTACAACTTCACCGTGACCTTCCGGGATACGCCGGTAGATGTCGCCGTGTCAGGCCGGACCGCGACGGTTTCGGTCCGTGGCGCGCGCCAGATCAGCATTCGCGTCGGCGGCGAGGATGTCGCGCCCTCCGGCGAGACCTCTCGTTCGCGAGCGTTGTGACATGGCGTTCCGCGCGGCGATCTTCGATCTGGACGGGGTTCTGGTGGACAGCGCGCGGCTGCATTTCGTCGCGTGGAAACGCATCGCCGACGAGCTGGATATTCCGTTCGACGCGCATGACAATGAAGCGTTGAAGGGCGTCGACCGCATGGGGTCGCTCGAGCATATCCTGAAGCTTGGCGGCGTGTCGCTGGACCTGGCGGCGCGGGAGGCGCTCGCCGCGCGCAAGAACGGCTATTATCTCGACGCGCTGGCAACGATGAGCGACGCCGACATATTGCCCGGTTCGACGGCATTGCTGGCGCGCGCGCGGGCGGCGGGGCTGTCGATCGGCGTCGCATCGGCCAGCCGGAATGCGACGACGGTGCTGGATCGCGCCGGCCTGTCGGGCGCCGTCGATTTCGTCGCCGATGCCGCGAAGGTCGCGCGGTCGAAGCCGGCGCCGGACATCTTCCTCGCCTGTGCCGATGCGTTTGGCGTCGCGCCCGGCGAATGCGTTGGGTTCGAAGATGCCGCGGCAGGCGTGGCGGCGATCAAGGCCGCGGGAATGATCGCGATCGGCATCGGCGACGTGAAAATCCTTGCCGCGGCCGATCTGATATTCGCCTCAACCGCGCAGGTCGCTCTCGACCAGGTGCTGGGGCTTGCGCCCGTCGCTCCTCAGGTCTGACGGATGATAAGCCGGGTCGGCAGCATGCTCGACTTGGGCTTCCCCCCGTCGAGAATCTGCATCAGCTTTTCCACCAATATCGCGCCGGCAAGATGCGTTTCCTGCTCGATCGTGGTGAGGGCGGGGTTGAAATCGGCGGCGGGCGGAATGTTGTTGTAACCGCACAGCGCATAGTCGGCCGGCGCCTCCAGCCCGAGCTCGCGAAACGCCGCAACGATGGCGATCGCCGCGGTATCAGAAAAGGCGAACACCGCGTCGGGTGGTTGATTGCCGCGCAACCACGCCGCCATTCCCTGATAGGTCGGCCTATAGGCCATGTGCTCGACTTCGAGATGCTCGACGCTGATATCGGCATGCCTGGCCGCGACCTCGCACAGCCCGTCGAAGCGCATGCGGATTTCGGAATGCATGATGTTGCCGACGAACAGCCAGCGCTTTGCGCGGCGTTCGACGAATAATTCGCCGGCGAGCTGGCCGCCTCGCCGATTGTCGCTGCCGACCGAGCAATAAGGTGCGGTGAGATCGACCCCGCCCCACACGACGAAGGCCGCGCCGGCCCGCGCCAACTCGCGCAGCATCGGCTCGCGCACACCCTGGCCGAGAAAGATGAACCCGTCGGCGACGCGTGAACTGATCAGGTCGAGATGGCTCTGCACGTCGGTCAGGCTGGGCGGCGACAGAAGCAGATCCTGATTGCGGACCGACAGCGACTCCGACACGCCGGCCAGCAGTTCGAAGATGAACGGGTCGGCGATCTGGCCGGCGCGGTGCGAACCGAAATCGAGCACCACCGCGACGGTGTCGTTGCGCGCCTGGCGCAGCTTCTGCGCGTTGCGGTTGATGGCATAGCCGTTTTCGCGCGCGACGCGCAGCACGCGCTCGCGCGTTTCCTCATTCACCAGCGGGCTGTTGTTGAGGACGCGCGACACCGTCGGCTTCGACACGTTCGCCAGCCGGGCAATGTCCCCCATGTTCAAATCCATGGCGCGTCGACGCAAGACAGAGCTCCTCAAATCCGTAACAGCCGGACAGCCGCTGAAATCGGTTTCCGACGATCGTCGAAGCTGCCGTTCCCGGTGGTCCGAAAATAGGCAGGTCATGACGGGAGATGCAACATGCAGCTTGTCGCGACGCCGGGCCCGATCGATGCTCGCTTCGCCTGGCCGTGCCGGATTCCGTCGATTGTGGGATTCGGTGCGAAAATTGGTGCCTGCCGAGTGTGATATGTCTGCCACAGGCAGTTCGCCCGGACATGAGTTATCTATTTGATATATATGCGTTTAATAGAATGCACCGACACTGCAACAAGTTATTGAAATGCAATTCATAGATGTGTAGTTTTCACCCTCGGACGCTTCCCAGCAGGGAAGGCGGCGGCAGGAGAGGAAAATGACAGTTTCGCGCAATCGCAACCTAGTTGCTGTTTCGGGGGTCGCGCTGGCGATCGCGCTGGCCAGCCCGGCTGCCGCCCAGGACACGCCGCCCTCACAGCCGACGGCCGCGGCCGCTGCGGCGCCCGAGGAGGCGCCACCAGCCGACATCGTGGTCACCGGTCGCCCCGCGGGCAGCGGGATCAACAAGCTGGAGGCGGGTTATTCCATCACCACCCTGTCGTCCGAGGACATCAAGCTCCAGGCCCCCAAGAGCGCCGGCGACGCGCTCAAGTCGATCCCCGGCGTGTGGGTGGAAAGCTCGGGCGGTGTCGGCACCTCCAACGTCTTCGTCCGCGGCATTCCCAGCACCGGCGACGCGCCGTTCGTCACGATGCAATTCAACGGCGTTCCGGTCTACGGGTCGAGCAGCCTGTCGTTCATGGACCAGACCGGTATGGTGCGGATCGATGAAACCGTCCAGGGTATCGAAGGGGTGAATGGCGGTCCCCAGTCGCTCTATTCCGACGGCCAGCCTGGTCTGACGACCAATTTGCGCCTGCGTGAAGGGCATGACCGGACCCAGGGCAGCATCGGTGCCTCGATCACCGATTATGGCGCCTGGCGCACCGACGGTTATGTCAGCGGCAAGCTTGCCGACGATCTCTTTTACATGGTCGGCGGCTATGTCTCGCGCGGCGACAGCGTTCGCCGAGCGGGCTTCACCACCGAAAAAGGCCAACAGATCACCGCCAACATCACCAAGAAGTTTTCGGCCGGCAAATTCAACATCTTCGCGCGCTACACCGACGACCATGGCGAGTGGTTCCTGCCCTTTGCGGCCGACGTGCCGGGCATCGATGTCGGCCGGTACAACCAGCTGAACCAATATACCCGCTATGCGACGATCATCACGCCAGGCGCGGCGGGCAGCGGCGCGACCGAAAGGGTCGACCTGGCAAAGGGTCGCGGCTGGAAGGGCATCGTGACCGGGGCGAGCCTCGATTATGATTTCGGCGGCGGCTTCTCGTTCACCGATCGGGTTGGTTTCACCAGCGGCACGTTGCAGACGACGGGCTTGGTGCCGGCAGGCGCGGGTGCGGTGACCGTCGCGACCGCGCTGACGACGGCGGCTAATCCAGGGCAAACGACCGTCCGGACGATCAATACCGGGCAGACGCTCGCCGCGACCGACTATGTCCAGCAGTTCGGTTCCTGGGTCGTCGAGAAGAAGCTCCAGAATATCTCGAACGAAGCGGTGCTGAATTTCAGGTCCGGTGCCAACACACTGAACCTGGGTTATTATTTCTCGCACTTCACCTCGGACGACGTGTGGAGCCTGGGCAACACTCGCTGGATGCAGGTCGGCGGCGCGGGCGACCTGGTCAATCTGAACAACGGAACGCTCTCCGCTTTCGATATTTCGGATCGGGGCAGCGCCACGGTGAACGCGATCTATCTGTCGGATTCGTTCAACGTCACCGATGCGTTGCGTATCGATGCCGGCATTCGCCATCATTGGACCGACATCTCTTTCAATATCACCGGGAACGGCCTGCCGAATTCGGCCAAGATCACGCGCGAAGCCACGCCCTGGACGATCGGCGTCAACTATCGCGCAACGGCCAATTTCGACATCTATGCGCGTGTCTCGCAGGGCTATCACTCGCCATCGTTCGACGATGTGCGATCGCAACTGGGCAATACCGGGCCGCGGCTCGACCTGAACTGGAGCGTGCGATCCTATGAAGGCGGCGTGAAGTATCGCGGCGGCGGCTTCGACGCGGCGGTGACCGGCTTCTACGACAAGGTCGTGGGCGCGGTGTACAATGACGTCGGCGTGCCGCCGCAGATTGCGGGCTCGAAGACCAAGGGCATCGAATTCGACGCATCCTACCACCATGCGAGCGGTTTCGGCATCGCCGGAAACGCGGTGCTCGAAGATGCAAAGACCGATACGCCCGGCATTCCGAACCTGGACGGCAAGGATGCGCAACGCATCCCATCCTATCAGGTGCGCGTCACCCCGACCTATACTTACAGGTTCTCGGACGATGGCGACGTGACCCTGTACGGCACCTATGAAGCGATCGGAAAGCGCTACAGCGATCTGACCAACATCCAGGAGCTGCCCGCCTATGCCACGCTGAGTGCCGGTTTGCGGACCAAGTACAAGGGCTTCACGGTGCAGCTTGCCGTCGACAATCTGACCGACTCGCACGGTTTGACCGAGGGCAATCCGCGCTTCCTCGCCGGCCCTGGCGCGGCGTTGCCCGATGTGCGCCCGATCTTCGGGCGGTCGTACCGCGCGTCCGTGAGCTACGCGTTCTAAGCGACACTACGCAATGATGGAGAGCGGTGCGAGTCGTCCAGACTCGCACCGCTCTCCCGTTCGGTGACGGGCGAGCGAGGTCAGGCAACGACCAAGACCCATAGCCGCACCCGCGGCCATCGTGCATGTGTCGCCCATGCGCGTCCGTGACTTCCTGCTGCTGGCGATGGTGTGCCTGATCTGGGGGTTCAGCAATGTGCTGAGCAAGATCGTCGTCGGCAACTGGGGCATTCCGCCGTTGTTCTACGCCGCACTGCGCTTCGGCATCGTGTTCGTCGTCACGCTGCCGTGGTTGCGACCGGCGCCGAAGCCGTTGTGGCGCATCGTCGCGATCGGGTTGCTGATGGGCGGCGGTAATTTCGCCCTGCTGTTCGTCGGGTTGCAGACCGCCTCGCCCTCCGCCGCGGCAATCGTCGTGCAGGCCGGCCTGCCGATGACCACCCTGTTGTCGATCGTGATGCGGGGCGAGCGAATCCACTGGCGGCGCTGGCTCGGCATCGCGCTGACGCTGGTCGGTGTCGTGCTGGTGATCTGGAGCCCGAAGGGCGTCACGCTGTCGGTCGGGCTGTGGTTCGTACTGGCCTGTGCCTTTACCGGCTCGCTCGGCGCGGTCCTGATGAAGCAGATGGACAATGTCGCGCCGCTGCGTTTCCAGGCCTGGGTCGGGCTGTCGTCGTTCGTGCCGCTGACGATCGGCTCGGCGCTGATCGAGCATGGCCAATGGTCGAGCGCGCTGGCGGCGGGCTGGCCGTTCGTCGCGGCGATGCTGTTCGCCGCGCTGGTCGTCTCGGTGTTCGCGCATACCGCTTATTACGGGCTGATCGGCCGCTATGAGGCGACGTTGCTGGCGCCGCTGACCTTGATGACGCCGCTCGTCACCATCGCGCTGGGCGTGCTGATCACCGGCGATCAGCTTGGCGGGCGGATGATCATGGGGGCGGCGCTGGCCTTGCTCGGCGTGCTGGTGGTCGCATTGCGGCCGAGCCGCGCACCGGTCGCGCAGGTGCAGGAACGGGGGTAGTCGCGGCTCAGTAAGCCCGCGCCACCGCGAACTCGACCGCCTCGACCATCGCGTCCTTGGCCTGGCCCGAGGGGAAGGGCCCCAGCGCATCGATCGCTCGCTGGCCGTAATGGCGGGCGCGGGCCAGCGTGTCGTCGACCGCATGACTGGCGCGGATCAGCGAGACGGCGTGCGTGAAATCCTCGTCGCGGGCGCGGTGGCCTTCCATCGCCGCCTTCCAGAAGATGCGATCGTCGGGGTTGCCGCGGGCATAAGCGAGGATGACGGGGAG
>NZ_JAQGLG010000224.1 GCF_028292965.1 Sphingomonas bacterium | reverse complement strand
TCGGTGCGCCGCGGAGACTAGAAGATGCGGGGCGGCGCGTTCTTGGCGGATGTTGCGCCGACTAAGCGGAAAGTGGCTTTTTTGTCCCGGCCGCAGCCGGCCGCGCAGTCAGACCGCCGGGGTGTCGATAAGATCTTGGCGGTATGGTCGACCGCGCGGGCGGACGTCAGGACGCTTTCGGTCGTGGATCAAATCCAGCAGAGGCTGGGCGCCTGTTCGTACGACCTGTGTCGCGTTCGATCGCGAGATGGCCGACTTCCTCGGCTTTTCCACGCCGGGCCTCGAGAACACCGCAAAGGCCGGCCGCCGTTACATGTTTGCGCCACGGCGTGATCGCCTGGAAACCGAAATCACCATCGGCGGCATGTATATCGGAGCGATGCTGGCGGGGCGGACAGTCTTGGCAAACGGCTTGCGGCGTCGCATGCCAGCACAAGCGAAGAGATCTTGAGGGTTGGCGCGGCAACTTGAAGCTAGATCCCTAGCAGCGCATAATGTGGCTTGGCGGGCAGACTCCTTGTCTAAGGAATCCTGCACAATGACAGTTCCCACAACGTCCCCGGACGTGCTCCCTCACCCGGCTCATGTTATCTCCACCACAGCGCTGCCGGCGAAAGATCGCCGAAGAGATCGTCTCCTGCGCATTAAGCTCGTCATCGCGCGGACAGGTCTCTCAGTCGCGACTATCTATCGCCGAGAAGCAGACGGAACCTTTCCCAAGAAGGAGCGGATCGGCCCTCGATCGGTGGGTTGGTACGAGAGCGACATTGATGACTTCGTGGCCGATCCCCTCAACTATCGCTCGCCCTGAACGATCAGCGAGAATGGGCCCGGAAGACCGTCGGAGATCAGATCAGCCCACACTTGGTAAAGCGCAGCTTGGGGCTTTCGATAACGCGCTCGGTTATATGCCCATTCAGATGCAGAAATACCCTCAGGAACGTGCGCGAGCATCATGTCGATGATCATGCGGTCGGCGTCCCGTTCAAGCTCGGCGGCACGCTCGTTCATGATCGTTGAGAAGGCGGACCGCCACCCATGTGGCACCATGCGGCCCTTATAGCGCCCGCCTGCCATGCGCTTGTACAATGAACTCAGCGTCGCGTCCGTCATCGGTTCGCGCCAGGACTTCGTACTGGGAAAAAGCAGGGCGCCTGTGCAAGTGAGCATCCGCAACGCCCTCAACGTCTCCACGGCCTGGCGGGACACGTGAACATCGTGACCGAAGGCCTCGTTGCCCTTGTCCTCGACCTCGAGTTTCATACGCTCCGCTGAGATACTCCACACCGCCTTGTCACAGATGGCGTCCGGATCGTCCCAATCGATTCCACCGAATTCGGGCCAGGTTGCCGTGCGCAGGACGCCGATCCGCACCAGAGTGAGCGCTTTCAAGCGGGATGCCAGTTTCGTGATCGTGTTGGCCGTCGACCAATCGACCGCCAGTTGAAGCTCAAGCAACTCGGGTAACGTGGTCAGCGCAGGCTGTTTCACCCCTGGCCGAGACGGTTTGAGGGCGTCCTTGATCTCATCGATTTCCATCACGGTGTTCATCGAAACCAGGCGCTCCGCCTTGGCTCTTTTGAAGATCGCGAAGGCATATCCTCTGACTCGCTTGGCCGTCTCGATAGAGCCCCTCGCCTCGATTTTTCGCAAAGCCCTGAGCACGACGGAGCTGTCCACGTCGCCGATCGGGCGGTGGCCGAACATCGGGTAGAGATCACGTTCGATCCGATTGCGGACCCGAACCGCATGGGAGGTCGACCAAACCGGGGCCTGATCCGCCATCCACTCCTCAGCCTGCTTGCGGAACGTCGCGTTCGCAGCGTCAATCTCGGCGTCGCGCTTCTTTTGGGCTTCGAGCGCAGGATCTCTTCCTGCACGGACCAGCTTGCGTGCTTCATCCCGCAGCTCGCGCGCGCCGACCAAGCCAACATCGGGATAGAGCCCGAGCGTGAGGAGCTTTTCCTTCACGCCAAAACGATATTTGTAGCGCCAGGATTTTGCGGCGTTTTTTGTGACGAGAAGGAAGAGTCCTCCCGAATCGGCAAGTTTGTAATTTTTCTCGTTCGGTTTGGCGTTTTTCACTTCGGCGATGGTCAGAGTCATCGATACCCCAAATCGGAGTCCGATACCCCCAGCGATACCCCCAGATTCGGCGAGAAGCCGTGATCTCTCTTGAGAAGATATGGACGAAGATAGGTCTAGAAACCCTTGATAAACAAAGGTTTCTAGATACTACATCCATGTCTTGGAATGCAACGCTGGTGGGCCCGGCAGGACTTGAACCCGCAACCTAGCCGTTATGAGCGGCCAGCTCTAACCAGTTGAGCTACAGGCCCCTCCGCGCGTCGCAGCGCGTTAGCTGATGCCCGGCGCCGGTGGCAAGGCTCCGCTTGCCGCGATCAGTTCGTCGAGCGATGCGGCGCGCACGCCACGGCCGGCGAGATCGTCGATCACCCGGTCCCACCAGTGATGAAAGGCGGCGAGATCGGCGTTGTCGCGGACATAGGGCGTATGGCCCGGGACGAGCGACGGCGAGTGGAACGAGAAGTTGAGCACGCGCACGCCCTCGCCGAGCGCCACTGCGATCGCTTCGAGCGCATCGTCGAGCGGCATGTCCTCAGGCGTGAGCGCGACGCGCGACAACAGGCCGGCACGGGCGAATAGCCCTCTGCCCTTCGGCACCATGCCGAGACGTTCGTACAAGCCGCTGCCACCACGCGTTGCCAAGCCCGTGAACGCCGTGGTTAGCGGCAGCTCGACCAGATCGCCGATGCGAAAGGCGTGATTGCCGATGGCGCGGAAATCAGGCCCGCCATCGGCGACATAGCTGTAGCGCGCACGCATCGAGCTATCGAGGCGGTAGCCCCGCGCGACGAGCAGCGCCGCGGTCGCCGGACCGATGCCATAGCGCCCGGCGCGATAGGCTCGCGGTGCGGCGCCGAACGCGGTCGTGATCGCGCCAGTCAACGCGTCGAGCTTGGCGGCTTCGAGTGCGGCCGGAAGATTGCCGGCATAGCTGTTGGCGGGTGTCAGCACCTCGTCGAACGGCGGGTTGACCCAGGCATGGAGCTGCGTGCCCACCGCCGATACGCCGTCGGCCAGCGCGCCGCGCAGGATGTCGATCGCGCGGGCGTCGGTCGCGATGGGATAATCGACCATGAAGATCAGCGGCACGCCATGATCGGCGAAGCGGCGATGTGCCTCGGGCATGGCGGCAATGGCCGATACGCCGTGCGCGTCGCGGGTCAGCGGCGCATGCCAGTCGAACTCCTCCTCAGTGTCGACGAACACGGTGAAACGCGTGCCGAAACCCTCCGGCCAGGTGACGAGATCGCAGGGATCGGGCGGCGGTACGACGTACCCCGGCTCAGGCGTGGTCATCGGCGCCACGGTCAGCTGGAGGAAACCTGCTCCACATGCGGCAGGAAGGCGGCCGGGAGCCGCAAAGTCAAGTTATCCTCGCCGATCGTTAGGCTCCCGCCGAGCTCGGTCGCGAGATTGCGCGCCAGGCGGAGTGCGAAACCGGTGCCGAGCAGGGGCGCGCCTTCGCGCTCGGCCTCGACCTCGGCATCGATGGTGAGCAGGCGCTCCTCGGCGTAGGCGCCGAGCGCGCGCGGCCGGTCGAAGGCGAGCGCGACGGTGCGGTCGCCTTCGCCACGCGCGACCACGGCGATGCGTTCATCGGGGCTACCGGACGAAACCAGGGTCGCCATCAGCCGCGCGATCAGGCGCTCGACCGCGCGGTCGTCGCCGGCGATGGCGATTCCGTCGGCACCGGCGTCGATCGCCAGCTCGGCGCGGCGCAGATGGGCAAGCGGGGCGAGATCGTCGGCGATCCGCGCCAGCATGGGCGCGACCGGCACGTCGCCGGGGCGCAGGTCCAGCGCGTCGGATTCGATCCGCGCCGCCATATCGATATCGTCGATCGCGCCGAGCAGATCATGTGTCTGGTTGCGGATCGTCGCGGCATGCACGCGGTAGGGCTGCGGCACCGGGCCGAGCAGTTGCGATTCGATCATCTCGGCAAAGCCGGCAATGGCATTGGCCGGCGTGCGTAGTTCATGCACCAGCTGGCGCAGCGCGTCGGATGCCGGGTTGCGCCCCTCGCGTGCCGGCTCGGCCATCTCATCGGCGCGCGGGCGCCGCGCGGAGCCGCGATAGCCGGTGAAGCGGCCACTGGCGCGGTCGAACACGGGCAAGCCGGTGATACGCCACTGGCCGGCCGCATCGGACTGGCCTTCGACGACCAGGCGAGCGTTGGTGAAGCCGGCGCGGCGGCGGAAGGCGCCGGCGGCGACGCCATCGACGCGCGAGCCGCTGGGCAATGCCGCGAGATCGAGCGACAAGCCGATCAGCGGCGCGCGCGCGGCGCCCTCGATCCAGCGCACCACGCCGACCGCATCGGTTTCGAAGCGGAAGGATTCGGCCGGGGCATGATCGAGCACGAACAGTTCGGGCTGCATTTCCGGCCCGGTGCTCGGCAACGGCAAGGCCGGCGCTTCCTCGCGCTGGCGCTGATAGGCGTCGATGCGTGCGACAAGCTCAGCGATCTGGAAAGTGCCCGCGGCAGCCTCGGGCGGGGGCAGCGGCGGCACGATCTGCGCAACGACGGGGGCTGGCGGCTCCACCGTTTCGGCCGGTACCGGCTCGGCCGGCATCTCCATCACCTGTTCCGGTTCCGGTTCCGGTTCCGGCTCGCGCGCCGTCGTGTCGACCGGTTCGGTGGTCGCGCCTTCACCTGACTGGCGCAGCGCTTCGGCCACGACCGGGAGCCCGAGCGCAACGCTGGAGAAGGAAACGAAACTCGTCGCGGGCGGCGAGAGAATCGCCACATCGTCGGGAAGGTCGGGCGCTTCGGTCGGCGCGTCGGGCACGGCCTGTTCCGCAAGCGGCGGTGGCGCCGGCTCCTCGGCCAGAGCTTGTTCGGTTGCCGATTCGACGGCAGCCGGTGCAACAACCGCCTCAGCCGCGCGCGCATGATCGGTGAAAATCCGCCACGGCACGTGCGCCACGGCCGGCTCGGCAACCGGCTCCACCGGCGCTGCCGTGACGGGCGCGACGGCGATCGGCGCGATGACCTCGGTCCAGTCGATGGCGAGCGGCTCCGAAACCGCCTCGCCTTCGTCGGCAGCAAGGGAGGCCAGCTCTGCCATATCGTCGGCCACGCGCAATGGCACCTCGACGGCAACAGGCGGCACCGAGCTCGACAGCACGAAATCCACGCTGCCGAAACTTTCCAGCGCGCGCAGGACATCGGGTGCGAGATCGCGGCGATGACGCAGCACGGAACGCGTCGCCGGTGACATTCCCGGCAGCATCGCGACCCATTCATGCGATTCGATCGAGGCCATGCGCAGCACCGGCGCGGCGATCGAGATCTCGTCATCGGCGAACAACCGGACCAAAGCGGCGGGCGGATCGGCCTGGGCAATGGCACGCGCGCTCGCCGCGCGCACCGGCGGGGCGACCATCGGGCGAATCGCCCGCAGCCGCGCGATCGCCGCGGGCGACGCGGGCACGCGGCGACGGCCGATCAGATCGACCAGCTGCCGCCAGGCCGACTGCGCGCCGAACGTGGACGACATGTCCGCCGCGAGCACCGTTTCCAGACTGTCATCGAAGCGCACCGTTGCGACATCCCCGGCCGACTGCGGGGGAGCCGCGTCGTAACAATTTCTTAACCGACCCAAGGCCCGGCCGGAACACATCTTTTTGGCACGTCGCAATGTGGGACAATTGCGTTCGCCAGCAATTATCTTATGCTGAACGAGCGCGCTTCGACTGGAAAGAAGCGACGCGGGGGAGCGTGACGCAATGGCCTTCGACATGATCGACCGCCGAATTCTCGAATTGCTACAGGGCGACGGGCGAATGACCAATGTCGACCTGGCCGAACGGGTCGGGCTGACCGCCCCGCCCTGCCTGCGCCGGGTCCGTGCGCTGGAGGATCGCGGCGTGATCCGCGGCTATCATGCCGAACTCGATGCGGCGACGATGGGTTACCCGATTACGGTGTTCGCCATGGTCAGCCTGCGCAGCCAGGCCGAGCATGATCTCGCTGCGTTCGAGGATCATGTCGCGACGATTCCCGAAGTGCGCGAATGCCATATGCTCAACGGCGAGATCGACTTCATCCTCAAGATCGTGGCCAGCGACCTGAAGAGCTTTCAGGAAATCCTCATGACGCATCTTACGCCGGCGCCCAATGTTGCCAGCGTCAAGACTTCGCTCACCATCCGCACCGCCAAGGCGTTGCCCGGGGTGCCCGTTTCGGCGGACTGACCCAGCCGCCACCGGCATGTGCTGACGTAATCAGCAGGATGATGCGCGACGACGGCGAGATGTAGGCGCTGCGATATCGGCGTCCGGCGCCGTCGCTGCAGGAAGCGTGGGCGGACCGTCCGAGGTCAAATGCCGGAAACACCAACCGCACATTGGCGATCGCGGCGATGTCAGCGGCGCGCGCGGCTTGCCCGAGGCGGCGGTACGAACGGCAAGCGCGGCCGGGGTGATGCCGATCGCCAACAGCGCGACGGCCAGTGCGCAAGAGCGTGCATCGATCAGCATGGCTGGCAGTTCCCTCATCCTCAGGAACGACTAAGCGCGCACCGGGCCACGAATTCACCGGGCCGGCGGACCAACGTCGCGGCTACGCCGTCGAACGATGGGGCTGCCGCCGAACGATCGATCATGCGGGCGAAACGCCCCAAGGCCGAACCGTTAGGGCGATCTTCCCTCCCAACGTCGATCTGATGGGGTGGAACGTTGGTCTTTTCTTCGCCGTTTCGCGCTATGGTCATGCCTTACATTTGCAGGGGCGCGGTTTGCAGGAAGGCGATTTCACTTACGTTGCGTTTCCGGCCGAACCGACGCCCGAGGATACACGCTGGAGCGACTGGCGCCGCGCTGTACTGCTCGCGACCGCCTTGCTGTGGCTGTCGAGCTTCAGCGTCTCGACGCTGCGCAATGTGCTCGACCACATGCCGAGCCTCGACGTCGTCATCGTCATGCGGCTGGCAACCTGCCTTGTCGGCTGCCTGTTCTGCTTCATCATCCATCTGATCCTCGACCGACTGGAGCATCGTTCGCTGCGGCTCAGGCTGATTGCCGGCGCGGTCTTGATCGTCGTCGTCGCGGACGGTTTCACCTGGGTCAACGCACTGGCGATCGGCTGGGTATTGCCCTCGGTGGCCAAGGCGCAGAACACGCCCAGCCAGATCATCCTGGCGGTGCTCTATTGGGTCTGGCTGTTTTTCGGCTGGACCGCGATGTACCTCGCGATCCGCTACAATTTCACCGCGCGCCAACAGGAACGGCGCTGGATCGAACTGCAGCGCCACGCCCATGTCGCGCAGATGCGCGCGCTGCGGAACCAGATCAGCCCACACTTCTTCTTCAACACATTGAACTCGATCTCGTCACTGATCCTCGATCGCCGCACCGATGAGGCGGAGGCGATGGTCGTGCGGCTGGCGGCATTCTTCCGTGCTGGCCTGGCAGTCGACCCGCTCGAGGATATCACGCTGGCGGAGGAGATCGCGCTGCAGCGCCTCTATCTCGAAATCGAGAAGGTGCGTTTCCCCGACATGAATTTCGACCTGACCGGCACCGACAACGTCAAGGATGCCCTGGTGCCACCGCTGATCCTGCAGCCGCTGGTCGAGAATGCGGTCAAGCACGGTGTCGCCGGATCCGCGCTGCCGGTGACGATCGCGGTCACCGCGCATGCCGATCGCGACCAGCTGGTGCTGCGTGTCCATAATGACGTGCCGGTAACGGCCGCGAGCGCGACCAACGGCACCGGCACCGGGCTCCGCAATGTCAGCGAGCGACTGTCGCTGCGCTTCGGCGACGATGCTTCGTTCGCCGCCGGGCCGAGTGTGCCGCATGGCTTTACCGTCACCTTCTCGCTGCCGCTGCGCTGGGCACGATGAGACAGTGGAAGATCCTGATCGTCGATGACGAGCCGCTCGCGCGACGCCGGCTGCAACTGGCGCTCGGAGAACTCGGCGATCCCTATGTGCTGGTCGGGCAGGCAACGGGCCGGGCCTCCGCGCTACAGCTGATCGAGCAGGAACGGCCCGATATCCTGCTGCTCGATATCCGCATGCGCGATGGAAGCGGCTTCGACCTGCTCGAGGGGCTGTCCGGCGAGCACGTCCCGGCGGTGATCTTCATCACCGCGTTCGACGAGTTTGCGACACGCGCGTTCGACGTCAATGCAACCGACTATCTGCTCAAGCCAGTCGAGTTCGAGCGATTGCGCCTGGCGCTCGACCGCGCGATCGAGAAACTCGACGGTCGCAGCGGCGCAGACCAGCTGGCCGAGCTGCACCAGGTCATCGCCGCATTGCGCGCCAGCCATCATGTCGAGCCGGCGCCGCGGCCGGAGAACGAGTTCTGGATCCGCCGCAACACCGGCGGCTTCGTGCGTGTGCCGGCGCGATCGATCGACTGGGCGACGATCGAGGAGGATTATGTCCGGCTGCATACCGAGGGCCGGAGTTATCTGTTGCGTGATTCGATCCGCGGCCTCGCCGCCAAGCTCGATCCGCGGCAGTTTCTCCAGGTCCATCGCTCGACCCTGGTCCGCGTCGATTGCGTTGCCGAGGTGGTACGCGGATCGAGCGGTTTGCCCGAGGTCGTGCTGACCTCGGGCGACCGTCTCAAGGTCGGGCGCATCTACGCCAAGTCGCTGCGCCAGCGTTTTCGCGGGATGGCCTGACCGCCCCCTTATCCTTGTGTTGCTGCCCCATTGGCAATCCACCCGGCACCGCGCGCTGCCGCGCCATGTGCGACGATCAGCACGATCGGCAGGCCGACACAGCAGATATGCGAGAACAACGCCGTCGGAACGTGGCGCAGGGCACCGGCCGGAAAAGCATCAGGCCAGCGGATCGGCAGCACAACCCAGTACATCACGACATAGACCGCCAGGCCATATAGCACACCGGTGACCAAGCGGGTCTGCAGGATTCCGGGTTGCCACGCGGCGAGTAGCATGAAGATCGCGACCTGCACGGCCATGATGCCGAAATGCACGCCGAGGCCGACAGCCGCGCCGGTCCAGCCGCTATTGGCCATCGCATCGCCGAACGGGCCGGTGGCGACGCCGACGAGCACGGTCAGCGGCCCGGTGCCTTTCATGCCGGAAAAAACGAACGCGCTGAGGATATCCAGCGTTCCGGCGACGAGCACCGCCTCCGCCCAAGTTCGTATCTGCATCTCTTCCCCCTTTGGTTGCCCATGGCGGAGGGTTGCCACAGCGGACGGTGCCGCGAAGAGCGCAACCGGATGAACGATCGATCCGGCCGTGCGAACGTCGCACGCGGGACAAAAAAGGGGTGGCCCGGCCAAGCCACCCCTCGAAGGTCATCAAGAACCTCAGAATTTGAAGTTCGCACCCAAAGCAAACGACCGGCCGATGATGCCGGCATAATGCCAGCTCGGCAGGTAATTGGTGCCCGAATAGGATGACGGCGCGATCGGTGCGTGCGCCCCGAACGCATTCATCACGTTGATATAGAAGTTGAAACGATCATTGACCTTGAACGAAGCGTTGACGTCGACGTTGATGAAGCTCTTGATATAGCAGAAGTTGTTGGTGTTGGCCGTCTTGTAGAGGTTGTTCGCGCAGGACAGGTCGATCGACCCGCCAACTGGTGCGATTTCGGCGGCGGCGACGTTCTTGATGTGCGACACATAATAGGCCGTGGCGCTCAGCGAGAACCATGTGAAGTCGAGCGTGTTCTGCCAGTTGCCGCGCCATTTGGGCGTGCCCGCGCCCGACGACAGTTCATACGGCCCCATCGTCCCGACATAACGCTGGATCGCCGCGCCGGGGCTCGACTGGAAGTTGTATTGCAGGATGTCGGTCACCTCGATCCGGCTGGTGAAGCGAATCCCCGGCGCCAGCGGAATCTTCGCGGTCGCGGCGAAATCGATACCCGACGTGGTCACCGACGCGCCGTTCACATAGGGCCCGTTGATGATCAGGATGCGCGGCTGCGCGTTGGGGAACAGCGGATCCGGCCCGTCGATCGTGTTGAACGAATAACCGGCGGGCGGCGCGGTGCCGGCGAAATAGGCGGCACGCGCGTCGGCGAGCAACGGCGCGGTGACGATCACGTCGGTCTTGCGGATATTGTAATAGTCCACCGTCAGGCTGAGCCAGGGCATCGGCTGGAAGATGACACCGCCAGTGAAGCTGCGCGATTTTTCCGGCTTGAGATTGGGGTTGCCGGACAGCGCCTGACCGACCGAATAGGCCTGGGCATAAGGATTGGTGCCCGGCGAACAGGACGACAGCGTACCGGTACCGCCATGTGCCAGCACGAAGCTGCACGGTGGCGTAACGGTCGAGAAACCGGCGAACGAGCTGGCCGGGTTGTTCTCTGCGAAGTTCGGCGCGCGGAAACCCTTGGCGAAGGTGCCGCGGATTGCCAGTTCGCGGATCGGCGTGAACTTGAAGCCGATCTTGGGCGAGAAGTGGCTGAACCCTTCCGAATAATGATCGTAGCGGCCCGACGCATTGACCTCCAGCTGATCGAGGATCGGCGCCTGGATCTCAAAGAAGGCGGCAGAAACGGTGTGCTTGCCGAACGCCGACGAGGTGGTCAGGCCATAGGTGGCGAGATTCGCGTTCTGGTTGTTGTTGGTCAGCTGCTCGCGCCGGATCTGCCCGCCGATCAGCACCTGCAAAGCACCGCCCGGCAACTGGGCCACCTTTTTGCTGATCGAGGCGTCGAGCGAATAAAGCGAGGAGTAGGACGGCGTGGTGATGTCCGGCGTGACCTGTTGCCGCACCGCCTCGCTGTTGAGCGACGGATTGACGAAATTATAGCTGCCGGTGTTGATCGCCTTGAGCAGGCCGGCGATGTTGGGCCAGCCATGCTGGATCAGCGTCAGCTTGGTTTCGACCGCGACTGCGTCGACGCGGAAGTCGAAACCGTCGCCAAAGCTGCCGTGGACGCCGGCGGTGCCGCGCAGCACGTCATATTTGCGCTCGCTGCCGAACGGGATGTCACCGAACAGATAATAGATCCGCGCGGCGCCGTTCCCCGGATCGTTGGCGAACGCAGCGGCATAAGGGTTGTTAGGATTGAGGCGGCGATCACCCGCTGTCGAACAATTCACGCCCGCCGAGCAGACATAGACCGGCAGCACGATACCCGGATTGCTCGACGCCAGTGCCGGCGACGCGCCGAACGGCTGGGTATTGCGGATGGGACGAGAACCGGTCGTGCCGCTGGGGTTCGACGTGGCGCCGGTGCTGTCGATGATCACATCGTTATGGGAATAGCTCCCCGTGACATAAGCGTCGATATTGTCGCCCAGCCGCACGCTCAGCCGGCCGCTGACCGAATAGCGTTCCTGCTTTGGCGCGATCTGGTTGAATTCATAGGCGTTGTCGTGCTTGCATCCGGTGCCCTGCGCCGCGCCAGTGGTGACGCTGAACGTGCCGTTGGGGCAGTTGAGATTGAGGCTCGTATAGGCGCTCGTCAGCGGAGCGCCGAGGCCGCCGCTCAGCGGGTTGTTGAGGTCGGACTGGGTGGTACGGACGACGACCGCGTTGGTCGTCGCCACGACCAGCGAACTGTCCTGGGTGTTCTGGTCGAGACCGCCGATCGAGCTGAGATCATAGGTGTTGTATGGGAACGCCCGGTCCTTGGCGAACACCGGCGTGTCGCGCTGATATTCGCCGTTGACGTAAAAATTCCAGCCTTTCGAGGCAAAGTCGCCATAACCAGCGGTCAGGTTGGCGCGGTAGCGCGCGGCATCGCCATGCTCGCTCACCCCGCCTTCGACATTGCCGTCGATGCCGGTGAAATGCTGGCGCGTGATCAGATTGACCACGCCACCGATCGCGTCTGCGCCATAGCTCGACGAGGCGCCGTCCTTGAGCACTTCGATCCGCTCGAGCGTGCTGAACGGCACTGAGTTAAGATCGGTATAGGCGTTGTGCCCGTCATCGCTGAGCGGGAAATTGGCGCTGCGCAGGCCGTCGATCAGCGTCAGTGTCGACGACACGCCGAGGCCTCGCAGCGACACCGCTGAACCGCCAGCGCTGAAGCCGTTCTGGAAGCCCGTCGCAATCGAACCGGCGCTGTCGGCCGACACCGACCGGATCGCGTCGCTGATATTGGTGATGCCGCCCTTTTCCAGGCCATCCGCTGTCAGCACGGTGACCGGCGATGGCGTCTCGGTATTGGTGCGGCGCAGCAGCGAGCCGGTCACCACAACGTCTTCGGCCGGCGCCGGCTGGGCGCCGTCCGCCGGCAAGGCCGCGGTCTGTTGCGCGGACGCCGCCACCGGCGCGACCAGGCCGGCGCCAAGCAGGGCGAGCGGCATCAGCGAACCACCAGCGAGCAATCGCCGGCGCGCAAAGTCAGGAACATGGATCATGTGTTTTCTCCTCCTCGCCCGTCCCGCGGCGCTCTCGCCACGGGTTCGGGCTATTCCGTCCATTCGGAATATTGCGATGGGGATGAGGTTGGCCGCCCAGCGCGTAAATACCGCCGCGCTGTCGTTGATGCCGCCCTGCACGCCGTTGGTGAAACCATCACGGTATGTTCCCCGAATGACACGCTTTTCAGCGCTCAGCGCGGAGCGCTCGCTCCGCTCATGCCCGGTACCGAGACCGTCGCGCGCAGGCCGATGATCGTCGAACGCGACGCATCCTCGTCCGCATCGATGACGAGCCTGACCCCGGCATTGCCGACCCGCTCGAACGGGTCGCTCGCCCCCATGGCGAGAAACTTGCGGCGGATGCGCAGCATCAGCACGGCGCGGATGCCCGGGCTGGCGCCGAACTCCAGCAACGCCTCGTCGATCGCCGCGAAAGAAGCCCGGCCGCGTACCGCCACCGTCGCCAGGATATGGGTCTCTGTCGGCGACAGGCGGACCGGCCGGCCGCGCCATGTCACCGCATAGGGCTCGCGCGTGACGATCAGTGCGCCGCGCTTGATCGCCAGTGTTTCGAACGGATCGACCGCGCTGCCGCAGTTCGGGCACCGGCATGGCGCATCGAGCGCGACCCGGTCGGGCGCGACCGATGGCACCACGGGATGGCGATGCGACGAGATCCGCTCCTGCGTCTGTCGCCCTTGCCATTCACCGCCGGCGTTTTCCGCCGACAATTCACCTGTTATCGCCTGGACCATCATCGCCTCCGTATTGTGGCGATAAGACAGTGTGACAGCGGCTGAAATTGCTCCGCGACGAACGGGCGGCAGAGCATCACGAACGCACCGGACACGGCCCCAACGACCGCGCCGGAGCGATCAGCGCGCCCCGGCAAAGGCCATCAACCGGCGGCGGGCGTCGCGTGAATATTTGCGACCGAGCGGCACGCGCTGCCCATTGCGCAGCACAAGCTCGCCCGCGCCGTGGATGGTACGGCGGATCGCGGCGACATGATCGACCCGCACGATGTGCGAACGATGCACGCGCAGGAAACGTGACGGGTCAAGCTGGCTCTCGATTTCCCCGATCGGCGCACGGTGCAGATAGGAGTTTTCCTCCACATGGAGGCGGACATAGGCCCCTTCGGCGACGATGCGGTCGGTGCGATCGAGGTCGATCCGCACCACTTCGCCGCGTCGCGGCACCCAGACATGCGCATCGCGCGCCGGCAAATGATTGGCACGCAGCGCATCGAGCATCGCCTCGAGCTCGACCAGCCGCCGCGCGGCCTGGCGCCCCTCGATCGCGTGGCGCGCGCGTGCCAGCATCGTTTCGAGCCGATTCAACCGGACCGGCTTGGGCAGGAAATCAATCGCGCCGGTCTCGAACGCCTGCGGCGCGAACTTGCGATAGGCGGTGACGAAGGCAACCAACGGCACCGTCGCACCCGTCCCGCCCAGTTTGGCCACTGCCTCGACGATGTCGAAGCCGTCGATATCGGGCATCTTGATATCCAGCAGCAAAAGGTCCGGCATGGTGCCGCGCACCAGATCGACCGCCTCCCGCGCGTCGGTGGTGCTGGCCACGACTGCAATATCCGGGATCTCCTCCAGCATCGCGGTCAGGCGGCGCACCGCCAGCGGCTCATCGTCGCACAGCAGGAGGCGAAGCGCGGTCATGCGGCGAACCGCAGCGGGAGCTCGAGCACGACCCGGAAACCGGCCGCATCGCGCACTGCATCAAGCGACTGTGCCCGTCCGAAACGATTTTCCAGCCGCGCGCGAACATTGGCCATGCCGACCCCCGTGCCCGGCATCGCATCGCCCTTCCCACGACCATCATCGGCGATTGTCAGGCGCAGTCGCCCGTGCATGGCGATGGCGGCGATCGTGACCGTCACCGGCACCGAACTGCGCGCGACCGCGTGCCGGATCGCATTCTCGACGATCGGCTGGGTGATAAGCGCCGGCACGAGCGCGCCGGCCACCGCATCGTCGACGGCATAATGCGTGCGCAACCGGGCGGGAAAACGTGTCTCCTCGATGGACAGATATAAAGCCTGGAGTTCGACCTCGCGCGACAATCTGATGTCGATCACCGGGTCCAGCTCCAGTGTCGCGCGCAGGAACTCCGCCAAATTGACGACCATCGTCTCGGCGGGTTCCTTCTCCCCACCATCGATCAGCGCCGCGATCGAATTGAGCGTGTTGAACAGGAAATGCGGGTTGAGCTGATAGCGCAATGCCGCGAGCCGTGCGTCGCGCGCCTCGACCGACAATAGCGCCAGCCGGCGTTCGCGATCACGTATCTCGACGCTGTACGACAAGGCGACGACCGCGCCGGCGAGGCCGAGACAGAACCACGACCAGCCAAAGCCGCTATAGACGAACTCGGTCAGGTCGAACGCCAACCGCCCGGCAGGGAACGGGATGAAATAGACCATATAGTCGACCGCCATCAGAGCGATGCACATTGCCAGCGCGGTGAAGACGGTCGCCAGAAGGCGCCGGCCGAACGCCCCCCCGGTACCAAGCGCGGCCACCTCGATCACGGGCACGCTGAGAATCATCCCGGCAACGACGATGAGGATGCGTGGGGCGAGCAAGCCGAGCGAACGTTGCGTGCCCTCGACAAACGAAGTGAGGCTCAACTCCACCAGCTGCACCAGCCAGAACAGCGCAACGACCCAGCCGCCAGCACGCCACAACAGGCGCCGGATCTCTGACGGGCTCGGCGCATCTTCAGTCATCGTCACCGGTCTACTCCCAACCGCCTGATCGGATAATTGTCGGTTGCGGTCGTCGATGACGTCTGTGCTGTCATTCGCGTCGCCGATGCGCCGACCATGCCGCCGAACGCTGCAATTATCTTGCCGGCCGTGCGAATCGCGACCCGGCGAGGTTGCGGCGCGCGGGCTTACAGACGGGTCGGGGCAGCCGGCGAGATGCGCCGGCTGCCCCGTTCTCGTGGTTCAGAACTTTGCGGTGATGCCGGCGTAGAAGCGTCGCCCGATCGACTCATAGATGCCCGATCCACCGCCGATCGCGGTCGATGCCAGCGGTGGGCGCTTGTCCATAAGATTGTCGATGCCGAAGTAGAAGTTCGAGCCATGAGCGAAATTCACCCCGAAGCGGACGTCATGATAAAACACGGATGGGAAAGCGAGGATATCGGCTTCGTCGGCGTTCTGCGGCGGCCGCCCCTGGAAACTGTTCTGGTTCTCATAGAGTGTCAGCACCATCGATGACAGGTACCGCATCTGGTAGCTGGCGAAGAACCGGCCGGTGTCGAAACCGATGTTCCAGTTGAACGCGTCCTTCGGGTTGCCGAGCTCACCATTGACGGTGTCGGCGAAGCCGGGCTGGGTCGGATCGACGAAGGAGTCCGCCTGCAGCGAATGGGTATAGACCAGGTGCGAGTTGATCATGATCCCGCCGAGGCGGTGGCGGTAGTTCACATCGACGTCGATCCCGCGCGTCTGCAGCTTGGCGTAGTTGAAAAGGGTCTGATGCAGGCTGTTCTCGATGATGCGGAACGGTTCTTCGCCGTTCGGCCCGCCGCCCGCCCCTGCACGCTGGAACAGCGAGCAGAACTGATTGCCGGCGGTCGGTGAATCGTAGCAGGTGTTGATGATCTGCTGCGCGGTCGGCGTGGTGATGACGTTGTTGACCTTGATGTTGTAATAATCGACCGACAGCGTCAGCCCCGGCACGAAACGCGGCTGCACCACCGCGCCATAGGTATATGAGTCGGACGTTTCCTCCTTCAGATTGGGATTGCCGCCGCTCAGCAGCCCCAGTGACGAGGCATAGACATAGTTGTAGGTGGACGGCCGGCCGGCGGCGGCGCAGTTCGGCGCGGATATTGCGTGCCGCGACCGAGATTGTCAGCCGAGCACGGGTCGGTAACCGTCGCGAAATTCTGCGATTGCGGCGTGAACAGATCGGTCAGGTTGGGTGCCCGCACGGCACGCGAATAGTTGGCGCGGAAACGGATATCGGGAATCGGCGCGAAATCCACGCCGCCATTGTAGGAATAGACCGTGCCGGTCGAACCCTTGTAGTTGGCCACACGGCCGGCGCCGGAGATCGTCAGTTCCTTGATGAAGCTGTCCTTGAGGATCGGCAGGCGCAGCTCGGCATAGGCCTCCTTCACGGCGAAGGATGGCGGGTCGAGCGTGTTGATCGCGTTGTAGAAGGTGTAACCCTTCTGGACGAGCGGGTCTTGCTGGAAGCACACCTTCTCGCGCCGATATTCGCCGCCGATCGCAACGCCGACGGGCCCGCCGGGCAGGTTGAACCACTTGCTCGAATCCCCCGAGATAAAGGCTGACATGACGAACTGGGTGATCTTGCCGCGCGACACCGTGTCCTGCAGCACATAGTTCTTCGCCGCCTGCGTGATATTACCGTCGCCGAACAGGTTGACCGGCTGACACGCCGCGATATCGGCGGCGAGCACTGCCGGGTTGCCGGCGGCGTCATGCCCCGCGCGGGTCACATCGACCTGTGATCCGCAGACGATCTGGCCCGCCGCGTTGCGCACGGCATCCATGCCGAGCAGGAAGCGCTGGAGGTTGAGGTTGCCGAGGATACGGGTCTGTTCGTGGAACTCGCCATAATTGATCGACGCCTCATAATGCCAGTCGTCGTTGAACCGACCCCGCGCGCCGACAACCGCGCGGTACGTCTCCCGCCGCGCCCGCTCGGTGCGTGCGCCGAGCTGGAGCAGGTTCTCACGCAGCGAGAATCGCGTCGCACCGGTGATCGTCGCGGGATCGGTGCCGGCGGCGATCAGCCCGTCGGTAATGACCTGGCGCGCCTGGGCGCTGAGGAACGGGTTGTCGAGGCGCGGGCGCTCGAAGGTGGTGGTGCCGGTGTCGACGATCTGCCCGGTGGTGGTCCCGGTGATGAAGGCCGGGCCGCTGCCGCCGCTGCCGAGCGAGTCGGTGCGGACATATTTGGCTTCGAAGAACGGTACGAACGCCTCCGACACGTCGAAATGACCGATCAGATTGGCCGCGTAACGGGTAAGCTGCGGCTGGACCTGGACCAGCTTGCCTTCGCGCCGCGTGCTGCCATTGCCGCCGATGAACGCGCCGCCCGGCGTCGCGGTCGGCGCCGTGTCGCTACCCGATGACAGGCCGACACGCGTGCCGGTTTCGGCGGCGAGCGTGCCATCCGACTGGAACAGATAGTTGCAGGTGAAGGCGCGGCCGCGGCCATTGGCCTGTAGCTGGCTGTCGCGACCGCACGCGCCGGTCGGGCTGGCAAAGGCGATCAGGCCACCATTGGCAATCGTCGCGCTATGGATGTCACGAAAGAACACCGAGTCGGGATTGCCATCACTGCCATTGGGGGTTCCCGCCGGATCGGTATCGACCGTGACGAAGCCGTCATTCTGCGCAAGATAAGCACGCTGCGAGCCGTAGAGGCTGTTCTGCCGTGCATACTCCACGTCGAGCGCGATATTGCCGCGCCCGCCGGCGAAATTGCGACCAACGAGCGCACTGGCATAATAGCTGCCGGCGTCGCCACGCTCGCCCATGCCGCCTTGAGCATGGAGTTGCAGCCCGGCGAAATGATCCTTGAGCACGAAGTTGACCACGCCTGCGATCGCGTCCGACCCGTAGATCGCGGAGTCGCCGCCGGTCACCACGTCGACCCGCTCGATCAGGTCGGTCGGGAAAGTATTGATGTCGGGAGTCACCGCATTGGCAAGGATGTCCGTGCCGACATGCCGCCGGCCGTTGACGAGCACGAGCGTGCGCTGCGTGCCGAGCCCGCGCAGATCGAGCATGTTCAAACCCGCCGTGCCGAGAAAGCGTGTCGAATTGGCCTGACTGAAGGTGCTGCGCAGCGCGGGCAGGTCGTTGAGCACGTCACCGGTCGAGATATTGCCAGTCTGCTGGAGTTCGGCCGCGGTGAGGGTCGTCACCGGAACGGTGGAATTGTCGTTGGGCCGCGCGATACGCGAGCCGGTGACGACGACATCCACTGCCGTTTCGGCCGGCGCGTCAGCAGGGTCGGGCGCGGCCAGATTTTGCGTCGCGGCAACCGGATTACCGGCCGCCTGGGCAAAGGCCGGACCGGCGAGGCAGGTCAGAACGCCCGCCATTGCGGTCGCGGTAAAGAGATGGTCGATCTTCATGGAGAGCCCCCGATATGTTCGTAACACCGGAGAAAAGGGTTGCTCGCCAATAGACTGGATCGGAAGATGCCGTTGGTGACGCGCACTGTCGTTCGATGCTTCAGCGGCGTCGATTGGTGCCAAGAGGCGGGTTAGTGGCAAATTTGACACGGCGCGCGGGCCGCCCGGATCGTGTCGAGCAGACGAAAAAAAGGGACGACCGATCGGCCGCCCCCCTTTTTACGTCTTGCGATGTCTTGGCCGGCTTTACGCCGTGGGCGGCGAGATCAGCCAGGTCGTCCACAGCTTGGCGATATCGCTGTTCGGCGAGGTCTTAACCGCGGCGAACGCTGCTTGCGCGTCGGCCTTATTGCCGCTGAGCGCCAGTGCGATGCCGAAATGCAGGTTGACCGGGTCGAGATCGATCTGGCCCTTGCTGATCGCCAGCTTATACATTTCGATCGCCTTGGCATAGTTGCCGGCGCCGAGATAAGCATCGCCTGCCTGCGACGCGAGATCGCCCCTGGCCGCGGCGGCGGCGAGCTTTTCCTGCGTCGCCAGCGGCTTGTCGGCAGCGATCGATGCCTTTGCTTCGCGCAACACCTGATCTGCCTCAGCATCCACCGCCAGGATGACCTTGGCGGTACGGCCTTCGGTGATCACCGTCTGGGCCTCGTTGGGCAGGCCGATGCGCTTGGCATACGCGGCGTAATCCATCCACTCGCGCGCGCCGGCTAGGCTGCCCGAGGCCTTCATCAGGCGATAGAGATCGACACGCTGGCGATCGGTCAGGCGCTTGGCGCCCGCCCCGTTGAAGCCGAAGGTGTAGATCGCCGAACGCCAATTCTCCTTGGTGCCGTATGCGCCGAGCCAGGCGCGGGTCCAGGCGTCGGTGCCGGCCATGTCGCCGGCCTTGAACAGGCGCGAAATGGCATAGCGGTACCACGGCTCGGGCGCTTTCTTGCCGGCCGCTTCCTCGGCCTTCACGGCGTCCTGCATGACCGCCATGCCGCCTACGACATCGCCGCCCTCCGACTTGGCACGCGCGATATTGAGCAGCAGATCCTGGTCGGTGTAGCCGAGCTCACGCGCCTTGCTCCAACCGGCCGCCGCCTGCGCATATTGCTTGGCGTTGTACGCCACCTGGGCGCGGTAATTGGCATACATTCCCAGCTTGTCCCGCGGCGTCTTCGGGTTGGCGATGAGATCGTCGAGCGGCTTGGCGAGCGGAGCGTCGCTCTGCTGCGCGGCCGGCAGCGCCTTGATCTGCTTGCTCGCCAACTGCAGGCGCATGGTGGCGACGACATAACGCTCGTCATCGGTCTTGGCTGCGGCGTCGGCTGCCGCGAGGCTCGCCTCTACCTTGGCGAGATCGGGCGTGGGCAGAGCAAGTTCGGTCTGCGCGGCAAGCGCCGGGGTGCGAACCGCTGGGGAAAGAACCGGCCCTTTGGGCGCCTCTTCCTTCTTGGCGACAGCGGGTGCGGTGACCGACAGGCCCCCGAAACCGACCAGCAACGCCGCGGTGATCGCGGCCGACGAAACCTTCTTCATGGCGAAACTCTCCTCATCCGACGCCGGGCGCCATCATGCCGCGCCGCTCTAGCCATGCCGACAGCAGGGTTCAAGCGATGCAGTGACTACGACCCCGCGAATGCGCATCCGGCGCTGAACCGTGATTGAACGAGCAAGGGCGCACCGCGCAAGTGCAACGCACGACCAGCGCGGCCGGATGACGGATTTGTCATGTCTCAGCCACCAATGGGACAAGCGCCCTGCGACATGCTCGCCCCCTCGGTAGGAGCCGGGAGTTTTTAGGGGAAGCTTCTATGTCACGATCCATGCCTGTGCTCATCCTGGCTGCCGCGTTGATCGCCGCGCCGGCGTTCGCCGCCAAGCCGGCACCCAAGCCGACGCCGACCGCAACGGCGAAACCGGTGCCGACGCCGAAGCCCAAGCCAACGCCCACTGCGAAGCCGGCCCCTGTGAAGGTAGCGCCAGCACCCAAGCCCCTGCCCGTCACCCGGCCATCGCCGCTGCCCACAGCCAAACCGGCAACCCAGCCCAAGGCACCGCCAAAACCGCGCCCGGCCGCTGCGCCGAAGCCGGCGCCCGTACCGGGCACCGTGGTCAACACGCCGGCTGGCCGGATGGTCACCGTCAAAACCACCACCGGCAAGACGATCACCTATAATTGCTCGAAGCCGGGCAACGCCAACAAGGCCGCCTGCAAATAAAGCGAATCGGCGCCGCGCCCGGTTGCGCGGCGCCGGCTTTGACGCATGCGCCACCGGTCGCTAGCCGGCGGCGATGGAACAACAGCGTAATCAGGCGGCGGTGGTAATCGGCGCGTCGGGCGGAATCGGCGCGGCGATCGCCGCCGCGCTGGTCGAAGAAGGCGCCTTTGCCACCGTTCACGGCCTCGCCCGCCGTCATGCCGGCGATGGTCACATCGATCTCGAAAACGAGGCGAGCATCGCAGCAGCCGCCGAACGCGTGTCACGCGGACCAGCACCGGCGCTGGTGATCGTCGCGACGGGTCTGCTCCACCTTGGCGAGCATGGCCCCGAAAAGGCACTATCCGATCTGGACCCGATCTGGCTGGCACGCAATTTCGCCGTCAACGCGATCGGCCCGGCGCTGGTTGCCAAGCATTTTCTCCCGCTGATGCCACGCACCGGGCGCAGTGTGTTCGCCGCGCTTTCGGCGCGTATCGGCAGTATCTCCGACAACAAGCTCGGCGGCTGGCATGGCTATCGCGCGTCCAAGGCAGCCCTCAACATGCTCGTGTGCACGCTCGCGATCGAGGAAAAGCGCCGCAACGACCGCGCGATCGTCGTCGCGCTGCATCCGGGCACGGTCGACACCGCTCTCTCCCGCCCGTTCCAGGGTAATGTCCGCCCCGGCACCCTGTTCACGCCCGACCGTGCCGCACTCCAGCTGCTCGATACGATCGATGGCCTGCGCCCGCCCGACAGCGGCAAGCTGTTCGACTATGAAGGCAATGAGATACTCCCCTGAGGCCATGCCCTAATCAACTCGCGCGTACGCGTACGCGCGTGCGAGGGGTGGCCATTGCACGCCGGCTCGGCTAGGACTGTCGTCATCCCGTAACATAGCTGAAAGCGCCCGTTTTGACCGACGAGATCGTCCTCGCCGACCCTTCCGATATCTCCCCTATCTCGATCGTCGACGAGATGAAGACCAGCTATCTCGATTACGCGATGAGCGTGATCGTCAGCCGTGCGCTGCCCGATGTGCGCGACGGGCTGAAGCCGGTGCATCGCCGCATTCTCTATGCCAGCCAGGAGGGCGGCTTCGTCCCCGGTCGGCCCTATCGCAAATGCGCCAAGATCGTCGGCGACGTGATGGGCAACTATCACCCGCATGGCGACAGCTCGATCTACATGGCGCTCGCCCGCCTCGCCCAGGATTGGGCGATGCGCGTGATGCTGATGGACGGCCAAGGCAATTTCGGATCGATGGACCCGGATATGCCGGCGTCGATGCGTTACACCGAGGCGCGACTGACCAAGGCGGCGATGGCGCTGCTCAGCGACATCGACAAGGACACGGTCGACTTCGCGCCCAACTATGACGGATCGCGCGAGGAGCCGACCGTGCTGCCGGCGCGCTTTCCCAATATCCTGGTCAATGGCGCCGGCGGCATCGCCGTCGGCATGGCGACCAACATCCCGCCGCACAATCTCGGCGAAGTGGTCGATGCGTGCCTCGCCTATATCGAGAATGGCGGGATCACGACCGAAGAACTGATGGAGATCGTGCCCGGGCCGGACTTCCCGACCGGCGCCATCATCCTCGGCCGCACCGGTTGCCGCAACGCCTATGAGAGCGGACGCGGCTCGATCATCATGCGTTCGCGTTACATCATCGAGGAAGGCCGTAGCGACCGGCGCTCGATCGTGCTGACCGAAATCCCCTACCAGACCGGCAAGAACGCGCTGGTCGAAAAGATCGCCGAGGCCGCCAAGGACAAGCGCGTCGAGGGTATCTCTGACATTCGCGACGAATCGAGCCGTCACGGCGTGCGCATCGTCATCGACCTGAAACGCGACGCGACCCCGGAGGTCGTGCTCAACCAGTTGTGGCGGCACACGCCGGCGCAATCGAGTTTCCCCGCCAACATGCTTGCCATCCGCGGCGGACGGCCCGAGACGCTGACGCTGCGCGACATCATCGAGGCGTTCGTCAAGTTCCGTGAAGAGGTCATCACGCGGCGCTCCAAGTTCGAGCTCGCCAAGGCACGCGAGCGGGCGCACATCTTGCTCGGTCT
>NZ_JAQGLG010000212.1 GCF_028292965.1 Sphingomonas bacterium | reverse complement strand
CAAGCCGAACTGGCGTCCGCTTCGTGCATTCGATGATGGCCGTCAGACTTTCATAGAGTTTCCACCCAGCCTGGCTGTCGGAGAAGCGCCGCCGCTGTTCGTCGTCGGTCCGAAGGGCGACGCGCAGCTGGTCAATTACCGGGTCTCCGGGCGCTTCTATGTGGTCGACCGGCTGTTCGATGCCGCTGAGCTCCGACTCGGCGAGAAGAAACAGGCGATCGTGCGGATTACGCGCGGCCGCGATGGGCGCCGCCAGAATCGCCGGAGGGCATCATGACCGACGAAACCGCAGAAGCGCCGGCGCCGGCCAAAGCTGATCCCGAAACGCTTGTACTGCGCGGTTCACCCGGCCGGGTCGTCCGCTTCCGGCGCGGCGCGGTCGTTGCGATCGCTGCACTCGGATCGACCGCGATCGTAGGGACGGCGTGGTTCGCGCTGAAGCCGACGACATTCCACGTCATTGCTGCGAATGAGGATCGGGCGGACATCGGGTCGAAAGCGCCGGCCGACGCGCTCGCCAACGCGCCGAAGAGCTATGGCGATGTGCCGCAGCTGGGACCGCCGCTTCCGGGCGACCTTGGGCGGCCGATCCTCGAGCATCAGCAATCGGTCGGCACCGCGATCCCGCCGGCTGGTGCCGATCAACGGGCGCAGGCTGCCGAGGCCGAGCGCCAGCGGCTTGCAGCCGAGCAGAAAGCAGCGCGAGAGTCCGGGGTGATGATGCAGGTTTCGGGCGCGAACCGTCCGGGTGCGGCAGAACCGCCCGCACCAGTCGCGTCGGCGGCGCCTTCAGGCGACGCCGGCACTGCGAAGGTGGCGCTCGATCCAGAGCGCGATCCCAACGGGCAACAGCGCAAGGCTGATTTCGTCGGCGCGACGGACCGGACCAGCGATATCAATCCGCATTCGCTGGTGGCATCGCCATCGCCGTTCACGCTGATGGCGGGCAGCGTCATCAGCGCCAGCCTCATCACTGGCCTGAATTCCGACTTGCCAGGACTCGTGACGGCGCAGGTTACCGAGAATGCCTATGACAGCGTGACCGGCCGGATCCTGCTGATCCCGCAAGGTTCACGGCTGGTCGGCAGCTATGACAGCGTCGTGGCGTTCGGCCAGAAGCGCGCGCTGGTGGTCTGGCAGCGGATCATCCTGCCTGACGGTTCATCGGTCCGGATCGACAACGTGCCGGCGACGGACACGGCCGGCTATGCTGGGCTGTCGGACAAGGTCGATGTCCACACCTGGCAGCTGCTCAAGGGTGTCGCGCTATCGACGTTGCTCGGGGTCGGCACCCAGTTGAGTTTCGGCAGCAACGAAAGCGACCTGGTTCGCGCGATCCGGGAATCCGCCCAGCAGAGTGGTTCGCGAGCGGCCGACCAGCTCGTGACGCGCAATCTCAACATCCAGCCGACCATCCGCGTCCGGCCGGGCTGGCCGCTCCGGGTGGTTGTCCACAAGGACATCGTATTCGCAACGTCGCAAGGCGCGGGGAGGTGACCATGCCGGAAATCAAACTCGCCAGACTGCCCGACCGAACAACGATGAAGTTAGCGATTAGCGTCATGCCAGATCTGCATCAGGCGCTGAATGAGTACGTCGATGCCTATGAAGCGGCCTATGGTCAGCGTGAATCTGTCGCAGACCTCATTCCGTTCATGCTGGCTAGCTTCCTCGAGAGTGACCGTGCTTTCGCAGCCGCTCGAAAATCGAGAAGCCGGCAATGACCGACCCTTCTCAGAGGAAACGGGGCACTCCGCCCGAGCCACTCGCCGTTCGAATTGATGTAGCGGCTACGATGATCGGGTTGAGCCGCTCGAAAATCTACGAGCTAATCGAAGAGGGGGCTATCACCTCCGTCAAGGTCGGGCGCAGTCGCCTAATCCCCGTGGCCAGCCTGCACGCGTTTCTCGCGGCTCAGCCCCGCCAGTAGGTCGGCGGCATCCCTCAATTTATCGTAAAAAGGCAACGCTTTGCCGCCCAGAATCCACCAGTGTCTTTGGGTGGATTTCACACGAATATCACACCGTTCGTGCAGCTTTCCAGCTCAGTCATTGAAATCGCTGGTGACCCCTACGGGAATCGAACCCGTGTTTTCGCCGTGAGAGGGCGACGTCCTAGACCGCTAGACGAAGGGGCCATGCGGTGGCGCGAGCGGGGCCTTTAGGTGGCGGGGCAGGGGGCGTCAAGGATGATCGCCGACCCTGCCGCGCACGCCTCAGGCCGCGGCCTTCTTCCGCTCCGCCATCTCCACGTTGAGCATCTCGGCCAGCAGGAACGCCAGTTCCAGGCTCTGCCCGGCATTGAGCCGCGGGTCGCAGTGGGTGTGGTAACGATCGGCCAGCGATTGCTCGGTCACGTCGACCGCGCCGCCGGTGCATTCGGTGACGTTCTGCCCGGTCATCTCGGCGTGGATGCCGCCGGCATGCGTCCCTTCCGCGCGGTGCACCGCGAAGAAACCGCGCACCTCGGCCAGGATGCGGTCGAACGGCCGCGTCTTGTAACCATTGGCCGCCTTGATGACGTTGCCGTGCATCGGGTCGCAACTCCACACCACCGGATGGCCCTCGCGCGTCACCGCGCGCACCAGCCTGGGCAGCGCCGCCTCGATCTTGTCGTGGCCGTAACGCGTGATCAGCGTCATCCGCCCCGGCACCCGGCCCGGATTGAGCGTGTCGAGCATGCGCAGCAGGTCGTCGGCTTCCAGGCTCGGCCCGCATTTCACGCCGATCGGGTTGCCGATGCCGCGCAGATATTCGACATGCGCGCTGCCCTGGAAGCGCGTGCGGTCGCCGATCCACAGCATATGTGCGCTGGTGTCGTACCAGTCGCCGGTCAGGCTGTCCTGCCGCGTCATCGCCTGCTCGTATGGCAACAGCAACGCCTCATGGCTGGTGTAGAATTGCGTCTGGCTCAGCTGCGGGACGGTGTCGGGGCTGATGCCGCACGCCGCCATGAACTCGAGCGCCTCGCCAATCCGGTCGGCGGTCTCGGCGTACTTCTTCGCCCAGGGGCTGCGACCCATATAATCATGCGTCCAGCGATGCACCTGGGTGAGATTGGCATAACCGCCATTGGCAAAGGCGCGCAGCAGGTTGAGCGTCGCCGCCGATTGCGAATAACCCTGGATCATGCGCTGCGGGTCCGGTGCTCGGCCTTCCGCAGTGAAGGCGATGTCGTTGACATTGTCGCCGCGATAACTCGGCAGCTCGACGCCATCGATCACCTCGGTATCGGCCGAACGCGGCTTGGCGAACTGGCCGGCCATGCGCCCGACCTTCACCACCGGCAGCTTCGAGGCATAGGTCAGCACCACCGCCATCTGCAGGATGACGCGGAAGGTATCGCGGATGTTGTTGGGGTGAAATTCGGCGAAGCTCTCCGCGCAATCGCCGCCCTGCAGCAGGAAACCCTCGCCGGCCGCGACCTTGGCCAGGTCGGCGGTGAGATGGCGTGCCTCGCCCGCGAACACCAGCGGCGGATAATTGCCGAGCGTGTCGGTCGCCGCCTTCAATGCGGCGGGGTCGGGATAGGTCGGCAGCTGGCGGGCTTCGGCTTTCGTCCAGCTATCGGGGGCCCATTTGGCGGCCATCATGTCTTCCAGTCGTTGCAGGCAAATTCGGGCGGCCCCAATGCGCCGAATCGGCCGCAGCCGCAACGAAGGAAAAGTTTTCCGGTGGGACGTACGGCGTAGTGGTGGGCGGTAATTCATCGACCAACGCGCGCCACAGACGGCCAGCGGACATTCCTATCGCCACCGCGGCGGCCTAATCTGTCATATCGCCTGCGGGGAAAACGGGCGGGGAGGGCTGCCAATGCGCCGATTGCTGTTTCTCGCCGCCTTGCTGGGGATCGGTGAAGCCAGCGCACATCCGCCGAGCCGGTCTCGCCGGTGGCGCCCGGCGTGTGGCTGCTGGCCGGCGGAATAAGACCCGAGCGCCAGCCCGACGGCAACACCGTCATCTTCAGCGCGCCCAAGGGCCTGGCCGTGATGGATACCGGGCGTCACGCCTGGCAGCGCGAGGCGATCATCGCCTTTGCGCGCGCGGAGAGGCAGCCGGTCATCGCGATCGTCAACAGCCACTGGCATCTCGACCATGTCAGCGGCAATCCCGCCCTGCGCGCGGCGTTCCCGGGCCTCAAGGTCTATGCCAGCGACGCGATCGACGCGGCGCTGACCGGCTTTCTGGCGAAGAGCGCGACCGATGCGCCGCGCTATCTCGCCGCCAATGCCACGACCGCCGGCGATGTCTGGGTCTATGATCCCCGATCGCGCATCGCCGCGGTCGGCGATCTCGTCACGCTGCCGGCGCCGTTTCTCGACACCGCCTGCCCGGATGGATGGCGAACGGCGCTGGCGCAGATCGCCGCCACGCCGTTCCGCACGGCGATACCCGGCCACGGCGCGGTGATGAGCCGCACGCACTTCGCGCTTTACCGCGCCGCCTTCGACAGCTTCATCGATTGCGCGCGCTCGACCAGCGCCCGCGGCCTGTGCGCCGCCAACTGGGCGAGCATGGTCAAGCCGTTGCTCGGCGACGACCCACTGGCATCGCGGCAAGCAAAGGGCATGGCGGCCTATTATGTCGACCTGCTCCGCGCCAATCGCGGCAACAGCCCCTATTGCGCGACCGCCGGCTGACCGCCGCGGTTGAGCAGGGCGAGTCCCGCCGGCCTACATCTTGTTGCCCGGTCCCCCGTCAGCGTCGCTCGTCGGCGCCGCCTTCAGCACCTGAAGGATGCCGTCCTCATACAGCACGAGTGTCCAGCGCCGACCGTCGCTGCACCGCACGTCCCATGCGGGATGCCCCTCTATCGCGGCCTGTGAATGCGATTCGGCAACGGTGTCGCAGGTGAAGCCGGCATCCTCGATCGCGCGGTAGAAGGTGGCGTCGCGTTGCTTCGGGGCGAGCTGGTTGATCTTCGCCAAGTAATCCGTCTTCGGCGCTGTAGCGGTGGGCTTGGGCTGTGGCGGCGCGGGGTCGCACCCCGATAGCAGGACAGCGGTGAGTCCAAGCGACGGGAGCAGATTTCTCAACATGATATCAGCCTGTGCCGGAAATGGATTGTCGATGAACTCGTATATCAGATCGACTGGGCAAAGCGGAGTGCGCGCGTAGCGATCGGCTCAACCGGCCCGGGTTCCACATGGAAGTCGATGACCGAGACAATCGGGTCGTCATCCCATCGCTCCCCCGCGGCCGGGTGATTGACGTTCCAGTTTGCCGCAAAGGCGCGACGGGCGCCCCGGTACATACCAGGAATCGGGCGAGGCCAGCGCCACAGCAAACCGCCCAGCACCGGGCGGACGCCCTCGGCGCGAATATCGCGCCGCGTGATCTGCTGCAGCCGCTCCTGGCGCACCCTTTCCACCACGAGCGTGATGCGCGAAGCCCAGCGCGGCATATGTGCCGCGGCGATCCATTTATAGTCGGCTTTTCCCGGCGGCCTCCCGGGCTTGCCGCTGCCGTCGCGATATTGCCGCCAGCCGTCCCAAAAGATCGCGAATTCCGCTCTGGCGGGCGTGGTCACGATATCCTGCCCCGCCTCGTGCCGCGCGGCGAGACAGGATTCGCGCACCCGGATGCGGTCTCCGGCCACGCATCGCGACACCGCGCTCGACGCGCCGACACGTTTTTGTGTCTTTTGCCCGGCGATGAGCGCCGCGGCGATACCAGGATCGACGATGACGGCTGGGCCATCGTTTTCAGCGGCGTTCATCTCAATAGGCCGCCCGATACGACAGCGTCGTCGAATAAACTGATCACCCGGTTATCGCAGCCTCGTTGCTCATGGCGGGTGATCCTGCCGATGTCGTAGCGGACACACAACATCCCGCGAGGCGAGGTGACTCCCTCACGGCGTTTTTGGTTCGGTATCGCTGAAAGTAGCAGGGCGCCTTCCAAGTGAGCAGGCGTACGATGCCTTTGTTATTGTCGTTCTATCACCTTGGCCCCGTGCCTGCGACCAAAGGTTTGCCGCGGCGGGCCAGCTTGCGGCAACGGCGCGACTGGCGCGATGGCGGTGCGTTGTGGCGCGCGCGCCGGTAAGGAACTAGCGTCCCGATGGAGAACAAACAGCCTTTGGACGGCGGCTTCATATTCATCTTCGCGAAGGGTGATCACGCCGAGTGGGATCGAAAAGGCCGCGCCATCGTGACGATAGAACTTGATCGTGAAGTGGTCGCGTCTGCGAAACCTTCGTTCTACCAGTGCAACATGCTTCAAATCTGACCAGGTCATCGCGCGCGATCGCCACATTGTGGTTATCCTCAGGCCGCGCGGATCAGTCACAACCGCGTCGCAGGGTCCCGCCGCCATTGTTGCCAATCGGGTCGCAAAAGCTGCGCAAAACAGCGTGAACAGCGGAAGCGTGACAAAATGGCCGAGATTGCCATCGACCAATATCCCCACAGGGCCACCGGCCCAGACATCGGGGTGGGTGAACAAAGCGACGAAAAGCGCCGCGCTCAGACCGAAAATCAGAACGGCCGACCACAATTTTGCGCGGCTGTATTGCAGTCTGTAATACACTGGGGTCTCCCCGGATCGTCACCGGGAAATACCTGATCTCGCTTAACACGTTCTGGCGTGCGCCAATGGCTCAGGGGTTTTCGGAGGGCTGAACGTCACTACAGGCCGCAACACGGCGTCACCTAAAGCTGCCCCCGCCGCTAATTCCCCACCCAATTGCCATGAAAACCAGGCGGCACGCGGTGCGAAATGCGGATGCTCGCCTGCGGCGCCCCACTGAAATCGCGCGTGTTGAGAATGACGAGATCGGTCGCATCGTTCGGCAGGTCGACCACCAGCCCGATCAGCCAGCCCTCATCCTCGCCCGCCGCCTCATGCGCCGGCACGAAGACAAATTCGCCGGGATGACGGCCATGGCCGAAATCATGCGTTTCGCGCGTACCGGATTCCAGATCGTGCTTGTAGAGCCGCGTGTCGGCGATGGTGAACGTGTCGGCCGGCAACGCCATGGTATAGGCATAGCGATAGGGCTGGCCGAAGCGCCGCTCGTCCGGGCGCGGGAATTCCTGCGCATCGGCATCGACCACGCGCCGCGTCACGGTCCGCGACGCCGGGTCGATCGTCCAGCGCTCTAAATGCCCGGCCGCATCCGGCCCCTGTTTGCTCTCGGCGAACATCGTGGCGTAGGCGACGACATCCATCACCACCGTGCCTTCGGCCGCATCATAGGCGTTGGCGACGTGGAACACGTAGCACGGGTCGACATCGCACCAGATGATATCGTCCTTGGTGCCGGCACGCGGCAACAGCCCGACGCGCGCCTGATGCTCGGGGTTCCACGCATAAGGGAAGCCGTGCCCGCCGATCAGCGTCTTCATCGAAAAGGTCACCGGCAGGTCGAGGATCACCGCATAACGCGCGGTGATCGCGCAATCATGGATCGACGGGCCGTGCTTCACCGGGATCGTCTCTTCACGCACCACCAGCCCTTCGGGCGACAGCACGACATGGCGAATGATTTCCGGATTGGTCGCCTCATAGGCGATCGCATGATGCTCGCCCGTCAGCGGGTCGCGGTGCGGATGCGCGGTGAAGCTGCCGACGAGCGTGTCGTCGAACGGGTTGTAGGTCTGCTCGTCCAGCGTGTCGTTCAGCTCGACCGGATAGCTGCCCGCCTCGACCAGCGCGAAGGTCCGCCCCGCGATGCCCAGCACATTGGTGTTGACCGTGTCGAAGCTGCCATGGCGCGGCCCGGGGGCGGCCTTGCGGCCCAGCTGGGCCGCAACCTTGTGCGAATTGATCCAGCGGTTGCGGTACCATAGCGCCTGACCGTCCTTCAGCGCGACGCCGTGGACCATGCCGTCGCCGACGAACCAGTGATAGCTTGCCGGGTCGGCGGCGACCGGGTTCGGCCCGATGCGCAGATAACGGCCGTCCAACCCCGCTGGGATGGTGCCCGTCACCGCGAGCGTCTCGATCGTCTTCTCTTCGGTCATCGGGCGGTGGATGCCGGTGAGGAACGGGTGCGGCGCTGTCGGCTCGGGCAGGCGCTTGCGGTTGAAATCGGCCAGCGCGGTCACGCCCAGCCCGACAGTCTTGCGGATGATGGTTTCGACGGCGCTTGCCATGACGACTCTCCGATGCCAGATGTTTACAGCATCAACATAGCGTGAATGATAACAGTGTCAACATCAGAAAAGCGCACCTACCACCACGGCGATCTCCGCGCTGCGGCGATCACCGCCGGGCTGGAATTGCTCAAGAGCCGCACCGCCGACGATCTTGGCCTGCGCGAGGTGGCGCGCGCGGTCGGTACCAGCGCGACCGCGCTCTATCGCCACTTTCCCGACAAGGCCGCCTTACTGCGCGCGCTGGCGGGGGAGGGGCTGCACCGGCTCGGCGTCGCCCAGCGCGCGGCGAGCGATGCGGCCGGCGGCGGCGCGGCCGGGTTCAGCGCGACCGGCTCGGCCTATGTCCGTTTCGCGCTGGACAACCCCGCGCTGTTTCGCCTGATCTTCGCCAATCCCATGCCGCACGACAAGAAGACGCAAGTGCCGGCCGACCCTGATGACGCGATGGCGATGCTTCAGGCCAACGCAGCCGCGCTCGCACCCGCCGGCATGGATCCGCGTATCTTTGCGCTGCAATCCTGGTCGATCGCCCACGGCCTCGCCATGCTGATCCTCGACCGCCAGCTCCATATCGACGATGCGACGATCGACGCGGTGATCGATGGGCACATGGCGCAGGGCGCCGACTAATTTCCCCTCCGTCACCCCGGACTTGTTCCGGGGTCCACCGGGCAGCATGCGTCTCACTTGAGGTTCCTTCGCATCGCTCGCGGCACCATGGACGCCGGAACAAGTCCCGGCTGACGGACGGTTTCAGCCGAACGCGTCTCATGCGCGGTAGAATCGCGCGGCGATGGCTTTCCCGAGCGATATCGCCGAGGCTCATGGAACGCCGCGAATCGACAGCGCGGGTTTTCACTTTCGAAACGGATGGGAGAAGGCAATCGATGATGATCGTGGCAAGTTTATTGGCGGGCGCCGCATGAGGGCGCTGTCCCTGTCGGCTGCCACGGCGTTGCTGTGCTGCGCCACTTCGGCCCATGCCGCCGCTCCCGCCAAATCCGGTGCCCCAGCCGGCGCCGCGATCGAGGCGTCGATCCGGCACGATTGGGCGGAGCTCGAAGCGCTGTACCTGGATCTTCACGCCAATCCGGAACTGGGCTTTCAGGAAAAACGCACCGCCGCGCTGCTGGCCGCAAGAATGCGCGCGCTCGGCTTTACCGTCACCGAGGGCGTCGGCGGGACCGGCATTGTTGCGCTGTATCGCAACGGCGCCGGCCCGGTGGTCATGGTCCGCACCGAACTCGACGCCTTGCCGATGCAGGAAAAAACCGGGCTGTCCTATGCCAGCCAAATTCAGGCGACGGGTGCCGACGGCACCAAGACCTTCGTCGCGCACAGCTGCGGCCATGACAACCATATGGCATGGTGGCTCGGCACCGCCGAGGCGCTGCTGGCGCTGAAGGATCGCTGGCACGGCACGCTGATGTTCATCGGCCAGCCGTCGGAGGAGACCGTCCAGGGCGCGAAGGCGATGCTCGCGGATGGCCTGTTCACGCGTTTCCCCAAGCCCGATTACGCTTTTGCCGCGCATGTCGGCAATGCGCCGGCCGGCACCGTTTCGGTCAAGGACGGCGTGGTGAGTTCCAACTCGGATGCCGCAGAGGTGATCTTCCACGGCCGTGGCGCCCATGGCTCGATGCCCTCGGCATCGATCGACCCGGTCGTCATGGGCGCGCATTTCGTCAGCGATGTGCAGAGCGTGATCAGCCGGCAGAAGGACGCCGGCACCTTCGGCGTGGTGACGGTCGGCAGTTTCCACGCCGGAAGCGTCGGCAACATCATCCCCGACACCGCCATACTCAAGCTGTCCTTGCGCTCCTTCACGCCCGAGGTCCGCGCGCTGCTGCGCGATGGCGTCACGCGGACCGCGAACGCCGTGGCGGCGATGGCGGCCGCACCGGCGCCCGAGGTCAAATGGGGCGGGGGCACCAGCGCGGTGACCAATGATCATGCGCTGGTCGAGAAGGTCGGCGCGATGTTGCGCGCCGACGATACCGCGGACACGATCGAAATGGTACCCGCAACGGTGCCCGGCTGGTCGGCGAGCGAGGACTTCTCCGCCTTTGTCGAAGCCGGCGTGCCGGGGGTCTATATCTCGATCGGCGGCTACGATCCTGCGGTGATCGCGGCGTATAAGGCGAAGGGTGAGCCTGTCCCCACCAACCATTCGCCCTATTTCGCGCCCGATCACGCCAAGGCGATCCCGACCGGCATCAGGACGCTGACGCTCGCAGTCCTCGCCGTGGCGGGATGACGCAACCGGTCGACCGTCAGTTCAGCATCGACGACGAGACGATCGATGCCGTGATCGATGGGCATATGGCGAAATAGGTCAGAAGGAATTTGTTCGCGCAGAGGCGCAGAGGCGCGGAGATCGTGCGGATCGGGCAACCGGATGCGCGGCAGCACAACTCCTCGCCTTGGCTGCAACGAGGCTGACCATGTTGGCGGCGCGATCCCGAACCCGGAGGCGCAACCTCTCTGCGCCTCTGCGCCTCCGCGCGAACAAATAATCTACGCTTGGCGACAGAGCGCCGACGATGCTGAGGCTCGCCTCCGCTCTCAATATCCCAGGTCGAGATCGACCACATTGGTCATGGCCTCCCCGGCCATGAACGCTTTCAGGTTCTTCAGAAACAACGCCCCGGCGCGCTGGAACATCTTGGTCTGGCTGCGCCCCGACAGATGCATGGTGATCAGTGCGTTGGGCGCCGACCATAAGGGATGATCGGCCGGCAGCGGCTCCGGGTCGGTGGGGTCGAGGAATGCCCCGGCGATGCGCCGCGCCTTCAGAGTCTCGATCAGCGCGTCCTGGTCGATCATGTCGCCGCGCGCGATGTTGATCAGCCAGGCCGAGCGCTTCATCGCGCCAAGCTCGTCCGCCCCGAACATCGTCTTGGTCTCGCCGGTCGAGGGTGCCGCCAGCACCACCCAGTCGAAATCGCCCAGCCGGTCGCGCCACTGGTCCGGCGTGAGCGTGCCGTCGCGTCCCGACCGTGTCACCCCGGTCACGGCCACCCCGAAGGCGCGCAGCCGCTCTGCGATCAGCGTGCCGATAGCCCCCATGCCGACGATCAGCGCGGTCGTGTCGAGCAGTTCGAGCTGCCCCGGTGCCGTCATGCTCCACTCATGCTTGGCGGCGAGGCGAACCACCTCGTCATAGCGCTTGGCTGCGACCAGCACGCCCATCACGGCATATTCGGCCACCGCGACGGCATTGATCCCGACGCCGTTGGTCAGCGTCGCGCCATGCGCCTTGATCACGTCGAGCGGCAGGGCGTCGAGCCCGGCATAGATGGTCGATACCCATTTCAGGTTCGGCCCCGCCGCGCGGATCGCCGCCGCGGTCAGGTGCGTCGGCTGCATGTCGACCCAGGCGATATCGGCATCGGCGATCATCGTTTCGGCATCGGCCGGGCTGGCGAACCAGGCGACGTCGAGCCCGGCTGGCAGATGCGGCTCGAGCAAGGGGCGGGCGAGGGCGGGAAGAACGGCTTTCATGATCAGAACCAGGCCCGCCTCTCATCGACATAGCGCCGCTCGAATTCCTCGTCGGGCGTGACGAGGTAGATGACGCATTCGACCAGCGAGATCACCATCACCACCATGCCGGGGAAGAAGGCCAGCCAGCCGAGTGTGCCGCCGATCAGCATGATCACGCCCGCCGTCGTCCGCCCGAGATAGAATTTGTGCACGCCGAGCACACCGAGAAAAAAGGCGAGCAGCGCAGCGGCGATCTTGTTCTTGTCCCCCACCGCGAGCCCGCCGCCACCAAGGCTGTAGATATCGATCGCGCGATCGCCGGCGATGTCGAAATCTACCGCCTGGCCGGAGCGGGGCAGGATGCGCGGCCGCCAGTCGGCAGAGGCGAAGGGATAGCGCCGGCCGTCATCGCCCGAAATCTGCCCGTTGCCGGTGCGTGTGTCGAAACCCAGCAATCGTCCGCGCATGCTCAGCCCCCGGCTTGGTCAGGCCGGCAGCTTAACCAGTTGGGCAGCCAAGGGAAGAGCGCGCCCTAGTTCCTCCCCGGAACGGGGATTGTTGCATAATCCACGGGATGTGATTCACTTCGCTGCGGAAGGAAGCGGCGATGTCGGGTCAGTTGGGATTTGCGGACGGTTGGGTTTCAGCGAAGGTTGGGCGCAACGCGAGCCTCGAGCGCTTGTTGAGCGAGGTGAAGTGGTATCGGTTCGAGAAGCTGCTGGCGCGCCTTCGGCCCGAGGGGGCGGGCCGCCCACCTTTTGATCCTCTGATGATGCTCAAGGCCTTGCTGCTGCAGCAATGCTACGCTTTGTCGGACGCTGAGCTGGAAGAAGCGATCAACGACCGGGTGTCGTTCAGGAAGTTCCTTGGGTTGTCGCTGGAGGCGGCCTCGCCCGATCACACGACCTTGTGCCGGTTCCGCAACCGGCTGGTCGATGCAGGGCTGAGCGAGAAGCTGTTCGGCGAGTTTGAGCGGCAACTCGACCAGCGCGGGCTGATCCTCAAGCGCGGTACGATGATCGATGCCTCGCTGGTGGAGACGCCGTTCCGGCCCGGGTCGAGTGACGGCGAGCGTGAGGCGGTCGATGGCGACGCGCGGCTGACCGCGCGTAAGGGCAAGCCGGGGACGCATTACGGCTACAAGATCCATGTCGGCGCCGATCAGGAGAGCCGCTTGATCCGCCGGCTCGAACTGACACCGGCCAACACCAACGACACGGTCCCTGCAGACACGCTGGTGTGCGGTGACGAGACGGCGGTCTATGCTGACAAGGCTTACGCCAAACGCGCGCGGCGTCTCTGGCTCAAGACCTGTGGCATCAAGCCCCGGATCATGCACAAGAGCTGGGGCGGCGGTCCACCGCTGACCCGCTGGCAGCAGCGCCACAACAAACTGATCTCACCGATCCGTGCTCAAGTCGAAGGCGTGTTCGCTACCCTCAAAAGATGGATGGGCCTGACCCGCGTCCGCTACAAAGGCCTCGACAAGAACCGAAGCCACCTGTTCCTTGTCGCTCTCGCCTACAACATGAACCGGTCGCTCAAGCTCGCCTGAACCGCTCCCAGCCGACCAGGCTGCGGTCTCTCCAGTCTGCAGATCGGGCCTAGCACGCTCCATCGAACGCACCGAGCACCGGAAAGGCAGCTCAAAACTCAATTACGCAACGATCTCCGGAACGGGGAGGGGGACCATTTGCTACTTCAGCAAATGGTGGAGGGGCTGATCAGGCGCCAGCTAGCCTCGTTGATCGCTGGTGCGTTTGCCCGGCAAACGCGCGCATATCTCCAGAGGCATAAGCCCGCCCGACCAGCCCCTCCACCAGCTTCGCTGGTTCCCCTCCCCGTTCCGGGGAGGAATAGAGTTGGCTCGCACAACCACCTGATTCAACTTTCCACGCAACAGGCGCTTGGTGGGCGCATGTTCGCGACCAATCTTCCGCACAGTGCCTCTGTTCCGGCCTCTGTTCTCTCTGTTATCGCGCGCGATAAGCCACTGTTCCGTGCCTCTGTTATGGCTCTGTTCCGGGACGGCGCGATTTGTCTACAATCATTTGATATCAAACGTAAATATACCGATACAGGCACGCGCGCGGAGCACAAGAATTTTTATATCCTCTGTTATCCGGCTCGGAACAGAGAAATACGCCTAGCGACTCGGCTTCCAGTCCCAGCCCAACGCATCGCCGTCCATCACCGCAACCCCGGCGCTGGCCAGCGCATCGCGCAACGCATCGGTACGGACGAAGTCTTTCGCCGCCCGCGCTTCGCGGCGTTCGGCGAGCTGCGCCTCGACCTCATCGGCGGTGACCGTCGCGTCAGCCGGTCGCACACGCAGCGTCGCACGGCTCAGGGTAGCGAGACCCAGTCCCAGCACGTCATCGAAGTCGGTCAGCGCCTTGAGCCGCATCGCAGGCGACAGCTTCTTATCGGCCAGCATCTCGTCGAGCACCGGCAATGCCTTGGGCGTGTTGAGGTCGTCCGATATGGCCGCGTCGAGCGCGTCGAGATAGCGCGACGGATCACCGCTTTCATTCCCGTCGGCGCGCGCGCGCAAGCCATCGACCGTCATCACCAGGCGCTTCAACCGGGTGAACGCGGCGGCGAGGCTTTCCCACGAGAATTCCAGCTCGCCGCGATACTGCGCCTGCAGGCACATCAGCCGGTAGGCGAGCGGGTGATAGCCGGCATCGACCAGCGTCTGCAGCCGCGTGAACGCGCCGCTCGACTTGCTCATCTTGCCGTCGCGCTCGACCAGGAAGTTGTTGTGCATCCAGAAGGTCGCGCCGGTGTCGGCGCAGCCGCAATGCGCCTGGTTCTGCGCGATTTCATTGGGGTGATGGATCTCGCGGTGGTCGATCCCGCCGGTGTGGATGTCGAAGCTCGCGCCGAGATATTTCTGGCTCATCACCGAGCATTCGAGATGCCACCCCGGCGCGCCGCGGCCCCAGGGCGAGTCCCATTCCATCTGGCGGCTCTCGCCCGGTGCCGACTTGCGCCAGATCGCGAAATCCTGCGGGTGGCGCTTGCCGGCGACGGGGTCGATGCGACCCTCGCCGTCATCGTCGGCCACGCGGGCGAGACGGCCGTAATCGGGCACCGTCGACACATCGAAATACAGGCCCGAATCGAGTTCGTAGCAATGCTGCGCCGCGATCGCCTCGCCGAACGCGATCATCTCGACGATATGGTCGGTGGCCAGCGGGAAGCGGCTCGGCTCCCGGATGTTGAGGTCCTTCAGATTCTGCTTGAAGGTCTCGGTATAGTGCGTGGCAATGTCCCAGATGCTCTTCGACGCGGCACGCGCGGCGGCCTCCATCTTGTCGTCGCCGGCATCGGCATCCGACGTGAGGTGCCCGACATCGGTGATGTTGATGATGTGGGTGAGCGGATAGCCCTTCCACGTCAGCACGCGGCTCAACGTGTCAGTGAACACATAGGCCCGCAGATTGCCGATATGGGCATAGTTGTAGACCGTAGGCCCGCACGAATAGACACGCACATTGGTCGGATCGATGGGCTCGAACGGCGCAAGCGCGCGCGTCAGGCTGTTATAGAGTGTGAGGGTGGCGCCGGTCATGATGCCGGCTGCCATAGCGGGCCGCGCCCCGGCTGCAAACGGTGCGCAGCCCGCCTCTTGTTATGCAAGGCTCGGCTACCGGGCGATGCCGATCAGCGCGGTGGCTGTGTAGCCGGTGGTCGCTGCCGTGAAGGTCGGTGTCTGCTGGGCGATCTGTGCGCTGCTATTGTCGCTGAACACATTGTCGCTCGACAGGCTGATCGCGGCGAAGTTGGTCTTGCTCGTCGGATAGGTCGTCGTGTCGGCGAAGATCGTGTTGCACAAGGCGGTCGGCATGGCGAGCTGCGAGGTCAGCACCGAAAACCCGCCGCTCGTCGCGGTCGACAGGCTCGAGAAGATCTCGAAATGCATGTGCGGCCAGCGGCCGGAATAACAGGCCGGGAACATCGTCGTGAAGGTCACCTGGCCGTTGGCGTCGGTCACCTGCACGCCGCGCAGATAGCTTTCGGTCGGCGCGCTGTAGAGCGAGTAGAGGCCACTGCGGTCGCAGTGCCACAGATAGACGGCATAGCCCGCCAGCGGTGCGCAGGTCGCGTTGACGTTGACCAAAGTGAGCGTGATCACGACCTGCACGCCGGTCGCGACGGTGCTGCTGCTGATGAAGCTCGGGCGGATGTCGGAACGCTGGATGCCGCTGACCGTTAGCACGTTGTTGGTCGATCCGCTGGCGCTGTTGGTGCCGTCGGCGGGGTAGGGGCCGGCCGTTTCGGTCGGGTCGGCGATGCAACTGCCGCTGGTCGTCGCGGTCGGCGTGGGAGTCGGCGTGGCGGTGCTGGTGGGGGTTGCCGTGGCGCTCGATCCGGCGACGACCGTCGTGCCGGAACTGCTCGTCCCGCTGCCCGAACAGCCCGCGATGACCGCGGCGGTGCCGGCACCGGTGAACCATTTCATCGCGCGGCGGCGCCCGACCATCGCGGCCATGACCTTCAGGTCGTGCGCCAGGCCGCGATCGTGATCCTCGCCATGATGGTCGTGCTGCATCGTCTACTCCCCGATGATGTCGGGGAGAAGCTAGGCGGCGAACCGTGCCGGGATATTTCGCACCTGTTGCGGAATGTTTCAGCCGTGATCGAGCGGCAATGTCACCAGCACCCTGCCGCCGTCCTTGTGACTATGCAGCGTAACCGTGCCGCGATGTGCCTCGGCGATCGAGCGCACGATGGCGAGGCCGAGGCCGGTGCCGCCGGTCTCACGATTGCGCGACGGGTCGCCGCGCACGAACGGTTCGAACAACCGGTCGGCATCATCCATTGCGAAGCCGGGGCCGCGATCGTCGATCGTCACCACCACGCCCGTGTCGTGGATCTGCCACGTCACGATCGCCGATTGACCGTAGCGGATCCCATTCTCCACCAGATTGGCGAACAGCCGGCGCAATGCCTGCGCATCGCCGCGCACGATGGCGCGCGGGCCGGGTTCGATCGTCACCGGCGCGCCGGCGATGTTCATGTCTTCGGTCAGGCTGTCGAGCAGGCTGCCCAGATCGATCCGCGCATCGGTCGCGGGTTTCGATTCGTCGCGGGCGAAGCGCAGCACCGAGCCGAGCATCGCGCGCATCTCGTCGAGATCGGCATTGGCCCGGGCGCGCGCCTCATCGGGCAATTGCTCGACCCAGAAGGCGAGGCGGGACAGCGGCGTGCCGAGATCGTGCGCAATGGCGGCGAGCATCGTCGTCCGGCCCTCGGCATGGCGCGACAGGCGATCATGCATCCGCGAGATGGCGCGCGAAAGGACGCGCACTTCGCCGACACCGTCCAGCGGCATCGGCCCCAAAGGCACACCCGCGCGCGCCTCGCTTGCACTTTTGGCGATACGGCGAATCGGGCGCGAGATGGCGCGTGCCAGCGCCCAGCTCGGCCACGCCAGAGCGAGGATCGCCGCAAGCATCGCCAGCAGCGTCACCCAGTACCAGCGTTTGACGGCCGAGCTGGGCGGATTGGTGACCACGCGCCATGTCGCGCCGTGCTGCCATGCCACGACGAAGTCGCCGATAAAGGCGCTGTCCATGCCGATCGGTCGCTGGTTCGACCAGGCGAGGATCTGTTCGGGCGGCACGCCGAGCAGTTGTGCGACGTGCAGGGCGCTGCGGGGCTGCGCGGCCATCGAGGCGGACGGCGTGGGACGGGAGTGTGTATCGATGGCGCGCATGGCGGGGCCGAACCGACGCGGTTCTTGCTCACCCCGCATCGTCGCGGCGACCGCCTCGATCGATTGCGGCGGGTCGCGCGGTGGCGGGCCGCGAAAGGCGATGGCGACGAAGATCGCGGTAGCGACCACCACGGTGCCGAGCACCAGAGCGAAGATCGACGCGGCGATCGATCCGATCCGACGACGCTGTATCACCGCGTCACGACATCGGCGGTGAACATATACCCTTCGTTGCGCACCGTGCGGATCAGTTCCTCGCCGCCGTCGCGTTCCAGTTTCTTGCGCAACCGGCTGATCTGCACGTCGATCGCGCGGTCGAAATGCTCGGTGTTGAGGCCGCGCGACAGGTCGAGTAGCTGGTCGCGGGTCAGGACGCGGCGCGGATGATCGACCATCGCCAGCAACAGGCGGAACTCGCCGTCCGACAGGTTGATCAGCACGTCGTCGGGGTCGATCAGCTCGCGGCCGACAGGATCGAGGCGCCAGCCGGCGAAGCGCCGCCATGTCCGTGTCGGGGGCGCCGCGGTCGCCGCGGATGTACTGTTGCGGCGCAGGACGGAACGGATGCGGGCGAGCAGTTCGCGCGGGTTGGGCGGTTTGGTGAGATAGTCGTCGGCGCCCATCTCCAGCCCGACGATGCGGTCGACCTCCTGGCCGATCACCGACAGGATGATCACCGCCGGGCTGGTCGCGCGGTCGAGCGAGCGCAGGATGGTCAGCCCGTCTTCGCCCGGCATCATCACGTCGAGCACGATCAGGGCATAATCCTGCCGCGCCAGCGCCGCGCGCATCTCGCCGCCGCTGCCGGCGGTATCGACGAGATAGCCATGCTGGCCGAGGAACGCCGCGGTCAGTTCACGGATGCCGGGATCGTCGTCGACGATGAGGAGGCGGGTTTCGAGGTCCATCGATTGTGCGTGCTGAGGCATCCCGTCGCGTTGAGGCCCGAGCGTATCCGCCACATTGCAGCGCTGCAACGAAACACGCTTCGTCCTCGGGTGTGGCATCGGCGCAACAGCCCCGCATGCTTGTCTTTTGAAGGACTCGCTGGTAGGGGCCTCGCCACGCGGCGCGGACATTGTCTGCGACGACCATATCCTATTGATTCGGAGTTGACGGGTTTTATGCAAATCATCGTGCGCGATAACAATGTCGATCAGGCGCTTCGGGCTCTCAAGAAGAAGCTCCAGCGCGAGGGCGTCTATCGCGAAATGAAGCTGCGCCGTCACTACGAGAAGCCCAGCGAGAAGCGCGCTCGTGAGCGTGCCGCCGCCGTGCGCCGCGCCCGCAAGCTCGAGCGCAAGCGGATGGAGCGCGACGGCGCCCGGTAAGTCCGGGCCCTCACGCTACCTTACGTTTTTCCGGCGCTCTTGCCGCTCTGTCCTCGCGGAGTGATCCCATGTCGACCGTCACCGCCGTCCCGCTGCAACCCGTCCGGCGGCGCGTGCTGGTTTATTTGTGGCTGGGCATCGCGCTCGCAGTGATCGTCGCCATCGCGCTGGCCTGGCAGGCGCCGCGCGATCAGGTCGCGGTCGCCCTTGCCGGCATCCGCAACGGCGATGCGTCGATACAGCAGGCGAGCAACGGCCTGCTCTATAAGGTATTGAAGCCGGGCACCGGTGACGCGCATCCGACCGATGCCGACGTCACATTGGTCAACTATACCGGCAAACTGCTCGACGGCACGACCTTCGACGCCTCGCAGCAGCCGACGCCGATGCCGGTCAAGGGTGTCGTCCCCGGCTTCTCCGAAGCGCTCAAGCTGATGACCAAGGGTGCCAAGTACCGCTTCTGGATCAAGCCGAGCCTCGCTTATGGCGACAAGGCTGTCGGGCCGATCCCGGCGCATTCGGTGCTGGTCTTCGATCTCGAACTGCTCGACTGGAAGTCGGAGGCCGAGATTCGCCAGATGCAGCAGATCCAGCAGATGATGCAGCAGCAGGGTGGCGCGCCCGGCGGTGGTGCACCTGGTGGTGGTGCCCCCGGCGGCGCCGTACCGCCGCAGGGAATTCAGTAATGGCAACGATACCGCCCGTGGCACCCCGCCCGGCAGCCAAGTCGGCCGAGCGTTACAAGCCGTTCCTCTACATCCTGCTTGGCATCGCGCTCGGCGTGCTCGGGACCTTCGCCGTGAGTTACGGCGCCAAGGGCCTGAAGGCCTATAACGACCCGGCCGCCGTGTTCCTGCGCCACAACCGCAGCGGTGACAGCAAGATCGTCGAGACCGCATCCGGCCTGCAGTACAAGGTGCTGAAGGCCGGCACCGGCGCGGCCAAGCCGACCGATGAAGACGTCGTTCTGGTCAATTACGAAGGCAAGCTGACCAGCGGTACCACCTTCGATGCCTCGCAGCAGCCGACGCCGATGGCGGTCAAGGGCGTCGTCCCGGGCTTCTCGGAAGGGCTCAAGCTGATGAACAAGGGCGCCAAGTACCGCTTCTGGATCCCGCCGACGCTCGGTTATGGCGACAAGGCCGCTGGCCCGATCCCCGCCAACTCGGTGCTCGTGTTCGACCTCGAACTGCTCGACTGGAAGTCGGAGGCCGAGATCCGCCAGATGCAGATGATGCAGCAGATGATGCAGCAACAGGGTGCGGGCGGCGCGGCGCCGGCGGCCCCTGGCGCGGGCGCACACCCCGGCCGGTGATGTCGCGTATGAGACTGGGTATCGTCCTGTCGCTGGCGATGGTTGGTGCTACGCCCGCATCGCTTGCGGCGCAGACCACGCCGGTCGATCCGGTCACGGTGTTCCTCCTGCACAACCGCACCGTACAGGGCGTGGTCGAGACCCCTTCGGGTCTGCAGTACAAGGTCATCGCGCCCGGCGACGGCGGCGTCCGACCGAGCGACGCGGATGTGGTGCTGATCACCTATAAGGGCATGCTGACCGACGGCACCACGTTCGACGAGGCGGCGCGGCCGACGCCGATGCCCGTCGCCGAGGTCGTGCCCGGCTTCTCCGAAGGGCTGAAGCTGATGCCGCGCGGTGCGACCTATCGTTTCTGGATCAAACCCGAGCTCGGTTATGGCGACGCGGCGACCGGGCCGATCCCGGCGCATTCGATCCTGGTGTTCGACCTCCAACTGCTCGACTTCAAGTCAATGGACGAGATCCGGCGGATGCAGATGCAGGCGCAGCAGCAACAAGGCGGCATGCCGGTCGCGCCCGCAACCCGCTGACACATACGGCCGGCGTAATGTCGGATGTGCGCCACGCACTTGCGTGGTTGGACAACCAAGCGCACAGCGCTCATCCATGTTCGACCATGTCGATGCCGTGAACCTGGCGCGGGCGCAGTTCGCCTTCACCGTCAGCTTCCATTTCATTTTCCCGGCCTTTTCCATCGGCTTGGCGAGTTATCTCGCGGTGCTCGAAGGGCTGTGGCTGTCGACGGGTAAGCAGCGCTTCCTCGACATCTATCGCTTCTGGCTGAAGATCTTCGCCATCGCCTTTGCCATGGGCGTCGTGTCGGGCATCGTCATGTCCTATCAGTTCGGCACCAACTGGGCAGTGTTCTCCGACAAGACCGGGCCGGTGATCGGGCCACTGATGGCCTATGAGGTGCTGACCGCCTTCTTCCTCGAGGCGGGGTTCCTCGGCGTGATGCTGTTCGGGATGAAGAAGGTCGGCAAGCGCCTGCACTTCGCCGCGACCTGCTGCGTCGCTGTCGGCACCTTCATCTCGGCCTTCTGGATTCTGTCGGCCAATAGCTGGATGCACACGCCGACGGGCTATGCGATCAATGCGCAGGGCCAGTTCGTGGTGGCGGGATCTTGGCTGAAGGTGATCTTCAACCCGAGCTTCCCTTACCGCCTCGTCCACACCGTCATCGCCGCCTATCTGACAACCTCGCTGGTCGTCGGCGCGACGGGTGCATGGCACCTGCTCAAGGACCCGACCGACCGCAATGCGCGGACGATCTTCTCGATGGCGATGTGGATGGCCGCGCTGGTCGCGCCGATCCAGATAGCCGCGGGCGACGCCCAGGGGCTCAACACGCTGGAGCACCAGCCCGCCAAGGTGCTGGCGATGGAGGGCGATTACGATGCCAGCCCGCACGGAGCGCCACTGGTCCTGTTCGGCCTGCCGAGCAACGAGGAGGGTAGGGTACGCTACAAGGTCGAGATACCGCATGCCGGCTCGCTGATCCTCAAGCACGACCCCAACGCGCCGCTGCAGGGGCTGAAGGACTTTCCGCGCGATGAGTGGGCGCCGGTGTGGATCGTGTTCTGGTCGTTTCGCATCATGGTGGCGCTCGGCTTCGCGATCTTCGGGCTGGGGCTGTGGAGCCTCGTCGCCCGCATGCGCGGCAAGCTCTATGACTGGCGCTGGCTGCACCGTGCCGCGCTGGTGATGGGACCGGCCGGGTTCGTCGCGGTGATCGCCGGCTGGGTGACGACCGAATCGGGACGCCAGCCCTGGACGGTCTACGGCCTGCTCCGCACCCAGCAGAGCGTGTCACCGCTCGCTGCGCCGGCGGTGGCGTCGTCGCTGCTGGCGTTCGTTATCGTCTACTTCGCGGTGTTCGGCTTCGGCACCTGGTACATCCTCAGGCTGATCGCCAAGGGCGTTGAGGTGCACGAGCCGGAACCCGGCAATGCGCCGATCCGTACCGCCGGCATCACCCCGGCCGGGCAGCAGTTATGAGCGTCGACATCGATCTGGCCACGGTGTGGGCGTTCATCATCGCCTTTGCGGTGTTCGCCTATGTCGTGCTCGACGGGTTCGATCTCGGCATCGGCATCCTGTTCCCCGGTTTCGCGGTGGGCGAGGAGCGCGACCAGGCAATGAACGCGATCGCGCCGGTATGGGACGGCAACGAGACTTGGCTGGTGCTCGGCGGCGGTGGGCTGATGGCGGCGTTCCCGCTGGCCTATGCCATCGTCATGCCAGCGCTCTATCCGCCGATCGTCGCCATGCTGCTAGGCCTGGTTTTCCGCGGGGTGGGTTTCGAGTTCCGCTGGCGCGACCCGCGCCATCGCCGCTTCTGGGATTTCGGCTTCACCGCTGGCTCCGTGGTCGCGGCGCTGGCGCAGGGGATCACCCTCGGGGCGCTGCTCCAGGGCATCAAGGTCACCGGCCGGGCCTATGGCGGCGGCTGGCTCGACTGGCTGACACCATTCAGCCTGTTGACCGGCGGCAGCGTCGTGGTGGCCTATGCGCTGCTCGGCAGCTGCTGGCTGATCGCCAAGACCGAAGGCGAGGCGCAGCGCCGTGCCTATCGCCTCGCGCGTCGCTTCGGCGTGGTGACGATCGCCGCGATCGTCGCGGTCAGCGCGGCCACGCCATTCCTGACGCATGATTATTATACGCGTTGGCTGACCATGCCCGGCATCCTGCTGACCGCGCCGGTGCCGATCCTTGTCGGCGTGCTGAGCCTGTTGTTCTGGCGCGCGCTGGGGCGCGAGGCCGAGTACAAGCCGTTCCTGCTGGTGCTGGCACTGTTCGGCCTGTGCTTTGTCGGGCTGGGGATCAGCCTGTATCCGTTCATCGTGCCCAATGAGGTGACGATCTGGGCGGCGGCCGCCCCGGCCAACGCGCAGGTGTTCATGCTGATCGGGGCGGGTATCATGATCCCGATCATCCTTGCCTATAGCGGCTGGTCCTATTGGGTGTTCCGCGGCAAGGCCGGCGCCACCGGCTATCATTGATGGACGCCGATGCCGCGCCTCTGTGGAAGCGCCTGGCGTGGATGGCGGCGATCTGGGCGATGAGCGTGGCTGCGCTCGGAACCATCGCCTGGGTCTTGCGCTTGTGGCTGCACGCCTGACCGGCTAATCGCCACGCACTTCCTCGAGGATTCTCCCGCATGACGATCAAGCCGCTGCGCAAGGCCGTGTTCCCCGTTGGCGGCCTCGGCACGCGCTTCCTGCCCGCGACCAAGGCACTGCCCAAGGAGATGCTGCCGGTCGTCGATCGCCCGCTGATCCATGATGCGGTCGACGAGGCGATCGAGGCGGGGATCGAGCAGATGATCTTCGTCACCGGGCGTGGCAAGTCCGCGATCGAGGATCATTTCGACATCGCCTATGAACTCGAGACGACGATGGCGCATCGCGGCAAGTCGATGGAG
>NZ_JAQGLG010000206.1 GCF_028292965.1 Sphingomonas bacterium | reverse complement strand
TTTCTCTTCGGCGCCCCACTCCACGACCTTAAAGCAAACTTCTTCAATTTTATTCGCTATCGTTTCTGCCGCAAAATATTCAGAGAAGCTTTTATGAACGAATTCGAAACCCGTCTCCTCGCCTTTTGTAAGCTCCGGCTGGTTTACTATAGTTACATCTGCAAGTTCGGAAAGATCCGACTCTGTTGCGCCCGGATATATCGAGCGTAGAATCGGGAGACCTTCGCTCACATCTAGCGCTTCCCGCCCGGTGCTATACATTTCCCATGCGATCGCTCGGACGAAGCGACGCATTTGTTGAGGATTCAGGCGATTGCGACCGCCAGCTTGATCCTCTTGCCGCACAGCTGTGTCGGCGACGATCGATCGGTACAGAACGGCCTTATCAACTTGATCGGCTTTGTTGAGGTCCAACGCGATCGAACCCGATGTGTGGGCGCGTGCAACCAAGTGCAGAGTAAGCGGCCAAGAGACGAGATGCTCTAGGGGTGACGGCTTGAGTCCAGGCGTTTTTTTCTGAGACACTAGTGTTTCTGGATAGAAGCTTTGCGCAGTTTCCTGCGTGTGCTGATCCCGCCATTTGCTACCCCAGGCCGCAATCCGACTCGTATCGAAAGGTTGGAGCGAAACGAGGTGCGCGCCCATCGGAAGCCCTGCACCGCTCGGAAAAAGAGTATCGCGTCCCGACACGATCGCCTTGGCGTGCCTGAGCGGGCCAGTTGACAAATCTTCTTTCAGCGCATTAAAAAACTCCCGTAATTTCGCTCTACTTGCCATTACGAGCTCGTCAAAGCCGTCGAGGATCAGCACTAAATTTGGCACGGACGCTAGGTCTGACACCTTGTCGATCAATCCCATTCCTTGAAGCTCTGTTTCGATAAACCCACGAATATCATGACTTTCTTGTAGCCGGCGGAGCCTTAAAAACACCGGATGAACGTTCTCATTCGCAGCGAGTTCACTAGCCAAGATACGGCAAAGAGTGGATTTGCCGGACCCGGGTCCGCCGGCAAGTAGAATTAGATCGTCGCCTTCCGTGCGGTCGCTGATAAGTGTCCCAATCAGACCAGCTACGTCAGCAACTATCGGCGTTTCGTAGTCGTTCTTCACACCCGCAACCCTATAAGTCGCCAATGGCTGCACGAATACTTTGCGAACGCCAAAATTCTCGGCGAACATTGTATCCTTGCCGTCGGGAAGCTCTGATAAGGTACGGCGATATGCTCGCCACATTTCCTTCTTGTGATCGCTCATCGCGGTGTTCGCACGTAACCAATCTTGTAAAGCTACGGAGAGGCCTTGAACATCATCGCTAACGATGGAACGAGATATTTGTTGCTGTTCGTAATTGAGATATGATTTAACTCTTGCCGCGGCCGCCGTTCCGTCCGACGACCAGCTTGCATAGTCTGCCATCGCTATTTCAATCGAGGCGTTCAGGCTGCTGGAATTTGCCCAGCCGCCCTTCAAAATCCCGATAATTCCTGAAATTATACCAACGAGTTCTTTAAAATACATGCCAAGTTGCGAAGAGGGATTGACCGACAGGGTATAGGGAACGTCGAGATTTAAAACGAGTTCGATTGCCCTCTGGATGTCATGTTGAAGATTGCGTGAACCCTGTGTGCGGGGTGCTGCCTCCGGCGGCCTGCCGTCGGCGTCGAAGTCAATCGTGCCAACAACACTTTCCAACCCTCTCAAAAACGAACGTTGGACAGATGTAAAATGGAGGACGGCAAATCGCTCCAGTGCGTTGATTGCTGATACGTCAAGCGCACCGGCGCATTCGTCATCTAGCAACCGATTACCTGCAGAGATTCCTTTAGTGATCGCCGTCAAGAGGTGCTGTCTGAATGCTGAGCCGCCGCTAGCCGTGATGTTGGCGTGCGCCATCTCCCCGATGACGCCCGCCAGAAGATGTACATCGGAGCATAAATCCTTCTTACTCGAAAGCTTCTCGCCGATGATTCCAGTTATTGTCTTGGCGTTTATTTTCAAAGGCATTGAAAAATCCTGTCAGCCGATATGGCAAGCAATGAATACCGCCTGTTGAATTATGGCGCGGGCAAGAAGGAAAGTACTTAACGCTCCGCCAAGCACTAGAGCGGTTGCGCAGATAATGCGCGAAGTTGGTCTCCGCCAGCTTGCATGATCGTAGAGTATTTCGGGCTGACTTAACTCGCTCAGCCATTTCTCACGGCTGAACTCGGCGATGCGGGCTGGGCAACCAAGGAAGCATGTCGCTGCCACCGCTAGAAAGGCGAAATTCAATAAGACCAACAAGTGCGTCCACGTTGGCACGATGGCTGGTAGCGTCGGCAAGTCGACATCGGTCCCGAAGTGAGAAACCTTGGCATTGATGTAACCGATCGCAGAATTGTACCAAGCGACGCCATTGAGGTAGAGTACGGTAAGCGTCAGTGACGCGTAAGCTGGTACAAAAATTCGGATAGTCGCGAGGAAGCGCAAGCGATCCCAACCGACCCACCTGTCAAACCAAGGAAGCGCACTTTTATCGACCAGGATAGCTCTCTCGACTGGTTTTACGATATCAAATCTTGACAGCCGACCGACTGTCCTGCTACCGCCGAATTGCGCGCCATCGATACTTGTTGCGTAAATCTGTGTCGCCTTGGTGAGCGCGCCGCAAAAATTTACATCGTCAAGTCGGCAATTCTCGAAGAACACCCCACTCAAATCAGCACCTTCGAAGCTCGCATGCCTGAGGTCGCATTGAGAAAATTTGCTTCTGGCAAGTTTCGCTTTCGACAAATTAGCGCCAGAGAGGTCCAGTTTTGACACATCGACGGCCTGAGCATTAATTCTCTTGCTGCCATTGTCGCTTCGCCAGCGCGCAATTGCATCTGCTCCGGCACGCAAGAGCGAAGCTTCACTTCCCTCCAAAATCATATTTGCTCCCCGATCAGTCACCCATGCTGCAACAATATGCAACGAGGTTCAATCTCTGAGCTCGAAATTCAAATAGCCTGACATTTTATGTGTGCGGGCAATGGAGATTGATTAGACACAAAAAACAGGGCCGCACTCCCGCACGGCCCCGTTCCTCATTCACTCAGGCGTAACCGCCCGGCTCAACGGCGATAATAGCTGTCGCCGCGATAGTCGTCGCGCCGGTCGTTCCCGCGACGGTGGTCGCGATCCCGGTCGTGGCGATCATTGTCATGGCCCCAGCCGCGCTGTTCGTTGTGGCGGTGATGGCGGCGCCATTCGCGCTCGCGGCGGTTGTCGTCGCGGTCGCGATACTGATAGCCCTGGTTATAGCCCGAGCCATAGCCGTAACCGTCATAACGGCTCTGCGCAGAGGCTGGGGCGGCGGCCAGGCCGGCCATGGCAACGCCGGCAAGGGCGGCGGCGGTAAGGAACTTCTTCATCATCGATCATCTCCCGATGGAGTGCTTGGTGTCACCCTTCTGGGCCACCGCGCGTGCATCGGGCCTGAATGCGGTTGTTATCGCGGGTTCATCGCGTCGCGCTCAAGGCCAGGCAGATGGAGCTGCCCGCCGGATGACATGGCGGCAGATTTGATTCACGCGAAGGCGCAAAGGCGCAAAGCGGAACAAAATCTCCGCGTCTCCGCGCCTCCGCGCGAACCAACCTTCTTTGCGCCTTCGCGCCTTCGCGTGAACAAAATAGCCGCTTTGCCGTCAGCCTGATTCACCCCGCCACGGCAATCGGCCAAACCTCCCGCCGGCGCGCCGCGAAACGCTCGCATCGCGCCACGTCATGGTTGGATTCGCCCGCATCGTCGCCGGCGCAAGGAGGCAGTAAAGATGAGGAACAACGCCACGCTCCGTCAAAACTGTTACTTGGCCGCCAAGACCTCGTCTCCCCGCCTCGGGCCGCGCGCACCCGTAACGCCGCAGTATGCCGTGTTGGGTTCCGCGCCTTCTACCTTCCCTCCTCTGGCGCCCGCCGTCCAACATCCAACAACGAAGCGACCCCCCGTCGGTCGTCAAAACTCTTTTGTTCTTGCGCTCGTCTTGCCCGCCCCGCGCGTCGATACTCGCCCGTCATTTGCCACCCGTGCACAGCGAAATCCTCTTTTGCCGCGCGCAAAGGGGCCACCTGCCCCATGGCAATTCGCTAAGGCTTTGCGTAAAGGCCGCCTCGTCCACGCCATCGAATTCGGGAACCGCGCCCAGCCATGCGCATCGCCATCGCTTCGGATCACGCCGCCTTTGCGCTCAAGGCCGTGCTGGCCGATTGGTTGCATGGGGAGGGGCATGACGTGCTCGATCTCGGCCCAGGCAGCGATGCGCGCGTCGATTATCCCGATTTCGGTTTCGCCCTCGCCCGCACGGTCGCGGCCGGAGAGGCGGAGCGCGGCGTCGCCCTGTGCGGCTCGGGCATCGGCATCTCCATCGCGGTCAACCGCCACCCCGCCGCGCGCTGCGCGCTGGTCGACAATCCCTATGCCGCCACCCTGGCGCGCCAGCACAACGATGCCAATGTCGTCGCGCTCGGCGCGCGGCTTATCGGGGAGGATATGGCCAAGGCCTGCGTCGCCGCCTTCCTCGCCACCGCATTCGAGGGCGGCCGTCACGCCGCCCGTATCGACAAACTCGGCCAACCGCCTTTTGTGAAGGATCCCGCATGAGCACCAGCCCCTCGACGCTCCACGACGTCCAGCCCGACGGTTTCTTCACCCGCGGCCTGGCCGAGGCCGACCCCGCGGTGTTCGCCGGCATCCAGCACGAGCTGCGCCGCGAGCAGACCCAGATCGAGCTGATCGCGAGCGAGAACATCGTCTCGCGCGCCGTGCTTGAGGCGCAAGGCTCGGTGCTGACCAACAAGTACGCCGAAGGCTATCCCGGCAAGCGCTATTATCAGGGCTGCGCGCCGTCCGATGAGGTCGAGACGCTGGCGATCGAGCGCGCCAAGCAGCTGTTCGATTGCGGCTTCGCCAATGTCCAGCCGCACTCCGGCGCCCAGGCCAATGGCGCGGTGATGCTCGCTTTGGTCAAGCCCGGTGAAACCATCATGGGCCTCAGCCTCGATGCCGGCGGCCATCTCACCCACGGCGCCCGCGCGGCGATGTCGGGCAAATGGTTCAACGCCGTGCAATATGGCGTGCGCCCCGACACGCACCTGATCGATTATGACGAGGTCGCGCGCCTCGCCCGCGAGCATAAGCCCAAGCTGATCATCACCGGCGGCTCGGCCTATCCGCGTCAGATCGACTTCGCCCGTTTCCGCGCCATCGCCGATGAGGTCGGCGCGTTCTTCATGGTCGACATGGCGCATTTCGCCGGCATCGTCGCCGGCGGCCTGCACCCCTCGCCGCTGCCCCACGCCCATGTCGTCACCACCACCACGCACAAGACGCTCCGCGGTCCGCGCGGCGGCATGGTGCTGACCAATGACGAGGCCATCGCGAAGAAGATCAACTCGGCGGTGTTCCCGGGTCTCCAGGGCGGCCCGCTGATGCACGTCATCGCCGCCAAGGCCGTCGCCTTCGGCGAGGCGCTGCGCCCCGAGTACAAGAGCTACATCGCCGCCGTGGTCGAAAACGCCAAGGTGCTGGCCGCCACCCTCAAGGAGCGCGGCGCGGAGATCGTCTCCGGCGGCACCGACACCCATCTCGCCCTGGTCGACCTGACGCCGCTCGGCGTGACCGGTAAGGACGCCGACGAGGCACTCGAGCGCGCCGGCATCACCTGCAACAAGAACGGCATCCCAAACGATCCGCTCCCCCCCACCAAGACCAGCGGCATCCGCGTCGGCTCCCCCGCCGGCACCACCCGCGGCTTCGGCCCCGCGGAATTCCGCGAGATCGGCAACATGGTTGCCGACGTCCTCGAAGGCCTGCGCAAGAACGGCGAAGCCGGCGACGGCCAGATCGAAGCCAATGTGAAAGAGAGAGTCGCCGCCCTCTGCGCCCGCTTCCCGATCTACGCGGAGGGTTTCTGATATGAGCGGACCAACTTCTCCCTCTCCCCTCCGGGGAGAGGGCCGGGGAGAGGGGCAGTGAGTCTCACCTGCCAGGCCTGCGGCCATAACCTCGAATCCGTCGCCAACTTCTGCCCAAGCTGCGGCGCAAAGCAGACCGAATCCGCCACCCACTACCGCACCACAGCCGATGACGACCTCCGCGCCGCCCGCACCTTCGCGGAAGACGCCCGCCAACGCGCCACCGGCACCGGCACCTCCAACTCCACCCTCGGCGCCTCCATGGCGAAAGGCGCCGCCATCGGCGCCGTAGCCGCGCTCCCCATCCCCTTCATCGGCCCGATCACCGGCGCCATCGTCGGCGCAAGCATCGCCGCCTACACCAAGCTGTCGAAGGACTAAGGCACATGCGCTGCCCCTTTTGCGGCCATGAAGACAGCCAGGTGAAGGACAGCCGTCCCACCGAGGACGGCGCCGCGATTCGCCGCCGCCGCCAGTGCGAGGGCTGCGCCGCGCGCTTCACCACCTTCGAACGCATCCAGCTGCGCGAGCTCACCGTCCTCAAGTCCGAAGACAAGCGCGAACCCTTCGACCGCGAAAAACTGCTCCGCTCGGTCTCGATCGCCGCGCGCAAACGCCCGATCGACGCGATCCGCCTGGAGAAACTCGTCAGCGGCATCCAGCGTCAGCTCGAAACGCTGGGCGAGGGCGAGGTCTCCACCCAACGCATCGGCGAGATGGTGATGGACGGCCTCAAGGGCCTCGATTCGGTCGCGTACATCCGCTTCGCCTCGGTTTACCGCGACTTCAGCGAGGCCCGCGACTTCGAGGAGTTCGCCGGCTCGGTCGCCGAGGTCGGGAGCGTAACCAAGGAGTGAAGGCGCCCCCGCCCGTCATCGTCCTCGTCCGGCCGCAACTCGGCGAGAATATCGGCAAGGCGGCGCGGGCGATGCTCAACTTCGGCTTGTTGGAGATGCGCCTCGTCACCCCGCGCGACGGCTGGCCCAACCCGTCTGCCGGCCCCGCCGCCAGCGGCGCCGACGTGGTCCTCGACAAGGCGGTGGTGTTCGAGACGGTGGCGGAAGCCGTCGCCGACTGCCCCCAGGTCTACGCCACCACGGTGCGCAAGCGCGGCGTCACCAAGCCCGTCGTCACGCCGGAACAGGCCGCCACCGACATCCACGCCGCCGCCGGCCGCGCCGCGATCCTGTTCGGCCCCGAACGCTCCGGCCTCGAGACCGACGACGTCGCCCTGGCGCGCACCATCATCACCGTGCCGATCAACCCCGAATTCGGCAGCCTCAACCTCGCCCAGGCCGTCATCCTCGTGGCGTACGAATGGTCCAAGGGCATGGCGCTCGCCTCGCCGCCCGAGACCGACCTGCCCGATCCCGCCCCGCACGAGGAGCTGGAGGGCATGCTCGGCCAACTCGATTCAATGCTCGCCCATACCGGCTATTACTTCCCGCCAGACCGCGAACCGACGACGCGCCGCACCTTGCGCACCCTTCTCACCAAGCCCGGCTGGTCGAGCATGGAGATCCGCACCATGCGTGGCGTATTGAGCGCACTCGACGGGAAAAAGCGCCCACGGCCTTGAAAAGAAGTACAATTCAACTATTCACGCATCATATCGCCAAGGGCGTTATGCTTTTCCCGGAGATATCATGACTTTCCTCATCGCGTCACTTCTTGCATTGGGTTCGCCCGCCATGGTCGTCGCGTCCGATCCCGCAGCGGCACCAGTCGCGGCTCCCGCGACTCAGGAAAAGCCGAAGAAGGAAAAGAAGATCTGCCGCCCCGACGCGCTGACCTACTCGCACATACCAAAGATGATCTGCAAGACCGCGGCTGAGTGGCAGGAAAGCGATGCCGCGCGCGATAGCCGGAGCGAGCCAGAGGTCCGCCGCCAATAAATATCGCGTTCTGTTGAAGCGATGACAATACGGAGAAGTCGATGAAGACGCTTGCCGCCGCTGGCCTGTTCGTCGGGCTGGCGGGCCTCGCTGGTTCGGCCTTGGCCGAGGACGCACCTGCCCCGCCCAAGGAAAAGAAGGTTTGCCGCTCCGAGGCTGTGACCGGCTCTATCATGGCGCGCAGCACTTGCCACACCAAGACCGAGTGGGAACAGATCGATAGCGCCAACGCGCGAAGTGCGCGGCAGATGCTGGATCGGCCGCAGCCGGCGACGGGCCAGCACTAGTTCGGTTGACGCGGGCGCCTCTTTCTGCCAGAGGCGCCGCCTTCGCGAACGGCCCCGCACCCCGGTGAAGCGGTGGCCCTGCCCTTGGTGGTAGGCGATGACCGGGTATCGATCGGCTCTTTCCATCGGGAAGGGCCGGTCTTGTTATTGGCACTTGCACGAAGGTTATTATTATCATGTCGAAGCGCTCCAGCGCCAAGCACAAGCTCGATCGCCGCATGGGCGAAAACATCTGGGGCCGTCCCAAGTCCCCGGTGAACAAGCGTGAATACGGCCCCGGCCAGCACGGCCAGCGCCGCAAGGGCAAGGTCTCCGACTTCGGCATCCAGCTGCGCGCAAAGCAGAAGCTCAAGGGCTATTATGGCGACGTGACCGAGAAGCAGTTCCGCGCCTGCTACCATGAGGCCGCCCGTATGAAGGGCGATACCAGCCAGAACCTGATCGGCCTGCTCGAGCAGCGCCTCGACATGATCGTCTACCGCGCCAAGTTCGCGCCGACGGTGTTCGCCGCGCGCCAGCTCGTTTCGCACGGTCACATCCGCGTCAACGGCGTGAAGTGCAACATCGCCTCGCGCCGCGTCTTCCCCGGCCAGGAGATCACGCTCGGCGCCAAGGCGCAGGAGATGGCGCTGGTGATGGAAGCGCAGAGCCTCGCCGAGCGCGACATCCCCGATTACGTCGCCCCGGACGGCGCGGCCAAGATCACCTTCACGCGCGTGCCCACGCTCGACGAAGTGCCCTATCCGGTGAAGATGGAACCGAACCTCGTGGTCGAGTTCTATTCGCGCTGATCCTCGGGTCTCACGAAATCAGGAAAGGGGCGGCCGGCAACGGCCGCCCCTTTTCGTTTACGGTGCCGGCGGCAGCTGCATCGAGGTGCGCAGGAAGAGGTCCATCTTGTCGAGCATCCCGGCGCGCACCGTGCTGTCGTCGAGCTGGTGGTCGAGATTGTGGAACTCGACCAGCTCCACCGGCTTGCCGGCGCTCTTCAATCGCGATGCCATCAGGCGCGATTCGCCGATGCCGACATTCTGGTCGCGGTCGCCATGGAACAGCAGCACCGGCGCGGCGAACCGCTCGGCATTCTGCGCGGGCGATCCGGCACGGACATAGGGACCGTGACCGATCTGCGCATCGACCTGCGGAAAGTCGGTGAAGCCGCTATGCTCCTGGCGCAGGGTCTCAAGATCGGTGACCGGCGCGACGGCGACGATCGCCTTGAACAGGTTCGGGTCGAGCACCGCCGATTGCAGCGCGGCATAACCGCCATAGGACCAGCCGACGATCGCCAGATGCGCCGGATCGGCGATGCCTTGCTTGATCAGCCAGCGTCCGCCATCATTGACGTCGCCGATCGCGGTTTGCCAGCTATGGAAGCCGTTCTTGTTGAAATAGGCCTGACCATAGCCGGTCGAGCCGCGGAAATTGGGTTGCAGGACGGCATAGCCGCGATTGGCGAAAAACTGCACCAGCCAGTCGAAGCCCCATTCGTCGCGCGAGTCTGGCCCGCCATGCGGCATGACGATCGTCGGCAGGTTCTTCCCGTCGCTGCCCGGCGGCAAAGTGAGGTAGCCGGGAATCTGGGTACCGTCCGCCGCAGGATAGGTCATCGGCTTGACCGGGGCGAGTTTGGTCTGGGCCAGTTGCGGCCGTGTCGGCAGCACCTCGTCGAGATGATGGTTGGTCTTGTCGTATAGATAATAGCGACCGGGATCGACATCGCCGCGGGCGACGATCAGCAGCTTGCTCTCGTCGGCGCTGGCATCGACGATATCGATCAGCGGGGTGCCGGGGAGTGCCTTGCCCAGTGACTGGGTCAGCCGCTTCAGCTCGGGATCGAAATAGACGGTCTCGCGCCGGTCGGTGACGAAGCTGGCGCCGACCACGCGGCGCGAGCGGCCGAGTCGGATGAGCGCATCGACATCGACATCGTCGCGCGCCAGCACCGATTCGCGCTTGCCGCTGCCGTCGAGCGCGACGGAGAACAAGGCGGTGTGTCCATTGGCGACGTCGAAGCCATAGGCGACGTTCTTGTCACGATCCACGGCGACAGGTGTGAAACCGACACTGACGCTGCCATTGATGGTTTCAGTGCCGAGGAGCTGCCAGCTCCTGCTGTCCTTTGCCCGGAAGGAATAGCGGATGAGGTTGGCGTCATAGCCTGAGCTGTCCGTCCCGCGCACCGCCATGATGCGCACCGCGCCATGGCCATCGGTAAGGTAGCTGGTCGCGCCGCCGCGTGGCTGTTCGATGACGCGGTGCTTGAGCGTCGTGGTATCGACCCAGTCGACGCCCAGGCCGCTGTCGACATTGGCGAGGTGGGTGCCGGTCGAAGCCTCGGCGACATAATTGTGCGTCATCAGCACGCCACCGTCATCGGTGCCGGTCTGCCAGTCGATCACCGTGCCGCCGTCCTGGTCGTTGCCGAGCGCGCGATCGGTCGTGCGCGCGCTCAGCATCTTCATGTTCTTGCCGTCCAGATCGACCGCGAGTATCCGGTCGAAGCCGAGATATTGCGTGCCATCGTTGACCAGCACCTGGACGTTGCAGGTCAATCGCGTGTTGGAGGACCAATAGCAACCGAGCAGGCGGTCGGGGAAACCCGATCCACGCGTCACCGGCGTGACCGTACCATCGGCGACCGATACGGTGAACAGGGTTGATCCGGCGCCCGCCGAGGGCTGAATGACTGCGATGTGTTTGCCGTCGGGTGACAGGCTGATCTGCTGTATGTTCTCACGCGCGCCGAAGCGCGTTGCCGCGTCGCTTGCGGCCTGGGCCACGCTGGCGACGAGCAACAGGGCGGTCCCGGCCAAAAGGTGACGAAGCATGATTTTCCCCCGAATTCTATGTCTTGGAGCACAGCATAGAGACGTCACGGCGCCCGGCAAGAACGCTAAAGCACGATAGTTGCGCGGTCCATGAGACACTGCCAGAACGGCGCCAATTCTTTATCTCCGGGGGTTCCCATGCGTTCTGCCATATTGCTCGGCCTGTCGCTGCTCGCCTCGGCGGCGATTGCCCGCGATGCACCATCGCCGGCGATCTCGGTCCAGACGCTCAAGGACGTCACGCGCACCTTGTCGTCCGACGCGTTCGAGGGGCGCAAGCCGACCACGCCGGCCGAGGACAGGGCGACCGCCTATATCGTCGAACGCTTCAAGGCGGCGGGGTTGAAGCCGGGCAATCACGGCAGCTGGTTCCAGCCGGTGCCTTTGGTCGAGCTGAGCGCGCAGAACGTCTCGCCGCTGACCTTCACCGGCGGCAAGGCGCCGGTCAGCCTGGCCTATCGCAGCGACCTGGTGATCGCGACCTATCGCGTGGTGCCGAAGATCGCGCTGGCCAATTCCGACGTGGTGTTCGTCGGCTACGGCATCAACGCGCCGGAGCGCGGCTGGAACGACTATGCCGGGCTCGACGTGCACGGCAAGACGGTGGTCATCCTGGTCAACGATCCCGACTGGCAGACGCCGGGCCGCGCCGGTTTGTTCGAGGGCCGGGCGATGACCTATTATGGCCGCTGGACCTACAAGTTCGAGGAAGCCGCACGACAGGGCGCGGCGGCGGCGATCATCGTTCATGACACGGAACCCGCCGCCTATGGCTGGGGCGTGGTGCAGTCGAGCTGGACCGGGCCGCAGCTCGAGCTGGACGCCAAGGGCGACCATATGGACCAGAGCCAGGCGATCGGCTGGATGCAGCTGGCCAAGGCCAAGGAGCTGTTCGCCAGCGCCGGGCAAGATTTCGATGCCTTGTCGGAAGCGGCCAAGCACAAGGGCTTCAAGGCCGTGCCGCTGGGTGTGAAGGCGAGCATCAGCTTCACCAACAACATCCGCCGTCGCGCGTCGAAGAATGTCATCGGCATCCTGCCCGGCACCGCCGCACCCAATGACTGGGTCTTCTACACCGCGCATTGGGACCATCTCGGCCACTGCGACGCGGTGAAGGGCGACGGCATCTGCAACGGCGCGCTCGACAATGCCTCGGGCGTGGCCGGGCTCGTCGCGATCGCCGAGGCGCAGGCCAAGGCGGGACGCGCGCGGCGCTCGATGGCCTTCATGTCGGTGACAGCGGAGGAATCGGGCCTGCTCGGCTCGCGTTATTATGCCGAGCATCCGATCTATCCGCTCGCCCGCACCGTCGGCGGCGTGAACATGGATGGACTCAACGTGATCGGCCGGGCGCGCGACTTCGTCGTCACCGGCGCGGGCAAGTCCGAACTGGAGGATCTGATCGTGCCGCTGGTCGCGGCGCAGGGGCGGGTGATCAAGCCCGAGCCCAATCCCGAACGCGGCGGCTATTTCCGCTCGGATCATTTCAGCTTCGCCAAATTGGGCGTGCCGATGCTCGATGGCGGATCGGGCGAGGATTTGCGCGTCGGCGGCGAGGCCGCGGGCCATGCCGCTTCGCTCGATTATATCGCCAACCGCTATCACAAACCGCAGGACGAATATGATCCCAAGTGGGACTGGTCGGGCGCGGTCGAGGACCTCACGCTCTATTGCCGGCTCGGGCGGCAACTGGCCTCGGGCAATGCCTGGCCCAACTGGTACAGAACCGCGGAATTCCGCGCGATCCGCGATCGGTCGCGCGCTGCAAAGGCACCGAGGCACTGATGAGCGTCAAACCCCCGCCCGCCGAATGGGCGCCGCACAAGGCGGTGTGGATCGGCTTTCCGAGCCATCCTGAGCTATGGGTCGACGATCTCGAGCCGGCGCGGGCCGAGGTCGCCGCCTTTGCCCGCGCGGTGCATGCCGATGGTCATGGCGAGAAGGTGCTGCTGGTCGTCGCCGATAACGAGGCCGGGCTGGCCGCGCGGCGCCATGCCGGCGATATCGCCGAGATCGTGGTCGAACCGTTCGGCGACATCTGGCTGCGCGACACCGGCCCGATCATCACCGGCGACCGCAGTGCACGGCTGTTCGAGTTCAACGGCTGGGGCGGCAAATATGATCTGCCCGACGACGACACGATCGGCGAGCGCTTGGCGCGCAAGCGGCACATTCCGGCCGAGGCGTGCGGCTGGGTGCTGGAGGGCGGCGCGCTCGACGGCGACGGCACCGGGCTGGCCGTTACGACGCGGCAATGCCTGCTCAACATGAACCGCAATCCGGGCATGTCGCAGGCCGATATCGAACTGCGGTTGCGCGAGGATCTCGGGCTGAGCGATCTGATCTGGCTCGGCGACGGGCTGCTCAACGACCATACCGACGGGCATGTCGACAATCTCGCGCGCTTCGTCGCGCCGGGCGTGCTGGCGATTCCGGAAGCGTTCGACAACGACCCCAACTGGCTGGTCTATCAGAACGCCGCGCGTGATGCGGGCCATGCCGAGGTCGAGATCGTGCGGCTGCCCTCGCCCGGGCGGGTGATGCGCGACGATGAGATCGTGCCGGCGAGCTACATGAATTTCTATATCGGCAATGCCGTGGTGGTGGTGCCGCTGTACGGCGCACCCAATGACGAGGCAGCGGTGGCGGCGATCCAGGCGCTGTTCCCGACGCGCAAGGCGGTGGGGTTAAGGGCGGATGCGATTTTGACGGGGGGCGGGAGCTTCCACTGTATCTCGCAGCAGATACCGGCATGACATAGTCCCTCTCCCCGGCGGGGAGAGGGCAAGCTGCGCAGCAGCGCGGGGAGAGGGCTGGGCCGTTGCCGCTGGTTGTCTGGCGAGAGCGTCGTACCAAGTTTTCGCGCCTGCCTCTTCACAAGGCTTGGGGCAAGGCGGGTGCCATGAGCGACCCGTTCCGACCTAGCCCTCTCCCCCGCGCTGCTGCGCAGCTTGGCCCTCTCCCTGGCAGGGAGAGGGAATTTACAGCCGGCTCAACAGTCGCGCGATCGACTCGTGATGCGTCGCATCATCCCCGCACTCCCGCTCCAGCATCGCCTTGAGTTCTTCCAGCTCGAGCTGGGTGAGATGCTCGACCCCGATGAAGTCGTTGCGCGCCGGCTTGTGGGCGCGGATCAGTTCGTCGAGCTTGGCCTGGATCGCGCTGGCGTCGCGGTTCTGGGCATTCTGGATCAGGAACACCATCAGGAAGGTGACGATGGTCGTGCCGGTGTTGATCACCAGCTGCCAGGTGTCGGAATAATGGAACAGCGGGCCTGTGACGCTCCAGATGAGGATGATCGCCGCCGCGAGGACGAAGGCCGGCGGGCGCCCCGCCCAGCTCGCCACGCCTTGGGCGATGCGCTCGAAAAACCGTTCCATGATCGTCTCCTTCGTCCCGGCAATGCGGTGACTGCCACTTTCGCGGATGATCGGCTATGGGGCTGGCCATGACTCGCATCACCGTTGCCGCGCTGCAGCTCGCGTTTGGCCCCGACATCGACAGCAATATCGCCAACGTCACGCGCCTGGTGCGCGAGGCGCATGGGCGTGGCGCGCAGGTGATCCTGCCGCCCGAACTGTTCGAGGGCGAATATTTCTGCCGCGTCGAGGATGAGGGACTGTTCGCCAATGCGAAACCGGTCGGCGAGCATCGCGCGGTGCAGGCGATGCAGGTGCTCGCAGCCGAACTCGGCGTGACCGTTCCGACCAGCTTCTTCGAGGCCGACGGGCCGCATCACTATAATTCGCTGGCGATGGTCGGACCGGACGGCGCGGTGCAGGGCGTCTATCGCAAGAGCCATATCCCGGACGGGCCGGGTTATGAGGAGAAATTCTATTTCCGCCCCGGCAATACCGGTTTCAAGGTGTGGCCGGGACCGGACGCGACCAAGCTGGGTGTCGGGGTATGCTGGGACCAATGGTATCCCGAAACCGCGCGCGCGATGATGCTGATGGG
>NZ_JAQGLG010000182.1 GCF_028292965.1 Sphingomonas bacterium | reverse complement strand
AGTTCGGGCTCGGTCTTCTCCAGCGCGCCGAGCACGGTCTCCACCACCTGGCCGACCAGGTCGGCGAGCGATCCGGCGATCTCTGTCTGGCTCACCTCGACTTCCTTGGGATAGCCCGCGACGAGATCGCGCCCCTTCACGGATATCACCACATCGTCGCGTGCCTGGTCGATGCTCGCCATGCCGATTTCGAGCTTCACCCGCTCGGCGGTGGATTCGCCGATCATCAGATTATGCTTGCGCCGGATATAGGAGGCGATCGCATCGTCCATCCGGTCGCCGCCCACCCGCGCCGAAGTACTGTACGCCAACCCGCGCAGCGACAGCACCGCCACCTCGGTCGTGCCGCCACCGATATCGACCACCATCGCCCCGATCGGCTCGGTGACCGGCAGCCCCGCGCCGATCGCCGCCGCCATCGGCTCCTCGATCAGCTGCACCAGGCTCGCTCCGGCATTGGTCGCCGCCTGGCGGATTGCGCGGCGCTCCACCGCGGTGGCGCTCGACGGGATGCAGATCGCCACCTCCGGGCGGCGCGGCAGGCGGCTCGGCCCGCCATGCACCTTGTCGATGAAGTGCTTGATCATCTGTTCCGCGACATCGATGTCGGCGATCACCCCGTCGCGCAGCGGGCGGATCGTGCGCACATTGGCCGGGGTCTTGCCCATCATCAGCTTGGCCTCGGCACCGATCGCGCGGACCTTCTGCACGCCGTTGATCATCTCCATCGCCACCACCGACGGCTCGTTGAGCACGATGCCGGCGCCGCGCAGATACACCACGGTGTTCACCGTTCCCAGGTCGATGGCCATGTCATGAGACGCACGAGTGAAGAAGCGGCCGAAAGAGCGCATGCAAGATCAATCTGTTATGAGGGAGCATTCCCATACGCTCGCGGCGTGTGGGTTGGGCGGGGGACCGGTGACATCCGGGCTGGAACCGCGCGCGCGGCGGGTCAATCGCGCTTGCGGTGGGGCGATGCCGTGGCGCGGTCGAGTTGCGGCCGCCCGGCCCTATTTGCGCGTGACGATCAGGTCCGGATGACGATCGCCGGCGTCCTTGGCGGTCGCCGGCGTGATGCTGTCGATGTAATCGGGGTCGTTGCCCGATACCGGCTCGATCGCCTTGCCGGGCGCGCCGGCGGCGATCAGCGCCGCAGCCAGTGCGGTGGCGCGGCGACGGCCGAGCTCGGCAGCGGCCTGCACGTCGACCGCGACCCTGACATTCTTCGGCACATCGGCATAACCCACCACCTCGACATGCGCCCTGGGATAGGCGGCGAGGATTCCGGCCAGCGTATGCAGCTCGCCCGTCGCGCCGGGCGGGATCGTCGCCTCGCCCTCGGCGAAATCGAACGCCTTGAGCGTGAAGATGCGCGGCGCCGGCTCGGTCGAGGCGAGGAAGCGCTGCAGATCGTCTTCCAGTCCGCCCGGCGCGATCGCCACGCTATGGCCGCCGGGAAGCGCGACGCCGGCCGCCCCCCTCTGGGTTGCGCTTCCCGTGCCGCCGCGCATCGCGTTCATCGCCACCAGGCCCGCCAGCGCCAGCGTGGCCAGTCCGACGAACCAAGGCAGCGGGATGCGGTACCATGGTCGCTTGCCGCTCTCCGCGGGATGCCGCGGCAGCTGCTTCGCGCCGGCGGCCGACCCGCTGATCGCACCCACGCCGACGTCGCTCGCGCCCTGCAGGAGATGCACCGCATGGTCGACCCATTCGATCGCCGTAACGGGCATCCAATGCCCCTCCGGGCCAGTCACACCGCGCTTCATGACGCGCAGCCGGTCGCCTTTGGTCGCATCCACCGTGCCGTGCAGGGTGCCGCGGTGATCGAGCACCTGCATCCCCTTGCGTATGTTCCCCGCCTTCACCTGCGACCCTTATCAAGGCAATTAACTATCGTTTCGGCTCAATTGCTTATGACGCCATCCGATTTCATGAAAACGTCATATAACCTGCGGCAAACCCCGCGCAAGCTTGCTTGCCCCCGATATGGGGAAGGGGTGAATTTTGCCCCGCATCGTGGCGCGGTGGCAACGCTGTTACCCCGCGCCTCCGCTTCATTTGCGCGTCACCACCAGGTCAGCATGGCGATTGCCTGCGTCGCCGCTCGGCGGCGGCGTGGCGGCGATATAGGCGGGGTCGTCGCCCGAGATCGGCTCGATCGCGTCGGTCGGCACGCCCCGCGCGACCAGCGCGCCGGCGATCGCGGCGGCACGGCGCTGACCGAGCGTCGGATCGGGGCGATCCTTCGGGTCCTTGCGCGGGTCGCCATAGCCGACCACCTCGACGCGCGCGTCCGGATAGGCCGCGAGAATCTGCGCCAGCGTGGCCAGGCCCGGCTCGGCGCGCGACGGAATCTCCGTCTTGCCGCGATCGAGATCGAGCGTGTCGAAGCTGAACGTGCGCGGCGCCGGCTCGGTCGAGGCCAGGAAGCGCTGGACATCGTCGTTCAGGCTGCCCGGCGCGACCGCCACGGTGCGGCCATTGGGCAGCGCCACGCCGGTCGCCGCGACCTCATGGTCGCGCGCTCGCCACGCCACTGCCGCGATGACCAGCAGGGCGAGCACCGCCGCGCCGATCACCCAGGGCAGGTAATAATTGCCGCGCGGCCGGCTGCCGGCAACCGCCGGGTTGCGCAACGGCGGCAGGCCGCGGCCGCCCGCGCCGCTCGCCGCGCGGTCAATATGCACGGCGTCGTCGACGCGCTCGACCGCGGAGAAGGGCAGCCAGCGCTCGCCCCCGCCGCTCACGCCGCGCGCCGCGATCTTGATGCGCTCACCTTCGACCGCATCGACCACGCCCTGTTCGGCGCCGCCCGCATCGAGCACGCGCATGCCCTTTCTCACATCCGCCATCACTGCCGCCATCGACCGTCTCCTGTTGTCCCAGGCGTCAAACGGCCGGTGCGCGGGTCTCGTTCCCGCAGGCGATCACACCGGGCTGGGCAGGTCCCGTGCCAGTTCGGCGAGCAGCCATTCGCGGAAGCGGCGGATCTTGGGCACACCGCGCCGCGCCATCGGCGAAACCAGCCAATAGGCATAACCGCGGGTCGAAGCCTGGGCGAACGGCCGCACCAGCCGCCCCTCGGCCAGGTCGTTGCGCCAGAAGAAGGGGGTGAGCAGCGCGATGCCCTGCGAGGCCATCGCGGCATGCCCCTCATGCGCCTGCGAATCGAGCCTGACGCCGGGGCGCGGCGGGCCGTCGGGCATATCCACCCCGGCCTCGCGCAGCCAGTGCGCCCACCACGGGTCGTGCGGGCTGATCTGCGGCAGGCGCAGCAGGTCGGCCGGCGTCAGTTCGGGGCCGTGACGCGCGAGAAAGTCGGGGCTGCACATCGGCGTGAAGTCGATCGGGAAGAGCAGGTCCTGCGCCAGATTGTCCCATGGGCCGCGCCCGGCGCGGATCGCGACATCGACCTCGTCGGCGGCGAAATCGGTCAGCGCATCGCTGGTCTGCAACCGCACCGCCATTTCCGGATGCGCGATCTGGAAGCTGCCCAGTCGCCATGCCAGCCAGGTATTGGCGAAGGTATTGGAGGTGGAAACGGTGAGCAATCCCTCATCTTCCGCCCGAACCCCGGCAAAGGCCGAGTCGAGCGCATCGAAGGCCCGCGTCACCTGCGGCGCGGCACGCTTGCCCGCCTCGGTCATCACCACGCGGCGCTTGGCGCGGTGGAACAGCGCGACGCCGAGGCGCTCTTCGAGCAGCTTGATCTGATAACTCACCGCCGCCTGGGTCATGCCCAGTTCGGCCGCGGCGGTGGTGAAGTTCTCGTGCCGCGCGGCGGCTTCGAACACCCGGACAGCGGACAAAGGCGGAATGCGACGCATGGCTCATCCATAAGGCAAGCTTGTTACCTGCGTCCATCACTTTGTTGGCGCGTGTCGGCATTGTGCGGCATATCGATGGCACAAGGAAAAGCGGAGTACAGGCCATGCGCGACGATTATCTCGACCGCTCCTGGGCGGATCATCACTTCGAATTCACCGATGCTTTCCATAAGCTGCTCGTCAGCTTCAAGGTCAGCATGGAATCACTCACGGCGCAGCAGTTCGATGCGCCATGGCGCCGTCCCACACGGCGCGAGAGTTGCCCGACGCGGTAACACCGGGAGCCCCACCCCCTCCCGTTCGCGTCGAGCGCGTCGAGGCACCGTTCTTCCCTTCCTCTACCCTCGGGAAGGAAGGACGGTGCTTCGACAATCCCGCTCTCCCGCGATAGGCTTGCCGCGATGCTGCGACTTGCCTTCCTCGCGCTTGGCGCCATGACGCTCGGCGCGATGCACAGCGATCCACCTCCCCTGCTCACCTGGCCGGATCTGCTCAGCCGTCCGCGCCCGACGCCCGACGCGACCATCTCCTACGGCGCCGACGATCTGCAACAGGTCGATGTCTGGCTGCCCAAGGGCACCGGACCGTTCAGAACCGTGCTGATGGTCCATGGCGGCTGCTGGACGACGGGCATCGCCAAGCGCGACCTGATGAACTGGATCGCCGCGGACCTTCGCGATGCCGGCTATGCGGTGTGGAACGTCGAATATCGCGGCGTCGATCGCCCGGGCGGCGGTTATCCCGGCACCTTCGCCGATGCCGCCGCAGCGGCCGATGCGCTCGCGTCCAATGCCGCGCGCTTCCACCTCGATGCCGGCCACGTCGTCGCGATCGGCCACAGCGCCGGCGGGCACCTCGCTCTGTGGCTCGCCGGGCGGCACAGGCTTCCGGCGGGAAGCGCGCTGCACGGTACCCATCCGCTGCCGATCGCGCATGTCATCAGTCTGGGCGGCCTGCCCGATCTCGAAGCCGCCGCCGTCGATCGCGATCAGGGTTGCGGCACCGAGGTGGTGAGCCGGCTGGTCGGCCCGCCGCTGCCCCACCATCCCGATGTTTATGCCGACACCTCGGTCCCGCGCCTGTTGCCGCTCGGCGTGCCGCAGGATCTCGTCAACGGCGCGGAGGACGGGATCATCCCGCAGCGCCTCGGCACCGGCTATGCCGAGCAGGCACGCAAGGCCGGCGACAAGGTTAGCCTGCGTTTCGTGCCCGCCACCGGCCATGTCGAGCTGATCGCGCCAGAGACCACCGCCTGGGCCGAGGCGAAACGCCTGATCGCTGCGGCCTTTGCGGGGAAATGACGTCATGACGCTAGACCAGGCCCGCGCGCTCGATGCCGCCGACCCGCTCCGCACGATGCGCGAACGGTTCGCACTGCCCGAAGGTGTGATCTATCTCGACGGCAACTCGCTCGGCGCCCTGCCCCGCGCCACCGCCGCCGCGCTCGGCGACGCAGTCGAGCGGCAATGGGGCGAACGCCTGATCCGCCACTGGAACGAGGGCTGGATCGAGGCCCCGCAGCGCATCGGCGCCAAGATCGCCCCGCTGATCGGTGCCCGGGCCGATGAGGTGATCGTCGCGGATTCGACCTCGGCCAATCTGTTCAAGCTGATCGTCGCCGCCCTGCGCCGTGATCCGACGCGGAACGTCGTGGTCAGCGAGCTCGGCAACTTCCCGACCGACCTGCACATCGCGGAGGGCGCGGTCGGCTGCCTCCCCGGCGCTTCGCTGCGCGCCGTACCGCGTGACGCGCTGGAGGCGGCGCTGGGCGACGATGTCGCGCTACTGCTGCTCACCCATGTCCATTACAAGACCGCCGAGCGCTTTGACATGGCAGCATGGACGCGCCGCGCGCACGATGCCGGCGCGCTGGTCCTGTGGGATCTCAGCCACAGCGCCGGCGCCGTCGCGGTCGATCTCAACGGCTGCGACGCCGATCTCGCGGTTGGTTGCGGCTACAAGTTCCTCAATGGCGGGCCCGGTGCCCCGGCGTTCCTGCATGTTCACACACAGTGGCAGGATACACTGACAAACCCCTTGTCCGGCTGGATGGGTCACGCCGCACCCTTCGCCTTCGAGGATCGCTACGCCCCCGCCGCGGGCATGACGCGCTGGCTCACCGGCACGCCGCCGACCCTCGGCCTGGCGGGGCTGGAGGCAGCGATCGATCTGTGGGCGGACATCGACATGGCGCAGGTCACCGCCAAGAGCATCGCGCTGTTCGACCAGTTGCACGCGATCGGCACCGGCCTCGCGCTCGAATGCGTCTCGCCGACAGACCCGGCGAGGCGTGGCAGCCATATCAGCTTTCGCCACCCACAGGCCTATGCGCTGTGCCAGGCGTTGATAGCGCGCGGCGTGATCGGCGATTTCCGCGCGCCCGACATCCTGCGCTTCGGCCTCACCCCGCTGTATCTCGGCCATGAGGACATCGCGCGCGCGGGCGAGATCCTCGCCGAGATTCTCGACAGCGGCGCCTATCTCGATCCGTCATTCTCGAAACGGCACGCCGTCACATGATGGGAGAGATTTAACCATTTTTGCGGGGTCGCTATAAGGCGGAGACTTTGGGGGATTATCGATGCGCATCCTGGCGATCTGTCTGCCGTTGCTGCTGCTCGCCGGATGCGATCCCGCGCCGGCGCAATCGGGTGCCGCCCCGTCAGGCCAGGGCGTCGCCCCGGCCGATGCCGCTGCCGGCGCGTTCGACTATCGCTATGCCTATCGCCTGCCCGGCGCGCGCATCAACACGGTGCAGGAAAGCCATGCCAAGGGCTGCGACCAGCTCGGCCCGGCGCGCTGCCGCATCACCGCGGTGCGCTACAAGGTCGACGACCAGAGCAATGTCGCCGCCACCCTGACATTGCGCATCGACCCGACCCTGGCGCGCGCGTTCGGCAAGCAAGCCAGCGCGACGGTGACGAGTTCGGGCGGCGCGCTGATCAGCGCAGATATCGCCGGCGCCGACTCGATCGCCGCCGCTGGCCGCGGCGAGGCGGTGATGGCCAAGTTGCGCGATGCGCTCGACAATGCCGAGGCGCAAGGGCGCGCCAAGCCCGGCGACGCGGCGATCACCGCGCGTGCCGACCGGCTGCGCGCCGCCATCGCCGCGATCGGCGAACTCGACCAGGGCGCGGGCAGCGCGCTGGCCACCACGCCGATGATCCTGACCTATGCCTCGGGCGGCAGCATTCCGGGCGTCGGCGCCTCGGCCGATGCCAGCTTCGAGACGGCGGGCGCGACTTTCATGACGTCACTCGCCGGTCTGGCCGTGATACTGGCCGGCGTCGGCCCCTGGGCGCTGCTGTTGATCGGTGGCGCGCTGGCACTGCGCTGGCTGCTCGGCCGCGACGAACGCAGCGAAGCACCCGAACTGCCCGCCGCACCGCACGAAGCGAACGAAAGCCGCAACGTCGTGCAGCGTTGGTTCGGCCGCGAGGAACAGCACGAACCGGAGCATGCCGAGTAGCGGCGGACTGTCTTTTTCCTTCGCCCCTTGTGGGATCGTTGCGAAATGTCGCCGCATTCTTCAACCGTCACCCTGAACTCGTTTCAGGGTCCATGCGCGGTCAGGACTCACAAGAGCGTCACTCCCGGTTCTGGTGACCGCGCATGTGCTCGGGCGAGATTGTGTTCCCCGAACACAATCTTGGTTTGCCGGGGCAAACCAAAGCCGAACACTGAAACAAGTTCAGCATGACGGGTGATTTTGCAACGATCCCCTTGTGGGGAGCTTTGACGATCTTCGGGTAAGCCATGCCCCCGGCATGGCTTTGAAATGTCCGGGCGACATTTCGACCCGATGATCGGCAAAGCTGGTGGCGCGTAGCGCCGAATGAGGGGGAGTCGCTCTGTGACTCCCCCTCATCCTTCCCATCGCCGCGCGACGGGCTCCTTCCATCTCCCACAAGGGAAGAGAGAGGTTACGACAGCTTTTTCCTCTGCAGCTGTGCGCGGCACCAAAGCTTGACCTATCGCTGTTGATGTGATGGTATATCATAAAGAACAGGAGAGGCATTATGCGGAAAAGGGTCAAGATTGCGAGTATCGCGCTGGCGGGGGTCGCGACGGCGGCGGTCGTGCTGTCGCTGGGCATTTCGAACAGGACGCACACCATGGCGGTGCAAGAGAAGCTCAACACCTATGACGTCGCGCCGCCGCCCTCGCCTTCGGTCACGGCCATGAACGTCCCGTCTCCAGCCGTCATGGTGCCACCACAGAGCGGCGACGCCGGTGACGATGCCGACGCCGCGCAGGCCGCGGCCGATCCGATCGCGGTGGCGGTGCCGCGCGTCGCTTATAAATACGCCTATGCCTTCAGCCTGCCCGGCACGGCGATCCCCGCCGCGCAGCACGCGCATGTTGCCTTGTGCGACAAGCTCGGCCCCGCGCGGTGCCAGGTGCTCGGCATGGAGAGCAAGTCGGGCGACAATGAATCGGCCAGCGGTTCGCTCAAGCTGCGCGTCGACAGCGGCATTGCGCGGCGTTTCGGTGACGATCTGCAAGGTGCGATCGGCCATGTCGGCGGCCATGCCGACAGCCGCTCGATCGAGGCCGAGGATGTGTCGAAGGAGACGGTCGATACCGCGGCGCGACTGAAGCAGCGCGAGTTGCTGGTCGCGCGGCTGACCGAGGTGCTGCGGACGCATAACGGCAAGGTCGGCGAGCTGGTCGAGGCCGAACGCAGCGTCGCCGCCGCGCAGGAGGAGATCGACCAGGCGCGCGGCTGGCTGAGCGAATTGCAGGCGCGAGTCGCCATGTCGACGATCGACGTGAACTATGCCGCCATCGCACCACAGCCAGTGCCGGTCAGCGACACGATCGGCGATTCGGTGTCCCGCTCCGCGGCATCGGTCGTGACCGCCTTTGGCGGCTTGCTGCGGATGGCGATCTACCTGACGCCATGGGCGGTGTTCGCCGCGCTGGCATGGTTCATACTGCGTCGTTTCATCCCGCGATGGCCGTCGCTCGCCGCCCAGGAAGAGCCCGACGCTACCCCCGCTTAAATCCTACTATGCAGATAGGAATTTAGGTATATCATCACACACCTCTGTAGGGGAGAGGTCACCATGAAAAAGGTCGTTTACGTCCTTCCACTGCTCGCGCTGGCCGCGTGCAGCAAACCCGCCACACCCGACAATGAGTCGCCACGACGATCCGAAGCGATGCAGGCGGATACATCCGATGTCGCGGCGCCGGCCGGCATCGCCGTCACCGCCGCGCCGGGTGTCGCCTTCAACTATCACTACGGGTTCAGTCTCGCCTCGGCCCAGATCGCCGGGGCGCAGGAAGCGCATGCCCTGGCGTGTGAGAAGCTGGGTATCGCGCGCTGCCGCATCACGGGCATGAAATATCTGCTGCTCGGCGAGAACCGCGTCGAGGCCAAGCTGGCACTGAAGCTCGACCCGACGATTGCGCGTCAATTCGGCAAGGACGCCATCGCCGTGGCGCAGAAAGCCGAGGGCACGCTGACCGAGGCCGAGATCACGGGCACCGATGCCGGCAGCACGATCAGCGCCGCCGAGAGTGACCGTGCCCGCGCCCGCACCGAGGTGCAGCGGCTCGACGCTGAACTGGCCAAGCCTGGCCTCAAGAGCGAGGAGCGTACCGCGCTCCATCAGCAGCGCGCCCATGCGGCACGCAGCGGCGATGCCGCCGTGGCCACTGCCGGCGAGGCACGCGAGAGCCTCGCCAACACCCCGATGGTGCTGGACTATACGTCCGACGCGGCCGTGCCGGGCTTCGACGCCAGCGCGCCGCTCAAGAGCTCGCTCGCGCTGCTGATCGGCTCGGCGCAAACCACCTTCACCTTCCTGCTGGGTGCCATCGCACTGCTCGGCCCGCCGGGACTGGTCGTGCTGCTCGGCTGGCTGGGCTGGCGGCGGTGGGGGCCGAAACGGCGGCGACCGGTCGCGCAGGAAAGCCAAAGCGCACCCACCGGCTGATTGCGCCACGGGGCACCTTTCGATATAGGCCCCTCCATCACTGCCCCGGCGTTTGCGCGGCCCGCCCGCGCCGCCGGGGCAATCATTTCAGGGGTAATGCCAGCATGGCTCGGCGCCGTCAGATTTACGAAGGCAAGGCCAAGATCCTGTACGAGGGTCCTGAGCCGGGAACGCTGATCCAGTATTTCAAGGACGACGCCACCGCGTTCAACGCCCAGAAAAAGGGTACGATCAGCGGCAAGGGCGTGCTCAACAACCGTATCTCCGAGCATATCTTCACCCTGCTCGGCCTGATCGGGGTGCCGACGCACTTCATACGCCGTCTCAACATGCGCGAGCAACTCATCCGTCAGGTTGAGATCGTCCCGATCGAGGTGGTGATCCGCAACGTCGCCGCCGGCTCGCTGTCGACGCGACTGGGGATCGAGGAAGGCACCCAGCTGCCGCGCACGATCATCGAATATTATTACAAGGACGATGCGCTCGGCGATCCCATGATCACCGACGAGCACATCGCTGCGTTCGGCTGGGCCAGTCAGGAGGAGATGCACGACATCGCCGACCTGGCGATCCGCGTGAACGATTTCCTGTGCGGCCTGTTCGCCGGGATCGGCATCCGCCTGGTCGACTTCAAGCTCGAATTCGGGCGGCTGTGGGACAATGATTACAGCCGCGTGATCCTCGCCGACGAGATCAGCCCCGATGGCTGCCGGCTGTGGGACATGGAAACCAACGAGAAGCTCGACAAGGACCGTTTCCGTCGCGATCTCGGTGGCGAAGTCGAGGCTTATCAGGAAGTTGCGCGGCGGCTTGGATTGTTACCAGAAGGTGCGGACAATGCCGTGCTCGACCTGGAGAGCCACAGGAAGCGGCGCGGGAAGTAGGCCTGCCGCCGGCGTTTCGGCGAGTCATCGCTCACCCATTCCCGTCATCCCAGCGAAAGCTGGGATCTCCCGATGATAGCGCGCGCCCTCGCCGCATGAGATCCCAGCTTTCGCTGGGATGACGTGTGTAGTTGCGCAGTGAACGAAATTAACGCCGAAAATCATCGACATCTTAGCGGCTCGTTAACCCTGTCCGCTTACGAATGCTGCCCGAGACAACGCTCTTGGGGGCATGAACGCCATGCGTAACTACATTCTTCTCGCTTCGGTCAGCATGCTGGCGGCATGCGGCGGCGGTACCGGCGCACAGACCGTCAGCTCGACGGCGGTCGGCGGATCGACCACCACCACGCAGGGCACCTTCGTCGCCCCGGTCGACATCAAGACCTATTCCGGCCTCGGCGTGGCGCAGCATTACGAATATTACACGCAGTCCAACGCTAACGGCCAGGGCGGCCAGCTTTATGCCGGCGACGCCAATACGGTTCGCGACAGCGGTATCTCGGTCACCTATAATCCGCGCGACGCGATCTTCGACCTCACCATCAGTCGCGCCAAGGCGAGCGTATCGGTCGCCGCCGATCGTTTCCAGGATCCGGCGCATCGCACCGATTTCGCCAACAGCGTCGTACCCCAGGCCGGCGTGCCCGACCTGACCAGCAAGGGCGTCCAGTATCTTCAGTCTGGCTCCGGCACAGGCCCCGTCCTCGCTGCCGGTACCAATTCGACCTTCACCGTCGGCGGCTCGGCCTATTCGTCGACCACGCAGACCTTCTTCTACCAGAAGCCGGGCACGACGACGAAATATGTCACCTATGCAGGCTATGTGCGCAACACGTTGAGCGTAACGCAGCAGACCGATCCGGGTACGGTCACGCCCTATTTCAAGAACAGCTACTCGCTCGATCGCGCGGCCTTCGTCTATGGCGAGACCACCGCCAACAGCGCCGTGCCGACCACCGGCACCGGCACCTATACCGGCGACATGCTGGCGACGTTGGTGTTCAATCCGTCGATCGACACCGCGCCGGGTACTCCGACCTATATGCAGTGGCTCAGCGGCAGCCAATCAAGCATCGTCGATTTCGGCGCCAAGACGGTCAAGACGACGATCACCGGCACGGTGCTGGCGCCGACGCTCGACGCCTATACGACGCCGTTGAACATGCTGCCAACCGGTTCCACCCTCACGGCGCATGCCAACAGCACGATAGACCTGGCCGGCAAGGGCGGTTTCACCGGCACTTTCGCCGACGCCAAGTTCGCTCGCCCCGGTATGACCGACTTCTCGTTGCTCATCGCCGGCTCCAGCCTCGACGGTGCGTTCTACGGGCCGAACGGCGAGGAACTCGGCGCGGGCTTCCGCATCGTCGGCGGCACGCCCGACCAGCGCA
>NZ_JAQGLG010000169.1 GCF_028292965.1 Sphingomonas bacterium | reverse complement strand
GCCCTTGAAGGTCAGCACCATGCGGCCCGTATCGGTGACATGACCGATCACCGCGAAATCCAGTTCCCACTTGCGGAAGATGCCTTCCGCGAAATCCTCGCGGCCGGGTTTGAGCACCATGAGCATGCGCTCCTGGCTCTCGCTCAACATCATCTCATAGGGCGTCATGCCGGTCTCGCGGCACGGCACCGCATCCATGTCGAGCTGGATGCCGACGCCACCCTTCGACGCCATCTCGACCGACGACGACGTAAGACCCGCCGCACCCATATCCTGAATCGCGACGATCGCATCCGACGCCATCAGTTCGAGACATGCCTCGATCAGCAATTTCTCGGTGAACGGGTCGCCGACCTGCACCGTCGGGCGCTTCTCCTCCGAGTCTTCCGAGAAATCGGCCGAGGCCATGGTCGCGCCATGGATGCCGTCGCGCCCGGTCTTGGATCCGACATAGACGATCGAATTGCCGATGCCCGAGGCGGCCGAATAGAAGATCTTGTTCGTCTCGGCGACGCCGACGGTCATCGCATTGACCAGGATATTGCCGTCATAGGCGCGGTGGAAATTCACCTCGCCGCCGACCGTCGGTACGCCGACGCAATTGCCGTAACCGCCGATGCCGTGGACCACACCGGCGATCAGATGGCGCATCTTGGGATGATCCGGCCGCCCGAAGCGCAGCGCATTCAAATTGGCGATCGGCCGCGCGCCCATCGTGAAGACGTCGCGCAAGATGCCGCCGACGCCCGTCGCCGCGCCCTGATAAGGCTCGATGTAGGACGGGTGGTTGTGGCTCTCCATCTTGAAGATCGCCGCTTGGCCGTCACCGATATCGACCACGCCGGCATTCTCGCCCGGGCCGCAAATCACCTGCGGGCCGGTCGTCGGCAGCTTTTTCAGATGGATACGCGATGATTTGTAACTGCAATGCTCGGACCACATGACCGAGAAGATGCCCAACTCAGTCATATTGGGCTCGCGCCCCATGGCGTGCAGGACACGCTCATATTCCTCGGGCGACAGGCCGTGCTGGGCGACGATCTCGGCGGTGATCTGGCTCATGTCCGTGCCCTTAGCGGCGAGGGCGCGGGCGGGCTAGGTTCAATCGACACGCGGCGTTCGCGCTTGAGCCCGGGCGGGGCCGGTGATCCAGGCGCCACAGAGTGGATCAGGCAGATTTTCCGGAATTGGCTCTTCGAATCCGATCACGCCCGGCGCTAACCGGCGTCGCACCTCGGAGACAAAACGCATGAACGTTCGCGCCCTGCTGGCCTTTGGTCTGGCCCTCATGCTCGCCGGCAACCCGCCGAGTGGTTCAGCACACGCGGCCGACGCGCCCGCCGCGGCGCACGACGGATCGCACGACTTCGATTTCCACATGGGAAGCTGGAAGACGCATATCTCGCGCCTGCTGCATCCCTTCACCGGTTCCACAGAATGGGTGCAATATGACGGCATCTCGACGGTCAGCCCCGTCTGGAACGGCAAGGCCAGCCTGTTCGAACTCCAGGCCAGCGGACCGGCCGGGCATCTCGAAGGCGTCGGCCTGCGGCTCTACGATCCCCAGGCGCACCAATGGAATCTCAACTGGACCAACAGCACGGTCGGAAGGCTCGACGGCGCCATGACCGGCGAATTCCGCGCAGGCCGCGGCGATTTCTACGGCCAGGAGAGCTTCAATGGCCGGGTGATCCTCGTCCGCAACAGCTTCTCCGACATCACGCCCAATGCGTCGCACTTCGAGCAGGCCTTCTCCGCCGACTATGGCCGGACGTGGGAGACGAACTGGATCATGACCTTCGAGCGCATGACGCCGGCGCGATAATCGCGGCGGATCAGAGGATTTCGCGAATGCGCTCCGGCGGCCGACCGAGCCTGACGCCTTTGTCGGTTTCGACCAGCGCGCGTTCGATCAGGATCGGGTCGGCGGCCATCGCGTCGAGGATGGCGTCGTCGCTCGCGCCCTTCAGCGCCTTGGCGCCGTCCTCCGCCGTCCGCAGCCCCTCGCGCGGCGTCATGCCGGCGCGGACATAGAGCGCGGCGAGTTTGGCGCGGGTCGGCGGGTGTTTGAGATATTCGATCACCTCGACCTCGATGCCGGGCGTTTCGTTGAGAATGGCCAGCGCCTCGCGCGATTTGGAGCAGCGCGGGTTATGCCAGATCGTCGCTTTCACGCCTCGGCCTCCGCTACGAAATCCACGTCGCGTCGTTCGGGTCCGATCGCCGTCCAGATCACCAGCACCACGATCGTCACGCCTGCGACCAGCGCCAGCGCGAGGCCGTAATTGCCGCCATGGGTCTTGGCAATCCAGCCCTGTAGCGGGCCGTTGCGCGACGCGATCAGGTTACCGAGCTGATAGGCAAAACCCGGAAACATGCCGCGCACCAGTGCCGGCGACAGTTCGTTGAGATGAACGGGCACGATGCCCCATGCGCCCTGCACCGCGACCTGCATGAAGAAGGCGCCGACGCCGAGCAGCAACGGCGTGCTGCTGAACGCCCAGAGCGGGATGAACGGCAGCGCGAGCAGTGCGGCGATGATGATCGCCCGCTTGCGGCCGATATGCTCGGACCAGAAGCCGAAACCGATCCCGCCGACGATGGCGCCGATGTTCATCACGATCGCCAGCGTGCCCGTGGTGTGGGTGTCGAAGCCGTGCTGCTTCTGCAGGAACAGCGGATAGGTGTCCTGCGTGCCATGGCTGAGGAAGTTGAAGGCGGTCATCAGCACCACGAGATACAGCGCGATCTTCCAGTTTTTGGCCAGCTCGACGAACGGGTTGGGCTTGCGGTGCGCGCGGCGTTTCTCGAACGCCGGGCTCTCATCGACATGTATGCGGATCAGGAAGACCAGCAGCGCAGGCACGATGCCGACCATGAACATGCCGCGCCAGCCGATTTGGTCGAAGAACAGGAAATAGGTCAGGCTGGCAAGGAAATAGCCTGACGGGTACCCGGACTGGAGCAGGCCCGACACGGGGCCGCGCAGCCGGGCGGGGATGCTCTCCATCACCAGGCTCGCGCCGATGCCCCATTCGCCACCCATCGCAAAGCCGAACAGCCCGCGAATGACGAACAGCATCGGCAGGGTCGTGGCAAAGCCCGAGGCAAAGGAGAAAGCCGAGAACAGCAGGATCACCGCCATCATCACCGGGCGTCGACCATAGCGATCGGCCAGCCAGCCGAAGAAGAACGCGCCGAACGGCCGCGCGGCGAGTGTCAGGAAGGTTAGTTCCAGCACCGTCTCGGTCTCGGCGTGGAACTCCGCGCCGATCGCCTTGATCATGAACACCAGCAGGAAGAAGTCGAATGCGTCGAGCGTCCAGCCGAGATAACTGGCCCAGATCGCGCTGCGCTGCGACTTGTCGAGCGACTTGAGTGTTTCGATGACCGTCATGCGTGCTCCCCGAGGACGGCCGGAAGCTAGGCGAGTTGCCGCGTCCGCGCCACCCACCAGGCGAGCAGCGTCGCCACCGCATAAGCGAACAGGCCAAGTGCGCCGGTCGAGGCCGGCACCGGATCGATCACCGCCGCGGGTTGTGGGGTCAGCCAGTTGATCGCCTGGAGCGCTGCCATGCCGATAGCGAGCGCGATCGGTGACCAGCGCCCGGCGGCGCCGATCGCGGTGGTACGGCGGACGAACCACCAGAGGCCGCCGAACGCGAACAGCAGTTCGAGCGGGATTTCGATTTCCGGGTGATTCCACAAGCCGAAGCCGAGCCCCGGTGGCCGGCCGAGCAAGGTCAAATCGGGGCGATGGACCAGCAGGTCGATCAGCCAGTGCGACAGTACGACCGCCGCGCCGATGGCTGCTGCCGGCCAGCTGCGCGAGACCAGGCGAACGACGATCGCAAATCCGACAGCCCAACCCAGCGCGCCGAGCAGGCTGTGGTCCCACGGCATGTCGTACAGATCCATCGGATTCATCTTCGTCGCGCCGGGCACGAGCCGCATATGCTCGACGTTCAGCAGCAGCAGCGAGAAGAAGCTGATATCGACCAGCTGCGCGGCGATGAACAGCGTGCCGAGCTTGGGCGAGCGCCGCGATGTCGCGGCGACGAAGGCAGGTGCGTAGTGGCCGATGAACATGCCCGTTCCTCCCCCGATGTTATGTCAGCTTTCCAACGTCCCGCCTCGCTAACCACCTACCGTCATCCCAGCGAAAGCTGGGATCTCCCGGTGATAGGGCGCGCCCTTGCCGCACGAGACCCCAGCTTTCGCTGCGGTGACGATTGATGGCGGAGAGGATGGATAACGTCCAGGCTCAGTGCCGCCCCCTCAATCCTCCTGCTTGGCCAGCCACTCCTCCAGCCACTTGATCGTATACTGCCCCTCAAGGAATTCGGGATCCTCGATCAGAGCGCGGTGCAGCGGGATCGTCGTCTTCATTCCCTCGATGACGAACTCCTCCAGCGCGCGGCGCAGGCGGCGGATCGCGCCCTGGCGGGTGGTGCCGTAGACGATCAGCTTGGCGATCATGCTGTCATAATATGGCGGCACCTTGTAGCCGGCGTAGAGCCCGCTATCGACCCGCACGTTCATCCCGCCCGGCGCATGATATTGCTTCACCAGCCCGGGCGACGGCGCGAACGTCCGCGGATCCTCGGCATTGATCCGACACTCGATGGCATGGCCGCGGAACTGCACATCTTCCTGGCGCAGCGTCAGCGGATGCCCTTCGGCGATGCGGATCTGCTCGCGCACCAGGTCGAGCCCGGTGATCGCCTCGGTCACCGGATGCTCGACCTGCAGCCGGGTGTTCATCTCGATGAAGTAGAAATCGCCGTCTTCCCACAGGAACTCGATCGTCCCCGCACCGCGATAGCCCATATCGGCCATCGCCCGCGCGACGATGCCGCCCATCCGATCGCGTTCGTTCGGCGTGATGACCGGGGACGGAGCTTCCTCCAGCACCTTCTGGTGGCGCCGCTGCAACGAACAGTCGCGCTCGCCGAGATGGATCGCATTGCCCTTGCCGTCGCCGAACACCTGGAACTCGATGTGGCGCGGGTTGCCGAGATATTTTTCGAGATAGACGGTGGCGTCGCCGAACGCCGCCTTGGCCTCGGTGCCGGCTTGCTGCATCTGGCTTTCAAGTTCTTCCGGCGAGTTAACGACCTTCATGCCGCGCCCGCCGCCGCCCGATGCGGCCTTGATGATCACCGGATAGCCGGCCGCCTCGGCGATCTCCTTGGCTTCGCCGATATCGCTGATCGCACCGTCCGAGCCGGGCACGAGCGGTAAGCCGAGCGCGCCTGCGGTGCGCTTGGCCTCGATCTTGTCGCCCATCGTGCGGATATGCTCGGGCTTGGGCCCGACGAAGATCAGATCGTGCGCCTCGACGATCTCGGCGAACTTGGCATTCTCGCTGAGGAACCCATAGCCGGGATGGATCGCATCGGCGTTGGAGATTTCCGCCGCCGAGATGATGTTGGGGATGTTGAGATAGCTCTCGGTCGCCGGCGGCGGGCCGATGCAGATCGCCTCGTCCGCCAGGCGCACATGCATTGCATCGGTGTCGGCGGTGGAATGCACCGCGACCGTCTTGATGCCCATCTCATGGCACGCGCGGTGGATGCGCAGCGCGATCTCGCCGCGATTGGCGATCAGCAGCTTCTTGATTTCAGCCATGTCGCGGCGCCGTTATTCGACGACGACGAGCGGTTGGTCGAACTCGACCGGCTGGCCGTTCTCGACCAGGATCGCCTTCACCGTCCCGGCGGACGGCGCTAGAATCGGGTTCATCACCTTCATCGCCTCGACGATCAGCAGCGTGTCGCCGGCGGCGACGCGCGCGCCGACACTGACGAAGGCGGGGGCACTCGGCTCGCCCGACAGATAGACCGTGCCGACCATCGGCGACTTGACCGCGTTTGCGGCGGGCGCGGCCGGCACTGCCTCGACGGCGGCGGCGACCGGTGCCGGCGCGGCAGCGGCGGGCGCCGGTGCGTAGCTCACCGGTGCGGCGACATTGGCGGCCTTGCGCGCGACGCGGATCTTGTGATCGCCATGCTCGACCTCGATTTCGGTCAGCTGCGTCGCGTCGAGCAATTCGGCGAGCTGACGGACCAGATCGACATCGACCTGCATCCCGCTCTTGATATCATTTTCGGCCATGCGACCTTGTTCTCCCTTGTTGGGGGCGCGTCCTGTCAGATGCGCGACGCCGCTTCAAGCGCCAGCAGATAGGAAAGCGCCCCGAAACCGGCCACGGTTCCCTTCGCCGCCTGGCCGACAAGGCTGGTGTGGCGGAAGGATTCGCGCTTGTGCGGGTTGGAAAGGTGCACCTCGATCACCGGTGTCTTGATGCCCTTGATCGCATCGTGCAACGCGATCGACGTGTGCGTGAAGGCGCCGGCGTTGAGCAACACAGCTCTGGCACCGCTCGCCTGCGCCTCGTGCAGCCAGTCGACCAGATGCCCCTCGTGATTCGATTGCCGCATGTCGATCGCCAGATCGAGTTCACGCGCCCGGTCCTCCAGCTGCCCCGCTATGTCGTCGAGCGTCTCCGCACCATAGATTTCCGGCTCGCGCGTACCGAGCAGGTTGAGGTTAGGGCCGTTGAGAACGAATATCGTGTCGGGCAAGTCTGGCCTTTCGATTAGACGCGCGCGCGCCTACCTAGCGCAAAGCCACGGAGAATTGAATGCATAGCGACGGCACCGTTTCGATCACCATCAATGGCGAGCATCGCCGCGTCATCGCCGGCCTGAGCGTTGCTGCGTTGGCGTCGGATCTTGGGTTGAATCCGGAAAAGGTCGCGGTCGAGCGTAACCTGTCGGTCGTGCCGCGCTCGACATTGGCGCAGGTGCTGGTCGAGGATGGCGACGAGTTGGAGATCGTGCATTTCGTCGGCGGCGGTGATCACGCAGCGCCACGTGGCGACGATAGCTGGTCCGTAGCCGGAAAGACCTTCCGCTCGCGCCTGATCGTCGGCACCGGCAAGTACAAGGATTACGCGCAGAACGCCGCGGCGGTCGAAGCGTCGGGCGCGGAGATCGTCACCGTCGCCGTTCGGCGCGTCAACGTCACCGACGCCAATGCGCCGATGCTGACCGACTTCATCGACCCCAAGCGCATCACCTATCTGCCCAACACCGCCGGCTGCTTCACCGCCGAGGACGCGATCCGCACCTTGCGTCTGGCGCGCGAGGCGGGCGGCTGGGAGCTGGTCAAGCTCGAGGTGCTGGGCGAGGCCAAGACGCTTTATCCCGACATGGTCGAGACGCTGCGCGCCTGCGAGATCCTCGCCAATGAAGGCTTCAAGCCGATGGTCTATTGCGTCGATGATCCGATCGCGGCGAAACGTCTGGAAAATGTCGGCGCGGTGGCGATCATGCCCCTGGGGGCGCCGATCGGCTCGGGGCTGGGTATCCAGAACCGGGTGACCATTCGCCTGATCGTCGAGGGCGCGACCGTGCCCGTGCTGGTCGATGCCGGCGTCGGTACCGCATCCGACGCGGCGGCGGCGATGGAACTGGGCTGCGACGGCGTGCTGATGAACACTGCGATTGCCGAGGCGAAGGACCCGATCATGATGGCCCGTGCGATGAAGGCGGGGGTCGAGGCCGGCCGGTTGGCCTATCTCGCGGGGCGCATGGGCAAGCGACGCTATGCCGATCCGTCGAGCCCTTTGGCGGGGTTGATCTGATGCGTGGGGCGGTCCTGCTCGCCACGTTGGTCCTCGCGGGCTGCAGTAATCCCGTCGGCGATAATTCGACGTCGCCGACGCCCGCCTCGACGGTGACCGCGCCCCAGACAATCGCGCCGACTAACGTAACACTCCGGGCAGGCGACGGACTGACGGTGTTTGCGCGGCTCTATGCCGCGAAGAAACCCAAGGCGCTGATCCTGTTGTTCCACCAGGCCGGGTCGAGCAAGGACGAATATGCCACCATCGCGCCGCGTCTCGCCAAGGCGGGCTATTCCTCGCTCGCCGTCGATGCACGGGTTGGCGGTACGCTGTTCGGCGTCAACGAGACTGCCGCCGCCCTGAAGACCACCGACTATATCGAAGCACAGAAGGACATGCAGGCCGCGCTGATCTGGGCCGAGCCGCAGAATCTGCCGATCATCCTGTGGGGCAGCAGCTACTCCGCCTCGCTGGTCTTCCCACTGGCGCAGGTCAATCCGGGCAAGGTCAGCGCCATCCTGACCTTTTCGCCGGGCGAATATTTCGATGACAAGCAACTGACCCAACAGGCCGCCGCCGACGCCAATATGCCGGTGTTCATCACTTCGGCGAGCATACCCGATGAAATCGCGGCCGCCGGCAAGATCGCCGCCGCGATGCCGGGCGGGCGCGCGCAGCAATATGTGCCCAAGGCCG
>NZ_JAQGLG010000098.1 GCF_028292965.1 Sphingomonas bacterium | reverse complement strand
AGGCCGTGTTCGAGAATATGGACGTGAAGAAGGAGATTTTCGGCAAGCTCGATGCGATCGCCAAACCGGGCGCGATCCTCGCCTCCAACACCTCCTACCTCGACATCGACGAGATTGCGGCGAGCATCTCGCGCCCCGGCGACGTCGTCGGCCTGCACTTCTTTTCGCCGGCCAACATCATGAAATTGCTCGAGGTCGTGCGCGGGCGGGAAACCGCGCCCGACGTGCTGCTGACCGCGATGGCGACGGCCAAGCGCATCCGCAAGGTCGCGGTGGTCGCGGGCGTGTGCCACGGCTTCATCGGCAACCGCATGCTGATGCCGCGCCAGGTCGAGGCGATGAAGTTGCTGCTCGAAGGCGCGACGCCCCAGCAGATCGACAAGGTCCATGTCGATTTCGGCATGCCGATGGGGCCGTTCCAGATGTCGGATCTCGCCGGGGTCGAAATCGGCTGGCACCGCGATCCGACCAGGATCGAGAATATCCGCGACGCGCTCGCCGCCGAGGGCCGCTGGGGCCAGAAGAAGAGCGCCGGCTTCTACGATTATGACGAGAAGCGGAACCCGACGCCGAGCCCGCGCGTGGCCGAGATCATCGAGGATTTCCGCTCCAAGTCGAACATGCAGAAGCGTGAGATCAGCGATGAGGAGATCATCGAGAAGACGCTTTACACCATGGTCAATGAAGGTGCGCTGATCCTCGAGGAGAAGATGGCGCAGCGCGCATCGGACATCGATGTGGTGTGGATCTATGGCTATGGCTGGCCGGTCTATCGCGGCGGCCCGATGTTCTGGGCCGACACCGAAGGGTTGAAGAAGATCGTCGCCGGTCTCGATAAGCACGGCTTCAAGGTCGCCGAACTCCTGAAGAGCAAGGCGGAGAGCGGCGGGCGCTTCAATTGAACGAACTGCCCGCCCTCGAAACGGCAGCGGCGATCCGCCGCGGCGAGACCACCGCCTTACAGCAATGCGAGGCGGCGATCGCCCGGATCGAGGCGCGGGACGGTGCACTCAACGCGGTGGTGGTTCGCGATTTCGACGGCGCGCGCGAACAGGCGCGTGTAGTCGATGCCGGGCAGCAGGACCTGCCGCTGCTTGGCGTGCCGATGACGGTGAAGGAATCCTACAACCTCGCCGGTCTGCCGACCAACTGGGGCTTCACCGAGCATCGCGATTTCATCGCCGACGACGACGCGGAGCTGGTCAAACGGTTGAAGCGCGCGGGGGCAGTCATCCTGGGCAAGACCAATGTCCCGGTGGGGTTGGCCGATCTGCAATCGAACAACCCGATCTATGGGCGTACGCACAATGCCATGGACCCGAGCCGCAGCGCCGGCGGGTCGTCGGGCGGCGCGGCAGTGGCACTGGCCTCCGGCATGGTGCCGCTGGAGATCGGCTCCGATATCGGCGGCTCGATCCGCGTGCCCGCCGCCTTCAACGGCGTGTGGGGGCACAAGCCGACCTACGACGCGCTGTCGTCGGACGGACACAGCTTCCCCGGCACCAATGGCGCACGCGTCGCGCTCGGCGTGTGCGGGCCGATGGCGCGCAACGCGGACGATCTGGCGGCGGCGCTGGATGTGCTGTCGGACTTCCCCTTGCCCCGCGCGACCGGGCGTGACGCCGGTGCCTTGCGCATCCTGCTGCTGACCGGACATCCGCTGGCGCAGGTTCAGGCCTCAATCGTCGCCGCGCTCGAACATGCCGGTCATGCGCTCGAAACGGCGGGGGCGCGGGTCGATCGGACCAGCGACCTGCTGCCCGATCTGACCGAGCAGCATCGCCACTACATGCACATGCTCAACATCGCGATGACGCGCGGCGCGGCATCGCCCGGCCGTGAGGCGCCGACCCTGGCCGAATGGTTCACCCTAGGCGACCATCAGACACGCTGCCGTCGCGCATGGGCCGCGCTGTTCGCACACTATGACGCGGTCATTGCGCCGACTGTCGGTATGACAGCCTTTCCGCATGACGACACGCCGCTCGCCGAGCGTCATCTCATGATCGACGGCGACGACACCAAATTCGGCGCGCAATTCGCCTTTCCCGGCCTCGCCACTTTCCCGATGCTGCCGGCAACCTCGGTGCCGATCGGGGCCGACGCCGATGGCCTGCCGATCGGCGTGCAGGTGATCACCGACATGTGGCGCGACCATGATGCCATCGCCATCGCGCGCACGATGCACGACCTTGTCTGGAGCAAGTGAATGACCGACCTCGACACATTCCGCGCCGAGACGCGCGCCTGGCTGGAGGCGAACTGCCCGCCAGAGATGCGCGAGCCGATGCGAAGCGAGAAGGACGCCGTATGGGGCGGGCGCGACCAGTCGATGCTGACGCCGGCGCAGAAAAGTTGGATGGACGCGATGGGCGCGCGCGGCTGGACCGTGCCCGACTGGCCCAGCGCCTATGGCGGCGGCGGCCTCTCGCCGGCCGAGACCAAGATCCTGCGCGAGGAGATGGCGCGGCTGAAATGCCGCAATCCGCTCAACAGCTTCGGCATCTCGATGCTCGGGCCGGCGCTGCTCAAATACGGCACCGAGGAGCAGAAGCTCGATTACCTGCCCAAGATCGCGCGCGGCGAGATCCGCTGGTGCCAGGGTTATTCCGAACCCAATGCTGGATCCGACCTCGCCAGCCTCGCCACTTCGGCTGAGGACAAGGGCGATCATTATCTGATCAACGGCCAGAAGGTGTGGACGTCCTACGCCGACAAGGCCGATTGGATCTTCTGCCTGGTGCGCACCGACAAGACGACCAAGCAGGGCGGCATCAGCTTCGTGCTGTTCGACATGGCTTCGCCCGGCGTATCGACCAGGCCGATCCTACTGATCTCGGGTTATTCGCCCTTCTGCGAAACCTTCTTCGACAATGTCGAGGTGCCGAAGTCGCAGCGCGTGCATGACGAGAATAAGGGCTGGGACGTCGCCAAATATCTGCTCGGCCATGAGCGCGAGATGATCTCCGGCATGGGCCTCGGCACGACCGGCGGCAATCCGCTGATCGAGGGCGCGCTGGCCACTATCGGGCTCGACCATGACGGCAAGCTCGCCGACCCGCTGCTGCGCGGCCAGATCGCGCTGTTCGAGGTACGCACCAAGGCGTTTGCGATGATGTCGGAGCGGTTCATCGACGAGTTGAAGGCGGGGCGTGCGCATCCCGCCCAGCCCTCGATGATGAAATATTACGGCACCGAGCTGAACAAGAGCCGCCACGAACTGATCATGGCGGCCGGCGGATCGGACGCGCTGGAGTGGGAGAGCGAAGCCTCGAACGGCGGCGCAACGCCACGGGCCTGGCTGCGCACCAAGGCCAACTCGATCGAAGGCGGGACCAGCGAGATCCAGCTCAACATCATCGCCAAGCGCATCCTGGAATTGCCGGGGGCGTGAAAAGCTAAAAGCCCTCTCCCCTGAAGAGGAGAGGGTTGGGAGAGGGGCAGTCGAGAACGCTACAATAATGGGCCGGACGCGAGGGACTGCCCCTCTCCCCGGCCCTCTCCCCTCAAGGGGAGAGGGAGAAGAAGAATGCCGCTCTACCTCAACGACGAACAGACGATGCTGCGTGATACGACGAAGGACTTCGTCGCCGAGCATGCGCCGGTCAGCCACATGCGCGCCCTGCGCGACACCAACGATGCCGCCGGCTTCAGCCGGGGCCTGTGGAAGCAGTTCGCCGAGATGGGCTTCACCGGCATCCTGATCGGCGAGGATCAGGGCGGGCTCGGGCTCGGCCATGTCGAGGCCGGAATCGTGCTGGAGGAGATCGGCCGCAATCTCTCCCCCTCCCCGTTCCTCACCACCGCTCTTGCAGCGGTCGAGGCGCTGAAAGGCACGCCGCACGCGGCACGCTGGTTCCCCGGCATTCTCGGCGGCGAGACGGTCGCCGCGCTGGCGATCGACGAAGCCGCGAAGCATCGCGACGCTATCGGTATGAAGGCCGAACGCTCGGGCAACGGCTTCCGGCTGACCGGCAAGAAGCAGTTCGTGACCCACGGCCATATCGCCGACCTGCTGATCGTCGCTGCCCGCACGTCGGGCTCCGCGGATGACGAACAAGGCATCACCCTGTTCGCGGTCGATAAGGGCGCGGCCGGCCTGATCGCCGAAGCCGAACGGCTGGCCGACTCCAGCATCGCCGCACGGCTCGACTTCGACGGCGTCGAAGTAGACGCCGATGCCGTGATCGGCGAGGTCGATGCCGGCCGCGATCCGCTGGCGCGGCTGGTGCGCGCCGGGCGCACCGGCGCCTCGGCCGAACTGCTCGGCGTCGGCGGCGGCGCGATGGATTTGACGGTCAACTACCTCAAGGAGCGCAAGCAGTTCGGCGTGGCGATCGGCAGCTTCCAGGCGTTGCAGCACCGCGCCGCGCATCTTTATTCGGAGATGGAAGTGGCGCGCGCCGCCGTGCTCAAGGCGCAGCAACTGCTCGATGCCGGCGATGCCGGCGCGGATGCGGCGGTGTCAGTCGCCAAGGCGATGAGCGCACTTGCCACCACGCTCAGCGTGCAGGAAGGCGTGCAGATGCACGGAGGCATCGGCATGACCGACGAATATGACATTGGCTTCTACATGAAGCGCGCGCGCGTTCTCGCCGAGATGTTCGGCGATGCCAATTTCCATGCCGACCGGCTGGCCACCGCGGCGGGCTATTGATGGACCAGAGCACGCCCACCGACACCCCGCCCGAACAGCTCGTCCAGGGGCTGATCGATCTGCTGGATGTCGAGGAAATCGATCGTGACCTCTATCGCGGCAAGCGCCAACCCGGCGGCGTCGGGCGGGTGTTCGGCGGGCAGGTGATCGCGCAAGCCTTGCAGGCGGCGCAGCGCTCGACCGAGTCGCCCAAGATCGCCCACTCGCTGCACGCCTATTTCATGCGCCCGGGTAACGAGGATTACCCGATCATCTTCCGCGTCGTGCGCGATTTCGAGGGGCGCAGTTTCGCCACACGGCGCGTGATCGCGATGCAACGCGGCGAACCGATCCTCAACATGGCGGCGAGCTTCCAGGCCCCGGAAGAGGGCCTGCGCCACCAGGATCCGATGCCCGACGTGCCGGGACCCGACGCACTCCGCTCGGAGGCCGAACTACGACACCAGATCATCGACGAAATCCCCGAGAAGTTTCGCCGCTTCATGCTGCGCGGCCGGCCCATCGAAATCCGGCCGGTCCATCCCCGTAGCTGGTTCGGCCGCGAGAAACGCGAACCGAAGCAGGACAGCTGGTTCCGCCTGGTCGCGCCGATCGGCGACGATGCGGCCATGCACCGCGCGATCCTTGCCTATGCATCGGATATGGCGCTGCTCGGCACCGCGACGCTGGCGCACGGCATCAACGGGATGATGGACAATGTGCAGAGTGCCAGTCTCGATCATGCATTGTGGCTGCACGAGGATTTTCGCGCCGACGAATGGCTGCTCTATTCGTGCGACAGTCCCTGGGCGGGTCACGCGCGCAGTTTCAACCGGGGCAAGATCTATACGCAGGACGGCCGGCTCGTCGCGAGCGTGGCGCAGGAAGGCTTGATGCGGCTCCGCGGATGAGCGAGGCGCTGTCCTCCGACATCGCGGATTTCACACGCCGCCATTTCACCTTCGGCGGGAAGACCAAGCCGGTACTGTGCCTCGGCGATGCCGGGCCGGCGGTGATCGTGATCCATGAGGTGTTCGGCTTCACGCCGCCGCTGGCGCGCTTCTGCCGCTGGATCGCGGCGGCGGGCATGCGTGTCTATGCGCCGATCCTGATCGGCAAGCCCGACGCCAGCAATCGCGAGCATGTCGGCGCGCTTGATATCCTGCGGCTGTGCGTCAGCCGCGAATTCACGCTGTTCCGCACGGGCCGTTCCAGTCCGGTGGTCGACTGGCTCAAGCCCCTGGCGCGGCAGGCGCATGACGAATGCGGCGGCCCAGGCGTCGGGGTGATCGGCATGTGCCTGACCGGCGGGTTCGCCCTGTCGATGGCGGTCGATCCGGTGGTGCTGGCGCCGGTGCTGTCCCAGCCAAGCATGCCGGTGGGCAAGCCCGCCGCGCTCGATATCTCCGCTGCCGACCTGGCGATCGTCAAACAGCGCGCCTGCAGCGAAGGATTGATGCTGCGCGGCTACCGCTTCCAGGGCGACACGATCGCACGACACGAGAAATTCGAAACCCTGGATCGGGAATTCGGCACGGCGTTTGCCGGCACCGAGCTGCCCGACTCGACGGGCAACCCCGATGGCATGGTGAGCGAGGGAAAACCGCCGCACAGCGTCTTCACCCGTGATCTGATCGATGCGGCGGGCCAGCCGACGCGGCAGGCTGCCGATGAAATAATCGCCTATTTTCAGGCTATTCTCATCGCCTGAGACAGAGTTTCGACAGATGAACGCCGCGCTTCAACCCAGTTCAGCAAGCAGACTCGAACTGGCGCGTAGTCTCCCTGACATCCCGATCCCCGGGAGGAAAGGAAGTCCGATGAACATCTTGAAGACCATCGCGGCGGCCGGTTTGCTCTTGTCGACCGCCACGATCGCGACCAGCGCCGATGCGCAGGACTATCGTTACGGCGGTGACCGCTACGGTCATCATGATCGCGACCGCGACCGTGGCTGGGACCGCGGCAATGATCGCGGCCGCCATTATGGCTGGGACCGTGGCCGTGGCTGGGGCGGCGGCCATCGTCGCTGCTGGACCGAGTGGCGCTGGCACCACCGCGTGCGCGTCTGCAACTGACGCTTGGATCGGGGCGGCTATACGCCGCCCCGGTTACACGGCCGTCTTACCATATTCCTGCTTGGTGACGGGGTGGCTCGAGGAGAGGCCACCGTCGACCGCGATGGCTTGGCCGTTGACGTAACTGGCATCGTCCGATGCGAGAAAGGCGGCGACCTTGGCCAATTCCTCGGGCTGGGCACCACGCCGCAACGGGTTGAGCCGCCCGACACGATCCATTTTTCCCGCATCGCGCGCATAGTCGAAGGTCGGCTTGGTCATGCCCGTCTCGGTCAGACCCGGACAGATCGCGTTGACCCGCACATTCGATCCCGAAAGCTGCTGCGCCGACACCTTGGCGAGATTGATCACGCCCGCCTTGGACGCCGAATAAGCCGGTGAACCCGCGCCCGACCGAATGCCCGCGACGCTGGCGGTAAGCACGATCGCCCCGCCGCCGCGCTCCGCGATCTTCGGCGCGGCATGTTTGATGGCGAGATACGGCCCGATCAGATTGACGCGGAGCACCTCGGTGATCAGCGCCACGTCGGTGTCGAAGATATTGGCCATGCCGCCCGAAATGCCGGCATTGGCGAACATTACGTCGAGCCCGCCGAATTTCTCGCCCGCGAGCGCCACGGTGCGGATCACGTCGTCCTCGTTGCCGGCATCGATCTGGAGGGCATGCGCGACACCGCCCGCGGCAACGATCATCGCCGCCGTCTCGTTCGCACCGTCCGTCTTGTCGGCGGCGATCACCTGCCCGCCTTCGCTGGCGAACAGCTTCGCTGCGGCCCGGCCGATACCCGAGCCTGCGCCGGTGACGATGATCGACTTGCCCGTAAACCGCGCCATGTTCGTCTCTCCTAGATCGTCACGCCGCCATCGATGACGATGGTCTGGCCGGTCATATAGGCGCTCGCCGCGCCGGCGAGGAACACCACCGCGCCGGCGATCTCCTCGGGCTGGCCGATGCGTCGCAGCGGCGTCGCGGCGTTGCGGCGCTCGGCGAGTTCCTCGTCCTCCCACAGGGCGCGCGCGAAATCGGTTTTGATCAGGCCCGGCGCGATGCAATTCACGCGGATATTGAACGGGCCATATTCGTGCGCGAGATTGCGCGCGAGCTGCATGTCGGCCGCCTTGGAGATGGCATAGGCGCCAATCACCGGCGTGCCGCGAATGCCTCCGATCGAGGAGATGATGACGATCGACCCGGCCTTGCGCTCGCGCATCTCGGGCGCGACCATCGATATGAGCCAGTGGTTGGAGACGATGTTATTGTCGAGGATCTTGCGGAACTGATCGTCGGAAATGTCTTCCTGCGGGCCGTAATAGGGGTTGGAGGCGGCGTTGCAGACGAGCACGTCGATCGGCCCGAACGCCTTGCGCGTCTCATCGACGAGATACTGCAGCCCGGCCTTGTGTGAGATATTGGCGGCCACCGCGATAGCCTTGCCGGGGCCGAACTCGGCTTCGATCTCGCGCACCACCTCCTCACAGACATCCTGCTTGCGGCTCGATATCGCGACATGTGCGCCATGGCGGATCAGCTCGATCGCCGAGGCCTTGCCGATGCCACGCGTCGAGCCGGTGATGATCGCGACCTTGCCGGTCAGGTCGAAGAGATTGGCCATGATCAGTCCTTTGCCCCCGCCTGTTTCGCAAAGCTCCATGCCGCCGCGGCGAGGCCGGGTACGCGCTCGGCGGTCTTTGCCGCCTGCGCACTCGACGCGGTGCCGTCGACGATGCGCTTCTTGATGCCCTGGACGATCCCGGTGAGGCGGAAGAGGTTGTAGGCGAAATACCATTCGAGTTGCGGCACGCCATCGCGGCCGGTGGCGGCGCAATAGCGTTCGGTGACCTCGGCGATCGTCGGGATGCCGCTTTCCGGGCCATCGAGCCCTTTGACGCCTGAGCGCCCCTCCGGCTCGGTCACCCAGTTCATCAGCAGATAGGAGAAATCGGCCAATGGATCGCCGAGCGTCGACAATTCCCAGTCGAGTACCGCGATGACGCGCGGCGCATCGGGCGCGAAGATCATGTTGTCGACGCGGTAATCGCCATGGACGACCGAGGTGCGGGTCTGTTCGGGCAGGGTCGCCGGCAGCCATTTGATCAGCCGTTCGACATCGGGCATGTGCTCGGTTTCGGAGGCGCGATATTGCTTGGTCCAGCGGGCGACTTGGCGCTCGAAATAATTGCCCGGCTTGCCGTAACTTTCCAGGCCGGCGGCGACGTGATCGAGATTGTGCAACGCCGCCAGTGTGTCGACCATCGCATCGTAATGCGCGCGCCGTGCCGACGGCGTGAGATCGGGCATAGCGCCGTCCCAGATCGTGCGCCCTTCTACCATCTCCATGATGTAAAAGGCCGAACCGACGACGCTGTCATCTTCGCACAGCCCGTACGGCCGCGGCACCGGAAAACCTGTCGGGTGCAACCCCGCGATCACGCGATATTCGCGATCGACCGCATGCGCCGACGGCAGGAGCGGCCCGAACGGTTTGCGCCGCAGGACATAGGACGTCGTCGGCGTGTCGAGGCGGTAGGTTGGGTTGGACTGGCCGCCGGCGAACTTGGCATAAGCGAGCGGACCGGCGAAACCTTCGACATGGGCTTCCATCCACGCGGTCAGCCGATCCAGATCGAGCCGATCGCGTTCCTCGACCGGTATCGTGCCCACCATCGTCGCCTGCGCCTCGCTCATCAGAAGACGATCACAGAGCGCGTGGTGTCGCCCTTGCGCAACTCATCAAAGGCACGGTTGACTTGTTCCAGCGGCATGCGGTCGGCAATGATCGTGTCGAGATCGAGCAGCCCGCGCATATAGAAATCGACCAGACGCGGAATCTCCACGGGGAAGCGGTTGGCGCCCATCAGCGCGCCCTGCAGCCGCTTCCCGCCGAGCAGGTCCATCGCCGACAGGCCGACCTTTTCGTTGAGCGGCATCATGCCGAGAATCGTCGCCGTGCCGCCGCGCCGCAGCACCTTGACCGCGGTCGCAGCGGATTGTGGACGACCGACCGCCTCGATCGCGTGATGGACGCCGCCGCGGCTGATCTCGATCACCTGCTCCGCGCAGGTGTCGGACAACGCATCGACCGAATGCGTCGCGCCCAGCTTCTCGGCCAGCGCGCGCTTGTCCGCCACCGGGTCGACCGCGACGATGCGGCCTGCGCCGGCGATCTTCGCGGCGTTGATCGCGGCAAGCCCGACCCCGCCGCAGCCGACCACACACACCGTCTCGCCGGGCACGACATCGGCGGCATTGAACACCGCGCCCGCCCCGGTCGTCACCGCGCAACCGATGATCGCGGCGCGATCGAGCGGCATGTCGCGGTCGATCGCGACACAGGCATGCTCGTGGATCAGCATCATCTCGGCATAGGCCGACAGGTTGAGCATCTGGTTGACCACCGTACCGTCGGCGAACGTAAGCCGCGGCGCCTCGCCTATGCCGCGGCGGACGTCGCCCGCAATGCACAGCGACATGCGGCCGGTGACACAGAATTCGCAATGGCCGCAAAAGGCCGACAGGCAGGTCACGACATGGTCGCCGACCTTGACCGTACGGACTTCACTGCCGATCGCCTCGGCCACGCCGGCGGCCTCGTGCCCCGGGATGGTCGGCATGGCATGCGGATAGGCGCCATCGACGAAATGCAGGTCGGACCGGCACACCCCAACTGCAGCGGTGCGGATCAGTACCTCGTGCGGGCCGGGATTGGCCACCACAACATCCTCGATGGAAAGCGGCTTGCCCGCCTCGAATAGAACTGCTGCTTTCACACTTCTTCCTTCTTCGTCACCCCGGACTTGTTCCGGGGTCCACCGTTCCGCAGGCACTGCGGCCGGGGAGAATGTTGAACCGTGGATGCCGGAACGAGTCCGGCATGACGGCTGAGATCAGCGCCGCACAGCTTCCTTCGCCGCCACCGCCTCAGGCAGTTCGGCATATTTCCCGAACTCGTTCCGCGCGATCGCCCGGTTGTGCACCTCGTCCGGACCATCCGCGAACCGCAGCGTGCGCATCGCCGCCCAGTCATGCGCCAGGCGGAAATCCTGGCTGACTCCGCCACCGCCATGCGCCTGGATCGCGTCGTCGAGGATCTGCAGCGCCATGTTCGGCGCCGCGACCTTGATCATCGCGATCTCGAGCTGCGCGGCCTTGTTGCCGGCCCGATCCATCATGTCGGCGGCCTTGAGGCACAACAAGCGGTTCATCTCGATGTCGATGCGAGCTCTGGCGATGCGCTCTTCCCAAACCGAATGATCGGCGATGCGCTTGCCGAACGCCACGCGGGTCAGCAGGCGCTTCGCCATCGCCTCGATCGCAGTCTCCGCCACGCCGATGGTGCGCATGCAGTGGTGAATACGACCCGGTCCAAGGCGGCCCTGTGCGATCTCGAAACCGCGTCCTTCACCGAGCAGGATATTCTCGGCCGGCACCTTCACATCGGTCATCACGACCTCGCCATGGCCATGCGGGGCGTGGTCATAGCCGTACACCGACAGCATCCGCTCGATCTTCACGCCGGGCGAATCCATGTCCAGGATCATCATCGACTGCTGGCTGTGGCGCGACGAATCGGGGTTGGTCTTGCCCATCAGGATGGCGACCTTGCAGCGCGGATCACCCACGCCCGAAGACCACCATTTGGTGCCGTTGACGATGTAGTGATCGCCGTCGCGGACCATCGAGGTTTGGATGTTGGTCGCGTCGGACGAGGCCACCGCCGGCTCGGTCATCAGGAAGGCCGAACGGATCTCGCCGTTCATCAGCGGCTTGAGCCAGCGCTCCTTCTGCTCGCGCGTACCATAGCGATGAAACACTTCCATATTGCCGGTATCGGGCGCCGAGCAGTTGAAGCTCTCACTCGCCCAGCCGACCTTGCCCATTTCCTCGGCGCACAAAGCATATTCGAGATTGGTGAGCTGCGTGCCCTCGAATTCGAATGTGTCGTCGACATGGGTGCGGCCCGATTGCGGCGGCATGAAGAAATTCCACAGCCCCTGGGCCTTGGCCTTTTCCTTCATCTCCTCGATGACGGGTATGACCTTCCAGCGGTCGCCCGACTTGGACTGCGCCTCGTAATCGCCCTGTCGCGGGGTGATGTTCTGATCGATAAAGGCCTTCACACGGTCCCGGAAAAAGGTCTCTCGTTCGTTGAGCGTGAAGTCCATGGCCGCCTCTCGATCTGCTGTGTCGATGGGCCGCTTAAACCGTACCGCGTTTTCGGTAAAGCGCGAACGACACGTGAATCGTAGCGTCTTCGGGCATTCGAAAAAGTTCTGTTTCTTCGAAAATAAGCTGTTACAAATTTATGATGGAGGCCGATCTCGCACCGCGACAGGATGAGGATACATCGACGAAGCGCTTCAAGGCGAAGCGCGACGCGATCCTTGCCGCCGCGGCCGAGGCGATCAACGAGCAGAGCGCCAAGGGCATGACCTTCGCCGATGTCGCACAGCGCGTCGGGCTCAACACCACCAGCGTGACCTATTATTTCAAGCGCAAGGAAGACCTTGCGGCGGCCTGCTTCGAGCACACGCTCGATAGTCTCCAGGGGATGCTCGAGGAAGCATCCGGCGAGTCGACCCCGCAGGCGCGAGTCGCGCATTATCTCGCGATCAACTTCGAACGCTTCGCGCGGATCGAGCGGCGGGAGGAAAAAGCCTTCGCCACCCTGTCCGATCTGCGCGCGATGGAAGAACCGTCGCGCACCCGTCTGATGGCGGGCTGGCAGCGTGTGTTCCGTCTGACGCGCGGCCTGTGGGGCCCGGCGAACAGCCGCGCCGAGACCGACCTGCGCGGCGCGCGCGCGCACGCCCTGCTTGAGAACACCTTCTGGATCCCGGCCTGGCTGACCCGCTACGACCTCGATCAATATGGCCGCGTCCAGGCGCGGATGATGGACGTGTTCGATCACGGCATCGCCGCCGATGGCGAAGGCTGGTCGCCCGCGCTGATCGATCTCGACCATGAAGAGCCCGAGCCCGGCCGCGAGGCGTTCCTGCTCGCGGCGACGCGGCTGATCAACGAACTCGGCTATCGCGGCGCCTCGGTGCAGAAGATCGCCTCGGAGCTCAACGTCACCAAGGGCAGCTTCTACCACCATCTCGACGCCAAGGACGATCTCGTCACTGCCTGCTACAAGCGCAGCTTCGACACGATCGCCGCCGCGCAACACCTCGCCGATGAAAGCGGCGGCAGTCATTGGAAACGCCTGTCGAGCACCATCGCGACATTGCTCGACGTGCAATTCTCCGAACGCGGCCCGCTGCTGCGCACCACCGCGCTGAGCGGCCTGCCGCTCGGCGTGCGGCGCACGATGATCGAACGCTCGAACCGCATCGCGCGGCGTTATTCGGGCACGATCAGCGACGGCATCGCCGAGGGTTCGATCCGCGCCATCGACCCGCTGATCTCGGCGCAATCGCTGATGGCGCTCCAGAACGCCGCCTTCGACATGCGCAAATGGGCCTCGACCATGCCGCGCGAGCGCGCCGTCGCGTTCTACGCCTCCACGCTGGCGTTCGGGCTGTTCGACGACCGGGTGCTGTCGCTTTGATCTTACGTGCTCCTGCGAAAGCAGGAGCCCAGGGCCAAAAGCGTTGCGCCCCGAACCCTGGGCCCCTGCTTTCGCAGGAGCACGAGAGCTTCAAACTCCGCTCTTACTGGACAAACGCCCCGCTCCGCTGGCACGGCGCAGCCATCAAGGAGATAGACAATGGCCGGCATGACCGCCTTCGACTGGGCTGATCCCTTCCTGCTCGACGACCAGCTCGAAGACGACGAGCGCATGATCCGCGACAGCGCACGCGCCTATGCCGAGGACAAGCTCGCGCCGCGCATCATCGACGCGTTCGCGCATGAGACGACCGATCCGGAGATTTTCCGGGAGATGGGCGCACTGGGCTTGCTCGGCCCGACCATCCCCGAGGAATATGGCGGCGTCGGCGCCAATTATGTCGCCTATGGCCTGGTCGCGCGCGAAGTGGAGCGGGTCGACAGCGGCTATCGCTCGATGATGAGCGTCCAGTCGAGCCTCGTGATGTTCCCGATCTACGAATATGGTTCGGAGGAACAGCGCCGCAAATATCTGCCCAAGCTGGCGAGCGGCGAATGGATCGGCTGTTTCGGCCTGACCGAACCCGATGCCGGCTCCGACCCGGGCGGCATGAAGACCCGCGCGGTGAAGACCGATGGCGGTTACCGTATCTCGGGCTCCAAGACCTGGATCAGCAATTCGCCGATCGCCGATGTGTTCGTGATCTGGTGCAAATCGGACGCGCATGGCGGCGGCATTCGCGGCTTCGTGCTCGAAAAAGGCATGAAGGGCCTGTCGGCGCCCAAGATCGAGGGCAAGCTCAGCTTGCGCGCCTCGATCACCGGCATGGTGATGATGGACGATGTCGAGGTCGGCGAGGATGCGCTGCTGCCCGAGGTGCAGGGGCTCAAGGGCCCGTTCGGCTGCCTCAACCGCGCCCGCTACGGGATCAGCTGGGGCGCGCTCGGCGCCGCGGAATTCTGCTTCCATGCCGCCCGCCAATATGGCCTCGACCGCGCCCAGTTCGGCAAGCCGCTGGCCTCCAACCAGCTCTACCAGAAGAAGCTCGCCGACATGCAAACCGAAATAGCACTCGGCCTGCAGGCGAGCTTGCGCGTCGGCCGCCTGATGGATGCCGGAAAGTTCGCCCCGGAGATGATTTCGATCGTCAAGCGCAACAATGTCGGCAAGTCGCTCGACATCGTACGGATGAGCCGTGACATGCATGGCGGCAACGGCATCAGCGGGGAATATCAGGTCATGCGCCACCTCATGAACCTCGAAACGGTCAACACCTATGAAGGCGCGCATGACGTGCATGCGCTGATCCTCGGCCGCGCCATCACCGGTATCGCGGCCTTCTGATGGCCGCCCCTGCCCCGCTCGCCGGTTTGCGCATCCTCGAAATCGCCGGGATCGGCCCCGGCCCGTTCTGCGGCATGATGCTGGCCGATCACGGCGCCGAGGTGATCCGCATCGAGCGGCCCAATGTCGGCAGCCTGACCGAGCGCGAGCGCGACCCGCTGCTGCGCTCGCGCCGCTCGCTGGCACTGGATCTCAAGAACCCGGCGGCGATCGGTGCCGTGCGGCGCCTCGCCGCCACGTGCGACGGCCTGATCGAGGGCTTCCGCCCCGGCGTGATGGAGCGGCTGGGCCTCGGGCCCGACGTGCTGCTCGCCGAAAACCCTGCCCTGGTTTACGGCCGCATGACCGGCTGGGGTCAGACCGGCCCGCTGGCGCCCGAACCGGGGCACGACATCAACTATATCTCGATCTCGGGCACGCTGCACGCCCTTGGCGAGGCAGGAAGTCGCCCGGTACCGCCGATCAATCTCGCCGCCGATTTCGGCGGCGGGGGCATGTTCCTCGCCTTCGGCATGCTCGCCGCGATCCTCCAGGCGCAGGCGACCGGCACCGGCCAGGTGGTCGACTGCGCGATGACCGAGGGCTCGGCGGTGCTGATGAGCATGATGTGGGGCTTCCGCGCGATGGGCCGGTGGAACGAGGCGCGCGGCACCAATTTGCTCGATGGCGGCGCGCATTTCTACGACACCTATGAAACCGCCGACGGCAAATGGCTGTCGGTCGGCGCGATCGAGATGCCCTTCTACGCCGCGCTGCGCGAGGTGATGGGCCTGACCGACGCCGAATGGGACGCCCAGTTCGCCCCCGCCATGTGGCCGCGCCTCAAGAAGGAACTGACCCGCCGCTTCGCCGAACGCACGCGCGACGACTGGGTCGCGGCCTTTGCCGGGCATGAAGCCTGCGTCGCGCCGGTGCTCGGCTTCGAGGAAGCGCTGGCGCACCCGCACAATATCGCGCGCCAGAGCTTCGTGATGGTCGACGGCGTGACTCAGCCGGCCCCCGCGCCGCGCTATTCGGTCAGCGGCACGGTGATGCCGACCATGGCCGGCGCGTCCGAGGGCGGCGCGGTGCTGCGCGAGGCCGGGTTCGACGAGGAAGAGATCGCGGCGCTGGGGCTGTAACGCTCCATATGGTCATCGCTCCGGCGTTGCGATAATATGGGCGCATACCCACCGCTCGAATTCGGAGAGTGACCATGGCGACCGCCGTCCTTCGCAACAGCCAGATGAGCGCGTCGGAATGGGAGGCGCGCCAGCAGCTCGCCTCCTGCTACCGCGTGTTCGACATGCTCGGCTGGTCCGAGATGATCTACAACCACATCACGGTGAAGCTGGAGGAGGAAGGCGCCTTCCTGATCAACCCGTTCGGGCTGCATTTCAGCGAAGTCACTGCGTCGAGCCTGGTCAAGATCGACATCGACGGCAACAAGCTCGACGACAACCCCTACCCCGTCAACCGCGCCGGCTTCGTCCAGCACGCGCTATTCCACAAGCATCTGCCCGATGCGCATTGCATCATGCACACCCACACCACCGCCGGCATGGCCGTCAGTTCGGTCGAGGGCGGCTTGCGCCCGACCAACTTCTACGCCTGCAGCTTCGCCGGGCAGATCGCATACCATGATTTCGAAGGCGTCACGGTGCGCGACGAGGAAGGCGAGCGCCTGCTCGAGCATCTCGGCAGCAAGCGCGTCATGTTGCTCAAGAACCACGGCATCCTGGTGATGGGCAAGACCCTGCCCGAGGCCTTCATCAAGCACTGGTCGTTGCAACGCGCCTGCGAGATCCAGGTGGCGACGATGTCGATGGGCACGGCGATCGAGATCTCGCCCGAGGTGATCGCGGTGCACCAGCGTGATCTGCACCAGACGCAGCTCCCGGGCGGCGCCGGCGCGGCCGATTTCGCCGCCATGGTGCGCAAGGTCGACAAGATCGACCCGAGCTGGCGCGACTGACCGGCCGGCAGGCGACGCGGGCGAGCGGTGTTCCTTCCAAGACGAGAACCTCGCCGGTGCAGCCTTCCGGAACTGCTCGCGCGCCAGCGCGACAATCGAGAATGTGACCTGAGCCGCGCGACCTTCACCAACGTCAATCTGCCCGGCGGCGCGATCGACGACGCCAATATCACCGGGCTGACGATCTTCGGTCTCGACATCAAGGAGCTGATCCGGGCGGAACTGGGGCGAGGGTCACACGGATGATTCGGGTCGCTAGCCATCAACTCTAACCGTCATGCCGGACCTGTTCCGGCATCCACCGCGCGGCAAACGCACCAAGCTTTGCTCTTGTGGCACGGTGGCCCCCGGAACGAGTCCGGGGTGACGGTGAATAAGATGCTAGGTTATCGCCTCACCCAAAGCGATACCCCGACACCGTCCACCCAATGAAATGGTCACGATTATCGCATAGCGCGACATCGTCACCGGCCGCACCCAGCGCAACCATCAGCGGCATGAGGTGCTCCTCTTCGGGGTGAGCGAAGCACGCAAACGACAGGTTTTCCCAGCGCGCGATCAGAGCAATAGGTCGACCGTTGTCATCATATCCCTGAAGGATTGAACATGATGATGGACATGACGATCTCGATAATGAATGCCCATACACTAAACGAAAGAGCGCCAATTAGCCTCGATCCAATGCCGCGAAATGTAATCACAGCGGTTGGCACGCCCACAAGCCAGAGCCAGCCGATTGCAGAGTAGCTCGAAGTGGCATCCGCCCAAAGCGTTAGAACAACGGTTAGTATTGTTACGATCGCAAGGCCAAGCGCTACAGGTAGCAATCTCTTTTGAGTAAGGTGGCTCGACACGGGTGGCTTATGCCTTGGCCTTCCTATCTCCGCAAGCAGGCGCCCACTTTCAAGTGACCGCACCGACGCCCGCCGCAACGACAGCGGTACAAATCCACGCTGCAACCACGATTGATCGTGCCGTCACCCAAACCGATAACCCGACACCGTCCAGCCGATGACATGGTCGCGATACTCACACCGCGCCGCATCATCATCGCCCGCACCCAGCGCAACCATCAGCGGCATGAGATGCTCCTCTTTCGGATGCGCGAAGCGGGCGAACGGCAGATCTTCCCAACGCGCGACCCGGTCGGCACGTGTCACGGGATCGCGGTCGGTCACCGCCGCCGTTAATGCCGCATCCCACACATCCGCCTGCTCCGTCGCCGCCGGGCCACGGACACGCATATTGTGAAAGCTCATGCCTGAGCCGACGATCAGCACGCCCTCATCGCGCAACGGCGCAAGCGCACGCCCCATCGCGATATGTGCAGCCGCGTCGAGATCGCGACGTAGCGACAGCTGGACGAGCGGGATGTCCGCACCGGGCACCGCGACCATCATCGGGATGAACACGCCGTGATCCCAGCCACGCTCGGCCTCTTCGGTCGTCGCGAAGCCCGCGTCACCGAGCAGTTCAGCGGCACGGCGAGCAACACCCGGTGCGCCCGGCGCCGGCCATTGCAGGCGATAGGTGTGCTCGGGAAAACCGTAATAGTCGTAGAGCAATGGCTGGCCATTGCCGACATGGATGGCAACGACATCCTCTTCCCAGTGACCGGAGATCAGCAGGATCGCGCGCGGGCGCTCGGGCAGCGAGGCTATCACGCCGGCGAGATAGTCCTGCATGCCGCGCCACATCGGGTCGGGCGGGCCGCCGGCCGGGTCCATGAAGAAGCACGGGCCGCCGCCATGCGGGATGAAGAGTGTGGGCTGTTTCATGCTCCGGGATATCGCTCCCGCCCCGGCGCGAAACAATCGCTCGCTCAGAAACGACCCGTTTCGCATCGCGCGCGCTTCGCTTAAGGTCGTCCGGCATGACCCGCTTCACCGTCAACAACCAGCCCGTGCAATATCGCATGGACCCGGAAACCCCGCTGCTCTGGGCGCTGCGTGACGCGTCGAACCTGACCGGCACCAAATATGGTTGCGGCAATGGCGAGTGCGGCGCCTGCATCGTCGATATCGACGGCGAGGCGGTGCGCGCCTGCCAGGCCAATATCGGCGCGATCGAGGGCAGCTATGTCACCACGATCGAGGGCCTGTCGCGCGAGCGCGCCCATCCGGTGCAACTGGCCTTTGTCGCCGACAATGTCTCGCAGTGCGGCTTCTGCATTCCCGGTATGGTGATGGCCGCCTCGGTCCTGCTCAAGAAGAACAGGAACCCGAGCGAAGAAGAGATCAAGGCGACGATCACCAATATCTGCCGCTGCGGCATCTATCCACGGCTGGTCGAGTCGATCATGAAGGCGGCGCGCGTCCAGCGCGGCGACGAGACGATCGCGACAGGGCCTCCGCCCGGCATCTCGCCGGCGGATGCGGCCAAGCTGGTGCCGGCCTTGGACCCCTCGCGGCGCTGAGGGGTTACGAGAAAGCTTTCTGAACGCTGACACAGGGGTTCAGAATCGGCTCAGCCAGTGAGTCGCATAAAGACCGCAAGCCGGGGCGAGTTCGCGCGGCGAGGAGGAATCAATCGATGCGTAAGTTAGTGCTTGCCGCGATCATGGCAGCCTCGGCCTTGGTGCCGGCGGCGGCTTTCGCGCAGAATGACGATCATCACCGTGGCGGTGGTGGCGAACGCCAGCACCAGGGCGACGGTGGCGGCCGGGGTCAGGGTCAGCAGGGCGGGCGTCAGTTCCAGCCGCAGACCCAATCTCAACCGCAACAGCAGCCCCGGTTCGAGCGGCCGCAGGGCCAGCCCCAGCAGCAGCCCCAGGCACGGCAGTTCGATCGTGGCCAGGGTCAGGCCCAGGGTCAGCCGCGTGGCAATTGGGAAAATGGCCGCTCAGGCGGCTGGGCCGGTCGCCAGCAGCAACAGCAGCAGCCGGTGATCACCCCGCCGGTGCAGCAGCAACAGCCGCAGCAGGGCGGCCGTGGTGACTGGCGCGGCAATGGCGGCCAACAGGCCGGACGGGGCGACTGGCGTGGCAATGGCGGCCAGCAGGCGGGACGTGGTGATTGGCGCGGCAATGACGGCCAGCGCGGCGACTGGCGCGGTAATGGCGGCCAGCGTGCCGACAATCGCGGCGGCGGCAACTGGAATCGCGGCTGGCGCAACGACAATCGCTATAACTGGAGCCGCGCACGCCAGCAGAACCGTGATAACTTCCACCTGCCGCGCTATTATGCGCCGAATGGCTGGGATTATGGCTATCGCCGTTTCTCGGTCGGCTTGCGCCTGAACTCGATCCTGTTCGAGCAGAATTACTGGATCGACGATCCCTATTACTACGACCTGCCGCCGGCCTACGGTCCGTATCGCTGGGTGCGCTATTATAACGACGCGCTGCTGGTCGATATCTACTCCGGCGAAGTCGTCGACACCGTCTACGACATCTTCTGGTAAGGGCATCGCGCTGACGAAAAACGGGGGCTCGGCAGCAATGCCGGGCCCCTTGTTTTTTGCGGCCCGCCCGGCAAGGAAGGCGACATGCTGTTCCGCAAGAAATCGGCCGCCGCATCGGCTGCCCGGCAGTTGGCCGGCCGCGCCGTTTCGCAGCGCCTGGAGGCCAATCCACGCGTTCAGCGCGCGCCGCTCGACACGGTGCAGGTCTATTATCACCCGAACTTCCTGACCGCGGCGCAGTGCAGCGCGCTGTGCCACATGATC
>NZ_JAQGLG010000269.1 GCF_028292965.1 Sphingomonas bacterium | reverse complement strand
GACCGACGCCGACTGCGGCGCGGCAGACAGCAAGTGCCTGACGGTGTCGACGACGAAGAAGCTCTGCGGCATGGCGTGCGCCGACACGGTGGGCTGTCCGACGGGCACCGCGTGCGTTCTGCCGAAGGGCAGGACGAGCGCGGACGACCAGCAGTGCGCACCGAAGTGATCGAGACGTGCGTGGAGGCACGTGGAGGCGTGATGGCGGTCCCGCGTTCTCTCCCGCGGCTGGCCGGGGCGCTAGATGGGAGCTCCGATTGCTTGCATACTGCATGTGAATGCATCTGAATGCGCGTGCGCGCAATCGGAGTACACCGCGTGCGCGACCTGGATGTGATGATCGAGATAGACCTTCGCCTTGTCGATCCAGACGGGCATGTCGAACGGCGCGTTGGGTGGCGGCAGCATCGCGGGCCTCTCGGTGCACTCGAAGAGCTTGCGCCTGATGCGCCTCGTCGTTCCGTGTACGCGAGCGCCGGCGAGTCGCGATACCCGTCCTCGGCGCTCTGGCGAGCCTCGTCGAGACTCGCCATCGTCTCGCCGTCGAACCGGCTCTCGCGAACGTACGGAACCCGAGTCGCGGCGGACCGAGCGCATCGGGGCCTTGATCGTCGCCTTCGTGTTGTCCGGGATGATCGAGACTGTCATGCGGCGAAGAACACCCATGCGCGGTGAAGGCCCTCGCAAGCGCCTTCGGTCGTCTGAGCAAACGTCGGCCAGACGGGTCGTCGACCCGTACGGAGGAGTGCTTCTTGCGCCAGCGAGCTCCTGCATCGCCAAGGGCCGGAGCGTCCCGTAGCTCGCCTGCAGCGCGTGATCGCGCGCGACCAGCGTGTGGAACTTCGTCCGTCGCCGTGGACGCGTCTCCTTGCGCCCGCGAGCCGGCGCTCGATGCGCTCGCGGTGTTGCACATTTGTGCGACCTCGTTCCACTCCTTGCTCGACGAGAGCAACGGTCGCGACGGAACGCACGGCGCGACCTGGCGAACCTCTCGTCCGTCAGCTCGTGGCCGCGGTCGCGCCCGAGTCATCGCCGTATCCGTGTATCATGCAACCGTCTTGCGGTTGACGCCGGCCTCGCGGCCGATTCCCGCAACCCGTGCGCCGCCGACCAGCGGCTTCCAAGTTGCAGCCAAATGCCGCCACCTGAAGGCTGATTTTGCAGGGTCATGCCGCCAGGCAACGAGTCGAGCGACCGGAGCAGTGAAAGGGTTCGTTCCGATGACGGCGCTGGCGCCGTTGGAAGGAATTCATGTCCTACCGGGAGCTATCCATGATCGACGTAAAAGAGCTGCTTCGCCGCTGGGCGGCACGCCACAGCAACAGGAAGATGGCGCGCGAGACGGGCACCGACCGAGACACCGCGGGTCGCTACATCGCGGTGGCCGAGCAGCTGGCAGTGCCGCGCGATCGCACGCTGAGTGAGGCGGAGATCCACGAGGTCGCGCCGCGCGTGCAGGCGCGACCGATGCCGGACCCGAGCGCGGGGCGCAAGACGATCGCCGACCACGAGCAGCCCATCATCGATTGGCTCGGCAAGAAGCGGCCGCTGCGGCTCAGCAAGATCCACACGCTGCTCGTGCGCGATCATGGCTCGTCGCGAGCTACGACACGCTGCGCCGCTACGCGATGGAGGAGCTCGGCTGGCAGAAGAAAGAGCCGACGATCCTCCTCGAAGATCCGCCGGCGGGCCAGGAGGCGCGGGTCGACTTCGGCAAGATGGGGATGATGCTCGACGTCGCGACGGGCGCACGCGCGCGCTCTGGACGCTCATCGTGACCCTCTCGTTCAGTCGCTATCAGTTCGTTTGGCCGACGTTCCTGGAGACGATCGAGGCGGTGTGCGAGGGACTCGATCGCGCGTGGTGGTTCTTCCGCGAGATGGCCAAGACGATCGTCCCCGACAACATGTCCTCCGTCATCAGGAAGGCGGACGCGCTCAATCCCACGCTCGTCGCGCCGTTCCTCGACTACGCGCAGGCGCGCGGCATCTTCGCGACCACGCGCGCGTCCGCTCGCCGAAGGACAAGCCTCGCGTCGAAAACCAAGTGGCCTACGTGCGCGAGACCTGGTGCGACGGCGAGACCTTCACCGACCTCGCCGACGCGCAGCGAAGCGCCGAGCACTGGTCGCGCGAGATCGCCGGACCGCTCGTGGAGGCACTGGCGGCATGGGGGTGCAAACGGGCAAGCGGCGAAGCAAGTCTTTCACATCGATCATTGTTAGCTCCCGGTGGAACATCGATTCCTTCACGACGGCGACCGGCGCCGTCGTCGGGACAAATCTCGCTCACTCCAGGTCGCTCACTCCGGTGGGCGTGCTGGCCCACGACCCTGAAGAAAAATCGGGATGGCTGGCTCCAGGACGCTGAAACACTACGTCACGCCTCGCTCGCCGGTGGCCCCATGATCCTGCGACGCTGCTCGCCAGGTGGCCCCATGAGTCCAAAAAAGCCGGCACCCATCCACGCCCGCAGATCGCGAGCCCCACACGCCAAGCGTCGCGCTGAGGTCAGGCGCCGCCCGAGCGTGACCTCCGCGCACGAGCCGTCGCGCCGTCGCGCCGTCGCGCGCCGCGTAATGCTTCGTGTGCGTCGCTTCGCTTCACTTCCACAGCGCGCGCGGAACCTCGCCGACGTGGAGCCAGCCGAGACCCACCGTCGACCATCCTTCGTCGAGCAGCCATGTCTTCGCGCGCTCTCCGGCGTCCGCCTCTGGAGGGATCGGCACGCGCCGATGCATCCAGCCATGGAACCACCTCGCGGACGAGCACGGGTCGACGAGACCGACCTCCCATTCGCCGTGTTTCAAGTGGTTATTGAGAACATAGACCAAGCAGTTCCGCACCTCCCTCGGCGTCGTGAGCTCGCGGCGATGATACGAGTCGCCCCACACCTTGCCGCGGCGTCGCCCCATCACGCGATGGTTCACGAGCATCGCGACGCGCACCGCGAAGCTCTTCATGCCGTTCGTCAATCGAAGCGCGTCGTCCGCTTCGATCAGCATGTGGAGGTGGTCGTTCTGAATCGAGTAATGGACGATTCGGAACCCGTCGCGTCGCGTCGCGCGAATCGCCCCGCGCAGCAATCCATGGAGTCGATCGACGCGGAAGCTCGGTAGACCCTTCGCGCGGCGCATCGTGACGTGGACGGGGTTGTCGTAATGATGCGCCGGCCGCTTGCGGTGCCGGACCTTCGGCCGATGCCCTTCCTTGCGCCCCGAGCCGGGACGCGGCCCGCCGAGCGTCTTCGCATCGGCGAACGTGAGCTGCTCGCCCTTCGCTGGCAGCGGCACGCGCGACTTCGGCGGCCGCACCCGCGAGTCGCCCGGCCGAGGCCCGCCGCGGCGCGACCGAACGGGACGCGCCCGCCGCGTCTTCGCGATCGCGGGGTCCACCCCCCAGATCTGTTGCCGAATATTCATCCGCTGGTAGGGGCAATACTAATTTCGATCGCTAAAAAGGCAATGCCCGCGGAGAAGAAATTATGCGAAAAGAGGTCCAAACCAGCCCTCCTGACACGCGCCTGCATCGCGCGTCGCAAGCGTGGCACTCGACGGCACAGTGACGCGCTTCGCTTCGGGCGACGTCGCACTCCTGGCACAGCATTCGGGCACCCGTGGCACACGCTCCGTTTCGCTCGCGCCCTGCGCGCCCGCCGCGCGGGCTACCGTCCGGGGCGGCCCCTCATGCCGCGCGCGTGCTCGCGGCGGCAGCTCATGCCGCGCGCGTACTCCCGGCGGCAGCTCATGCCGCTCTCGTACTCCCGGCGGCAGCTCCTGCCGCGCGCGT
>NZ_JAQGLG010000071.1 GCF_028292965.1 Sphingomonas bacterium | reverse complement strand
ACATCGCCGTCCTGTTGGGTGGCTGGTCCGCCGAGCGCGAGGTCTCGCTGATGTCCGGCGCCGGCGTCGCCGAAGCGCTGGAGTCTCTCGGCCACCGCGTTACCCGTGTGGACATGGACCGCAGTGTCGCGGCGCGCCTCGCCGAAGTGAACCCCGACCTCGTCTTCAACGCCCTCCACGGCACCCCTGGCGAGGACGGCTCGGTGCAGGGCATGCTCGACCTGATGGGCCTGCGCTACACCCATAGCGGCATGGTCGCCTCGGTTATCGCGATCGACAAGGTGCTGACCAAACAAGCGCTGGTGCCGCACGGCATCCCGATGCCCGGCGGCCGTATCGTCAAGACGGCTGACATCTTCGAGGCCGACCCACTGACGCGGCCTTATGTCCTGAAGCCGGTCAATGAAGGCTCCTCGGTCGGCGTGGCGATCGTCACCGCCGATGGCAATTACGGCAACCCGATCGGCCGCGATGTGATAGGGCCGTGGCAGGAATTCGACGAACTGCTCGCCGAACCGTTCATCCGCGGGCGCGAGCTGACCACTGCCGTGCTCGGCGGTCGTGCGCTCGGCGTGACCGAGTTGAAGCCGAAGAGCGGTTTCTACGACTATGACGCCAAATATACCGACGGCCTGACCGAACATGTCTGCCCGGCCGAGGTGCCCGACGCGATCGCCGAGGCGTGCAAGGCACTGGCGCTCGAGGCGCACCGCTTGCTCGGCTGCAAGGGCGCGTCGCGCTCCGATTTTCGCTGGGACGATGAGCGCGGCACCGATGGGTTGTTCCTGCTCGAGATCAACACCCAGCCCGGCATGACCGCGCTCAGCCTCGTGCCCGAACAGGCCCGCCATCTCGGTATGACATATCCGCAGCTCGTCCAGGCGATCGTCGACGAAGCCATGGCGGAGGGGGAAGCACGATGAGCCGTACGATCAAACGCGCGCCCGCGCGCCGCCCGGTGCCGCCGCGCCGCAAGCCGCCCAGGGTGTCGATCGCCGACCGGCTGGTCGCGATATTGCCGGTTAGCGAGCACACGCTGCACCGCATCGTCACCTGGTCGATTTTCGGGCTGGTCATGGCTGGTCTTGTCATTGCGGCGAGCGTGATCGGCATCCCCGGCGCCGTCGGCACCGCGATCGCCGAGGGGATCGGCCGCGCCGGCTTCCGCGTTGAGCAGATCGAGGTCACCGGCCTCAGTCGCGCCGATCGCATGGCGGTCTACGCCGATGCGCTCGACCAGAAATCGCGCGCCATGCCGCTGATCGATCTCGAAGCGGTGCGTGAGAAGCTGCTTGCGCGGCAGGGCTGGATCCAGGATGCGCATGTCTCGCGCCGCCTGCCCGACACGCTGCTGATCCATATCGTCGAGCGCAAGCCGAGCGCGATCTGGCAGAATCAGGGCAAGCTCGCGCTGATCGCCGACAATGGCGTGACGCTCGAACGTATCTCGGCCGATGCCATGCCCGACCTGCCGCTGCTGATCGGCCCCGGCGCCAATACGCAGGAAGGCGCCTATCTGCGGTTGCTCGACGTCGCGCCCGCAATCAAGCCGTTGGTCAAGGCGGCGACCTGGGTCGGCAATCGCCGCTGGAACCTGACCTTCGAAAGCGGCGAGACGCTGGCGCTGCCCGAAGGCGAGCAGGAGGCTGCGGCCGCCTTGATCAAGTTCGCCCAGATGGATGGCACCAATCCGTTGCTCGGCAAGGGCTTTATCCGTTTCGACATGCGCGATCCCGACAAACTCGTCGCACGCAAGCCGGGCGAGATCGCCGATCGCGCGATCAAGATACCTGACAGCGGCCATGTGCCGACATCGACACTTCAGGCGAAATCAACGAGTACGGCAGGGCAGGGGTAAAAGCGTATGGCGAAGCAAGCACCGGAAGGTCTCATCACGGCGCTCGATATCGGGTCGTCAAAGGTCTCGGCGATGATCGCGCAGAAGGGTGACGGCGGCGAGTTGATCGTGCTTGGCACCGGCCAGCGCGAGAGCCGCGGCGTCAAGCGCGGTTATATCGCCGATGCCGACGCGACCGAAGCCGCCGTCCGCGAGGCGGTCGAGCAGGCCGAGCGCATCGCCGGCACCAATATCGAGAATGTCTGGGTCAGCTTCTCTGCCGGGGGCCTCGTCTCGGACGTCGCCGAGGTCGAATTCGAACTGGGCGGTCACCGCGTTGAACAGGCCGATATCGATGCGCTGTTGCAGGCGGGGCGTGAATCGATCGATCCCGCCGGCCGCATGGTGCTCCACGCGCAACCCGCGCTCTACACGCTCGACGGGCTGACGGGCGTCAAGAAGCCGCTCGGTCTTCATGCCGATCGGCTCGGGGTGCACATCCATGTCGTCGCAGCCGATGGTTCGCCCGTGCGCAATCTCGGCCTGTGCGTCGCCAATGCGCATCTCGAGGTGAAGGCGATCATTGCCTCGCCGGTCGCCACGGGCATGGCCTGCCTGTCCGAGGAAGAGCGCGAGCTTGGCGTCGCGCTGGTCGAGATGGGCGCGGGCATCACCAATGTTTCGCTGTTCGCCGGCGGCATGCTGGTCGGGCTGACCTCGATCCCGTTCGGTTCGGCCGACATCACCGACGATATCGCCTCGGCTTTCGGCACGCGCCGTGCCCAGGCCGAGCGGATGAAGTGCTTCCACGGATCGGCCAATGCTTCCCCGCGCGACAATCATGAAATGATCGACGTCGCGCCGATTTCCGCCGAGGACGATGCCAGCGAGGGCACGCGCATCACCAAGGCACAGCTGATCGCGGTGATCCGTCAACGGCTCGAACATCTCATGGGTGAAGTGCAGAAGGCGCTGGTCGAGCTGAAGTTCGAAGGGCCGGTCGGGCGTCAGGTCGTGCTGACCGGCGGCGGGGCCGAGCTCAAGGGCATCGCCGATTATGCCCAGCAGGCGCTCGGCCGCTCGGTGCGGATCGGCCGGCCGCGTGGCCTGACCGCCCTGCCGGAAGCGCATTCCGGGCCCGGATTCGCCACGTTAGCTGGCCTCGCTTTCTACGCCGCGACCGACCCGATCGACCTTCGCGCGCTGCCGGTGAGCGGCCAGTTGGTACATCGACCCAGGGGTCTGGCGATTTTCCGGCGGTTGTTGGCGGCCGCAAGGGCGAATTATTGAAGAAATGAGACAAGATTTGGTTGTTCGCGCTGGAGTCACCGCTAGCGATAGTGCAGAACGTTAATCGATTATCAGGCGCCCCGCTGTTTGGGGGCCGACGGAGACAAAGCGATGGTTGAATTTCTTGCTCCCGAAGTTGACGAACTGACCCCGCGTATCGCGGTGATCGGCGTTGGCGGCGCGGGTGGTAACGCGATCGCGAACATGATGCGTGCCGATGTGGCGGGGGTCGATTTTCTCGTCGCCAACACCGATTCGCAGGCGCTGAAGCAGTCGACCGCGCCGCAGCGCATCCAGCTCGGCGTGAAGATCACGCAAGGGCTCGGTGCCGGCTCGCGGCCGGAAATCGGTCGCGCCGCGGCCGAGGAGACCATCGACCAGGTCACCAAGATGCTCGAAGGGGCGCATATGTGCTTCATCGCCGCCGGCATGGGCGGCGGCACGGGCACCGGTGCGGCCCCGGTCATCGCCAAGGCGGCGCGTGACATGGGCATCCTGACCGTTGGCGTGGTGACCAAGCCCTTCTCGTTCGAGGGCAATCGGCGCGCCAAGGCGGCCGAAGCCGGCATCGAGGAACTGCAGAAATATGTCGATACGCTGATCGTCATCCCCAACCAGAATTTGTTCCTGGTCGCCAATGCCAACACCACCTTCAAGGAAGCGTTCCTGATGGCGGACGAGGTGCTGCAGCAGGGCGTGCGCGGCATCACCGACCTGATGGTCATGCCCGGCCTGATCAATCTCGACTTCGCCGACGTCCGTTCGGTGATGCAGGAGATGGGCAAGGCGATGATGGGCACCGGCGAAGCGTCGGGCGACAATCGCGCGATCGAGGCGGCGTCGAAGGCGATCGCCAACCCGCTGCTCGACGGCGTGTCGATGAAGGGCGCCAAGGGCGTCATCGTCTCGATCACCGGCGGCGACGACATGCGCCTGCTCGAAGTCGATGAGGCCGCGAACCACATTCGCGAGCTGGTCGACGAAGACGCCAACATCATCTGGGGTTCGGCGTTCAATCCCGATCTCGAAGGCAAGATCCGCGTGTCGGTCGTCGCGACCGGTATAGAGGCCGACACCCGCGCGACGGCAGCGCCCGCGCCCGCCGCGACCCGCGCGTTCAGCTTCGCTGCGCCGAAAAAGGCCGAAGAGCCGGCTGCGACCGCCAGCTTCGTGCCGGCCGCGCCCGAGCCTGCCCCGGTTGCCGAAGCCGAGCCCGAACAGGCTGCCGCGCCGGAAGCCTATGAGCCCGAAGCCGAGGCAACCCATGCCGAGAGCGACGAACTCGTCCTCGACAACGCCGATGCGGTGATCGAAGACGAGCCTGCCGCTGCACAGCCCGCCCCGATCGTGTTCGACGACGAGCCCGAAGTTGCCGCCGAACCCGCGCCCGAAGTGCCGCAGCGCCGCCGCTGGCTCAGCCCGGGCGCACCGACCGAGGCTGCCGCTCCGGCGCCGGTCGAGGAGGCCAGCGAGCCCGCTCCGCCGGCCCCGCGCGTCAAGCTCGGCGGTACGTTGTTCGAGCGCATGTCGAGCGTCACACGCGGCGCGGCGAAGGAAGAAGAGCCGACCGACAAGGATCCGCTCGATATCCCGCGCTTCCTGCATCGGCAGAATAATCAATAACTTGCATCGATCGTGACCGGATCGTGACCGGCGGGGGCCGGGACATGGTGCTTTCACGCCCGTCCGGTTCGTCGCCTCGCAGCGTCGTTCCGGCGCGGCGTATCGGTGCAAGTCATTGCCGGTTCAGCGTGGTTGGCGTCTAGGGTCGGCATGATGCACCGTCGCCTTTTCGCCCTGCTGCTCGCCGGGACCATGCCCTTGTTCTGCGCCGTGCCCGTTGCCGCGCAGATGATGCCGGCGCCGTCGGGTGATGCCGATGAGCTTGCGGCGCAGATGCGCCAGCTCGCCGCCGACCCGCAGAATCTGTCGGCGCTGATCCGTGCGGGCGAGCTTGCCCTGCGGCTCGACGATCCGACCGCCGCGGCCGGCTTCTTCTCGCGCGCCGAGCGGATCGACCCGCGCAATGCCCGGATCAAGGCCGGGCTTGGCAGTCTGCTGGTCGGCGAGGAACGCCCGGGCGAAGCGCTGCGACGCTTTGCCGAAGCGGAGGCGCTCGGCGCCGATGCGCGCGGCTTCGTCGCCGATCGTGGCCTCGCCTATGACCTGATCGGCGAGCAGGATCGTGCCCAGCGCGATTATCGCACGGCACTGCGTTACGGCAGCAACGACGAGACGGTGCGCCGTTACGCGCTGTCGCTCGGCATCTCCGGCAAGCGCGAAGAGGCCTATGCCGTGCTCGAGCCGCTGCTCCGCCGCAGCGATCGTGGCGCATGGCGTTCGCGCGCCTTCATCCTCGCGATGACCGGCGACCCCGTTGGCGCCAGCCAGATCGCGACCAGCATGCTGCCCGCCGGCATGGCGCAGGGATTGCAGCCGTTTTTCGATCGCCTGCCAGCCCTGCCGGCCGTCGATCGTGCCTTTGCGGTGCATTTCGGCGAGGTGCGCGCAACGCCGCAGCGTCTCGCGGACGCGCGCCTCGTGCCGCCGCTCCCTGCGCTCGGGCCGGATCCTTATGCGCCGCGCGCCGTCGCGGCGGTCGCGGCGCCGCCAGTTGTAGCAACGCGCGCCGACGATCGGCGCAAGGGTCGCAAGCGCAAGGGTGAGCCGGTTCAGCTCGCCGCCGCCGCCGCCTCGACGCCGCCGCCCTTGCCCGCACCGCCCGCTTACGTCGCCTCGAGCCAAGCCGACGATGAACCGTTGGCGCCCGCGGCCTCGTCACTGCCGCCCCGACCAGCCTATAGGCAGGCGATCGTCCAGCCGCTGCCGGCCGCGACGGTTGCCGCCACGCCCGCCCGCCGCCCGCCGGTATCGTTCAGTGCTGCTCCGGTGCGACCGACGGTCGTGACGCCGACGCCCACGCCGCTTCCGGCAGTGAGCCAGCCACCCGTTGCCCTGGCCGCGAACAATAGGCGGATTCCGCTGGCCGCCGGCCCGCCGAATGAGACGGTGGTGCCGAGCCAAGACTCCTCGGGCGATGAGGATGGGCCGGTTGCTCCGGTCACCGCGGCCCCGCCACAGTCGCCGCCCACCGAGATTGCGACGGTCGTGCCGCAGCCGACCGCGATAGCGGGACCCTCACCGGCCGCGGTCGTGCCGCACCCTGCCACGACCGCAGCGCCGCCACCGGCCCCCGTCGTGCCGAGGCCGGCGCCGGTCGTGACCCGGCCGGCACCGGTGCGTAGCGAGGATTCGATCCTCGCCTCGATCATCGCTGGCATCAAAGTCCCAGGTTCCGAGCTGACGACGAGGCCGCAGCCGGCTAAGCCGGCTCGCGCGACGGCGGCAGTCGCTCCTGCGGAAAAGCCCGCGTCGGAGGACGTCCCCGCCGTCAAGCCAGGCACCAAGCCCGCCGACGCGGCCAAGGCTGCAGCCGCCGCGAAGAAGGCAGCCGCCGCAGCGGCCGCAGCCAAAAAGGCCGCCGACGAGAAAAGGCGTAACGATCCCAAGCTGCTCGAACCGGCGCGGATCTGGGTGCAGGTTGCCGGGGGCGCCAATGAGGCGGCGCTGGTCATGTCGTGGAACATCATGAAAAGCAGGGCGCCCGCCGCGTTCAAGGGCCGTCAGGGCTGGACGACGCCGTTGCGTGCGACCCACCGCGTGCTGGCCGGACCGTTCAAGACCGATGATGAGGCTCGCACCTTCGTCAACACGCTCGCCAAGTCCGGGGTGCAGGCCTTCGCCTTCACCAGCGAGGCTGGGCAAAAGATCACCAAGCTACCAACCAAATGACCGAGCTCGCCCTTTGGGCATCGCATCCCGACCAAAGTCGCGGGCGGCTCTATCCCGAGGAGGATGGCGCGACGCGGGGGCCGCGTGACGCGTTTCAGCGCGATCGTGATCGCATCATCCATTCGATCAGCTTTCGCCGCCTGCGCCACAAGACCCAGGTGTTCGTCGCGCCCGATGGCGACCATTTCCGCGTCCGCCTGACGCATAGCATCGAGGTCGCTCAGATCGCGCGCACCGTTGCCCGCGCGCTCGGTCTCAATGAAGACCTGACCGAAGCGCTGGCGTTGGCGCATGATATCGGCCACCCACCCTTCGGGCATGCTGGCGAGGATGCGCTGCAAGCCGCGCTGGCGGGGCAGGGCGGTTTCGACCATAACGGCAATACCTTGCGGGCGCTGGCGGTGATCGACAGCCCCTATCCGTGCTGGCCCGGCCTCAACCTAACCTGGGAGACGCTGGAGGGGCTGGCCAAGCATAATGGCCCGATCACCGCGCCGGCCTGGGCGCTGGCCGAGGTGGATGCGGCCTTCCCCCTGGAACTGGATCGCTGGCCAAGCCTCGAGGCGCAGGTCGCGGCGATCGCCGACGACATCGCCTATGATAATCACGATATCGACGACGGCCTGCGTGCCGGCCTGCTGACGCTCGACCAGCTGCTCGAGGTGCCGATCATTGCCCGCGGCTGGGACGCGGCGCGTGCGCGCTATCCCGATACGCCGCCGGCGCGGCTGATCGGCGAGTTGGTGCGTTCGCAGATCGGCACCATGGTCAACGACCTGATCGCCGAGACGCAGGCACGGTTAGCGGATGCGGGGATCGAAAGCGCTGACGACATCCGCGCGACGGGCCGCTGCCTCGCCGGCTTCTCGCCCGTGATGCGCGATGCCGAGCGCGACCTGAAGCGCTTCATGTATGCCAATCTCTATCACCATCCGCGACAACTCGCCGCGGCCGAGAGCGCGGAGACAATCGTCGCCGGCCTGTTCGCGGCCTACCGCGCCGATCCGGCGGCGATGCCCGGCGACTGGCCTGCGCGCCTGCCGGCGAACGAGCCCGAGCGCAGCCGCCATATCGCCGATTTCATCGCCGGGATGACCGACCGCTACGCCGTGACCCGCTATCGCGAGGTGGTCGGCGCCATCGATTTGCCCGAGGGCTTCTGAATCCGGCGGTGTGACAATATTATTCGGCTGCCCGCAGCAGAAAAACGCTGAGCAAAGAGAGGCTTGGCGTTTCGGTTCCACGTTGTCGGCGCGGTAATTTTGTCAGGGGTCCGTGAGGCCGGCCACCGCCCCGCATCGATCGTGCGAGGCGGCGTCGGGGAGGCCTTCAACGTGCGGCCACCTCAGGCGACAGGTTCACCTTTGCTTGTGCGTTGGGCATGGTGAAGGATACGGGCACGCCATCGCTGATGCCGGTCACCCAGTCGCCACGCACGGTGAGGTCGAACGCCACGCCGGATGGATAGCGATGGCCGGTAAGGATCACGCGATCGGCCTTCTGGACCTTGGTATAAACATAAGTCTCGCCGTCGCGCTTGAAGCTCACCTGCGCGGGAGCCTCATCGGCAAAGGCGGGGATGGCGGCGGCGAGAAGCAAAGCGGCCGAAGCGAAGAGCGTCTTGGTCATGATCTTTCCTTTCGATTGTCGAAAGCCAGACCAGCATCCTCGCCGCGCTTGAACATATTGCAGTGCAGCATAGCGCCAAGCGCAAAGATTGCGCGACCAGTTGCACGAAACGAACGCCGAAGCGTTTTTCCGGCATACTCTCGCGACAGCTTGGGTCCATGATGGCCCTAACGAATTTTCGGAGTGCATGATGGCCGAGACCAGCATTGCCATGAACCGCTTCGGCCTGGGCGCGCGCCCGGACGAGCCCTTGCCCGACAATCCGCGGAAATGGTTGCTCGACCAGTTTGCCCGCTTTGAGCCCCGGCCTGCGGCGATCGCTGCCGCGCCGGACAGCCGCGCGGTATCGGCCGAACTGGCGCAATATCTCGAAGAGCAGCGCCAGTTGCGCCAGCAATATGGCCCACAGCGCCAGCAACCCGGCGTGGCGCGGCCTGTCATGCCGCCGGCCGGCGCCGATCCGACGATGATGACGCCGCAGGACGCGCCGGCGATGAGCCAAACCATTACCGCGACGCCGGGCGTACCGGCGACCGAGCCGCCG
>NZ_JAQGLG010000070.1 GCF_028292965.1 Sphingomonas bacterium | reverse complement strand
TCAAGCAAGGTTCGGTCGGCGTTGTAAGCCGTTCCGGCACGCTTACCTATGAGGCTGTGTTCCAGACCTCTAATGCCGGGCTCGGCCAGACCACCGCGGTCGGCATCGGCGGCGATCCGGTCAACGGTACCAACTTCATCGATGTGCTCGAGCTGTTCCTCGCCGATGACGAGACCAAGTCGATCATCATGATCGGCGAGATCGGCGGTTCGGCTGAAGAGGAAGCGGCGCAGTTCCTCCGCGACGAAGCCAAGCGCGGGCGCAAGAAGCCGATGGCCGGCTTCATCGCCGGCCGCACGGCGCCTCCGGGTCGCCGCATGGGCCATGCCGGGGCGATCGTCTCGGGCGGCCAAGGCGGCGCCGAGGGCAAAATCGCGGCGATGGAAGCGGCCGGCATCAGGGTGGCGGACTCGCCCAGCGAACTGGGTACGACGCTGTTGTCGGTGCTGAACGGGTAAAATTTCCCTTTCCCATTGGGAGAGGGAGGGAGGCGCGGAGCGCCGGAAGGGTGAGGGCCGAAGCCTCACCTGCCCTCACCCTCCCACCCGCTGCGCGGGCGGGCCCCTCCCTCTCCCGGCGGGAGAGGGGTTGAAGGAAGAAGAAGACGATGGGTTACGAAGGCCAGGATTTCGACGAGATTGCCGGCGGCGTCAGCCCCGCCTTCATCGAGACGCTCTATGCGCGCTTTCGTAACGCACCCGACAGCGTCGAGCCCGGCTGGCGCAGCTGGTTCGAGGGGCTGGAAGGCGTGCCGACCGGCGCAAGCTGGGAACAGCCGAGCTGGCCGCCGAGCAGCACCGACGACCTGACCGCCGCGCTCGACCCGACCCAGATGGAGCCGGCGGCCAAGCCGGCCAAGGGCGCAGCGCCCGCCGCAGCCACGCCTGCCGCCGCACCGGCCTCGCAGGAGGAGATCCTGCGCGCCGCCAATGACGCGATCCGCGCGATGATGCTGATCCGCACCTACCGCGTGCGTGGCCATCTCGCCGCCAATCTCGATCCGCTCGGCCTCGCCAGCCACGAGATGCCGGCCGATCTGCGCACCGAATATCACGGCTTCTCGGATGCCGATCTCGACCGCCCGGTCTATCTCGGCGGCACGCTCGGTCTGCAATGGGCCACCGTGCGCGAGCTGGTCGACACGCTGCGGGCGAATTATTGCGGCAATGTCGGCCTGGAATATATGCACATCGCCGATGTCGAGGAGCGCCGTTTCCTGCAGGAGCGCATGGAGGGCAAGGACAAGGCGATCCAGTTCAGCCCGGAGGGCAAGAAGGCGATCCTCAACAAGGTGATCGAGGCGGAGCAGTGGGAGAAATTCTGCGCCCGCAAATATGTCGGTACTAAGCGTTTCGGGCTCGATGGCGGCGAGGGCATGATCCCTGCGCTGGAAAGCGTAATCAAATATGGCGGCCAGTTCGGCGTGCGCGAGATCGTCTTCGGCATGGCGCATCGCGGCCGATTGAACGTGCTGACCAACGTGATGGCCAAGCCTTTCCGTATCATCTTCCATGAATTCGGCGGCGGCTCGGACAATCCCGATGACGTGTCGGGTTCGGGAGACGTCAAATACCATCTCGGCACCTCGACCGATCGCGAGTTCGACGGGATCAAGGTCCATATGTCGCTGGTCGCCAATCCCTCGCATCTCGAGGCGGAGGACCCGGTCGTGCTGGGCAAGGTTCGTGCGATCCAGACCATCGCCGGCGACCTGAGCGAGCACAAGACCGCGCTGCCGGTGCTGATCCATGGCGACGCGGCGTTCGCCGGCCAGGGCATCGTGTGGGAGTGCCTCGGTTTCTCCGGCATCCGCGGCTATAATACCGGTGGCTGCATCCATTTCGTCATCAACAACCAGATCGGCTTCACGACTAGCCCGCAATTCGCGCGCTCCTCGCCCTATCCGAGCGATGTCGCCAAGGGCGTCCAGGCGCCGATCTTCCACGTCAATGGCGACGATCCCGAGGCGGTCACCTTCGCCTGCAAGATGGCGATCGAATTCCGTCAGCGCTTCCACCGCGACATCGTCATCGACATGTGGTGCTATCGCCGCTTCGGCCATAACGAAGGCGACGAGCCGAGCTTCACCCAGCCGCTGATGTACGACCGCATTCGCCAGCATCCGCCGGTCAGCGAGGTCTATGGCCAGCGCCTGATCGAGCAAAAGGTCGTGGACCGTGCCTGGATCGACGGCAATATCGCGCAATTCACCGCGCTGCTCGAAGGCGAGTTCGAGGCCGGTGCCTTGTACAAACCGAACAAGGCCGACTGGTTCGCCGGGCGCTGGTCGGGGCTGCACGCCCCCGCCGACCCGGAGACCGCGCGCCGCAATATCGAGACCGGGATCGAGACCAAGCTATTCGAATCGCTGGGCCGCACGCTGACCACGGTTCCCGACAGCATCAAGATCCACAAGACGCTGGCGCGGGTGATCGATGCCAAGCGCGAGATGTTCAAATCGGGCGCGGGTTTCGACTGGGCGACCGGCGAGGCGCTGGCGTTCGGGTCCTTGCTCTCCGAAGGTTACGGCGTGCGCCTCTCGGGCCAGGACTCGGGCCGTGGCACCTTCTCGCAGCGTCATGCGGTGTGGGTCGACCAGACCGACGAGCATAAATATCTGCCACTGGCGCAGATCGAACATGGCTCGCTCGAAGTGCTCGACTCACCACTTAGCGAATATGGCGTGCTCGGTTTCGAGTACGGCTATGCGCTGGCCGATCCCAAGACCCTGGTCATGTGGGAGGCGCAGTTCGGCGATTTCATGAACGGCGCGCAGATCATGATCGACCAGTTCATCGCCGCCGGCGAGGCCAAATGGTTGCGCGCCAATGGCCTGGTGATGCTGCTGCCGCACGGTTATGAAGGGCAGGGCCCGGAGCACAGCTCGGCGCGGGTCGAGCGTTTCCTGCAGCTGTGCGCGCAGGACAATATGCAGGTTGCCAATTGCACCACGCCGGCGAACTACTTCCACCTGCTGCGGCGCCAGATGCACCGGCCGTTCCGCAAACCGTTGATCGTGTTCACGCCCAAGTCGCTGCTGCGCCACAAGCTGGCGGTGTCGGTTGCGGCCGACTTCCAGGGCGACAGTCATTTCCGGCGTCTGTTGTCCGATCCTGCGGCTCCGGCCGACGCCGATGTGAAGCGGCTCGTGCTGTGCAGCGGCAAGGTGTTTTATGACCTGTTCGAGGCGCGTGAAGCGGCCGGTGACAAGAACACGGCGATCGTTCGTGTCGAGCAGCTCTATCCCTTCCCCAGCGAGCCATTGGTCAAGCGCCTCAAGCGCATGGCCAATGTCGAGGAAGTGGTGTGGGCGCAGGAAGAGCCGAAGAACAATGGCGGCTGGAGCTTCGTCGAACCGTTCATCGAGGCGTGCCTCGTGGAGGCCGGCGGCAAGGTGCAGCGTCCGCGCTATGCCGGTCGCGCCGCTTCGGCATCGCCGGCGACGGGGTTGATGAAGCGCCACCAGCTCGAACAGGCCGCGCTCGTCGCCGACGCGCTCGGTCACAATGTGCGCGGGGAAATCCGCCGCGCGAAGAAGGCTTG
>NZ_JAQGLG010000190.1 GCF_028292965.1 Sphingomonas bacterium | reverse complement strand
ACGATGGCGTGGTCGAGCAGCTCAACGTCGAGGCACCAGGCGAGTTCAATGTCAGCTCAGCCGAGTATCTCAGCGACAAACTCTAAGCTTCGCACCGTCGCGCGCCGCGCGCGGTCATGTTATGATCGCCGCGGCGCGGGGCGGCACGACGACAGGAGGACAGAGATGAGCGACGATAAGGACACCGCCAACGGCGGAACGGCGCAGGAAAAGTCGTTCTTCGAGCGCGCGCAGGAAGCGATCGAGAGCGCGGTCGAATCGACGGTCGAGGCAGTCAAGGAACACCCCCTCGCCGCAAGCGCGATCGCCGCCGGCGCGGCCGCTGCGGTGGCCGGTGCCGCCTATGGCGCGAGCAAGCTGCTCGACAAGGATGATGAGGACGCCGACGGCTCCGCCAAGGGCTGAGAAGCTTTTGGGCAATAATACCCGTCATGCCGGACTTGTTCCGGCATCCACTGCTCCGCAAACTACCAGCCATTTGGGTTCGCGGAACGGTGGACCCCGGAACAGGTCCGGGGTGACGGCGCGTGGCGGCCCCTTGCCACCGCATCATTAGGGCATTAGCCCTCTGCGATGACAGTAGCATCCGACATCGTCGCCGAACTCGATCGGCTATATCGCGCCTCGGTGGCGCGCCTCCAGGCAGCCCTTACCGCTTACATCACCGACGGCACCGCGCCGGATCCGGCAATGCGCAAGGATGGCAGCTTCGCCTATCCCGAAATTCATCTCACCTACCGGGGCGCCGATAGCCGCCCCGCGCCGATGCGCTCCTTCGGCCGCCTCGTCACCGAGGGTGAATATCGCATCAGCGTGACCAAGCCGGCGATCTTCGCCGACTATCTCACCGAGCAGCTCACCCTGCTGATCGAGGATTATAATGTCGACGTCGCGGCCGTGCCCGGCCGGCAGGAAATCCCCTTCCCCTATGTCATTGATCCGGGCCACGCGCTGAGCCTCGACGAAATTTCCGCAGTCGACCTCGCGCGACATTTCCCGGCGACCGAGCTGGCGCATATCGGCGATGAGATCGCCGACGGGCTCTACGAGGTAAAGGACGAGATTTATCCGCTGGCCCTGTTCGATGGCCTGCGTACCGATTTCTCGCTCGCCCGCCTGCGCCACTATACCGGTACGCCGCCGGAGCATGTCCAGCGCTATGTGCTGTTCACCAACTATCACCGTTACGTCGACGAGTTCGTCCGCTGGGCCGCCGGCCAACTCGGTGACGGCAGCCGCTTCACCGGCGTATCGGGCGCCGGCGGTGTGATGATCCGCGCCGGCGACGATGTCGAGGCAGTACTCGCCGACAGCAGCGCCTGGCGCCGCCACCAGATGCCGGCCTATCATTTGATGGCCGATGACGGCACCGGCATCACCCTGGTCAATATCGGCGTCGGCCCGTCCAACGCCAAGACGATCTGCGACCATCTCGCGGTGATGCGCCCCGAGGCGTGGATCATGATCGGCCATTGCGGCGGCCTGCGCCCCAGCCAGCGCATCGGCGACTATGTCCTCGCCCACGCCTATCTGCGCGACGACCACATCCTCGACGATGTGCTGCCGCCGGAAATCCCCGTGCCCGCCATCGCCGAGGTCCAGCAGGCGCTCGCCCGCGCCGCGGAGACCGTCTCCGGCCAGAGCGGCGAGGAGTTGAAGCGCCGCCTACGCACCGGCACCATCGTCACCACCGACGATCGCAACTGGGAACTGCAATATTCCCGCTCGGCGCTGCGCTTCTCGCTGAGCCGCGCGGCAGGCATCGACATGGAATCGGCTACCATCGCCGCCCAGGGTTATCGCTTCCGCGTGCCCTACGGCACCCTGCTCTGCGTCTCGGACAAGCCGCTCCACGGCGAATTGAAGCTCCCCGGCCAGGCCAACCGCTTCTACGAGCGCGCGATCAACGAGCATATGCGCATCGGCATCGAAACCTGCGAGGAACTCCGCCGCGAGGGCGCCAAGCTCCACAGCCGCAAGCTGCGCGCCTTCAACGAGCCACCGTTCAGGTAGGGCTAGGTGGGGCGATTTACTTCTCCCTCGCCCCGGAGGGGAGAGGGTTGCGCAGACTTGGGTCGCGCTTCTTCAGCGCGGCCCTAGTCGGAGCTGGGAGAGGGGTGAGCGGCGCTATTGCGTCGGCGTGGTCGTGAGGCGACCGCCACCCCTCTCTCCCAACCTCCGCTAGGCAGCGAGCTGCCAAGCTGCGGTACCCCTCTCTCCCCGCTACGAGGGGCGAGGGAGAAAGAGGCGGCATTCAGCGTTCCCAACGCCAGGGAAACTCAAGCCCCGTCGTGCGTTACGCATGCTCCAGTTCATCAAGGAGCAACCGATGGCCACGACCCGGAAAGCCTCGACCAACCGCAAATCCGCCAACCGCGCGGGCGGCCGCAACACATCCACCCCGCCCCGCGCGAAGGACGGCACCTTCAAGAAGTCGAACAGCAGCGGCTGGGGCACAGCCGCGATCGTCGGCGGCGTCGCTGCGGTCGGCGCGGCGGCAACCGCCGCGCTGTTCATGTTGCGCGGCAACAGCTGGAGCGATGTCGAGGAGATGCTGTTCGATCGCGAGGGCGACAGCGGCAGCGCGCATCAGGCCGACGGCACCGATTCTTCCGCCTCGTTCGATGCCAGGATCGCTGACGAGGGTACGATCCCCGCCTGACGGGAAAGGCTTGGCACCTCGAAGACCCGGCGTTGCTCGATCAACGCTGGGTCTTTGTTCGGACGGAGACGCTGTGGCAGCATCGCCAAGCCAGCCCAACATCGGATATTGCCCCGGATTTCCGGGAGCGGGTCTTCAAAGAGATCGGCTGATTATCCCGTCATTCGCCGCCAGCGCCCCGTGAAGGTCCGTCATCACCTTTGTCTTCCGCCCCCTCTTCTGCATATAGGCGGCGCGTTGCAGCATCGCCTTGCGCCTTCTGCCTGGGCGAAAGTCGGTTGTGGGTCATCGCCCATAGCAGGACGATGGCGAAGACAATCGGCCCGCCGATCAGCATCACCGCATAAAAATTGTCGACTATCCAGGCCCAGTAATTGGCGGCGTCCATCGCTAAAAAACTCGCGCAGTTGGGTGCCGAACAACGTCACATCGCTGGATTCGATCCCTTCCTTGCGGACGATAAACCCAGGCCGCGGCGATGAGCCGGGGCCGCGGTGAAACCCATCCGCCTGCACTTTCCAGGCCTGGCGCTCCGCAATCCGCTCGCTAGACGCCCCATCGATACCGCGCGCCCGGCGGCCAGGCGAACAGCATGTCCTCCTCACGCGCCCCCGCGCCGATATTGTGGATCACCAGCCATCCGCTCGGACCGCGCCGATCGGAGACAATGCCGATATGCGGTATCGATCCCTGAATCAGGCAGACTAAGATATCGCCCGGCTGCCATCCCGCATGATCGGCCGGCAACGACAATTGCGCGCCGTGACGTTTGAACCAGGTCTGCAGATTGGGCACGCGACGATGGTCGATGTTGCGGTCCGGCGCCTTCAGTCCCCAACGTTTAGGATAGGCGGAGAAGGCAGCCCGCATGTCGCGGTTGACCAGCAACTGCAGATCCTGCCCAAGCCCGTCGCGATAGGCGCGGACCAGCACATCAGTGCAAACGCCCCGCGCACGCGGCACGTCGCCGCCAGGAAAGGCCAGCTTGCTGTACGCCGAGTCATAGGTGAGCGTGACGCCGACCTGGCGCCGGGCAGCGGCAATCAAACGGGTCGCCGCACTCGGTGTCGCCGCCTTCGCGCAACCGGGCAAAACACAGGCCGCGCCCAACCCGGCGAGCACTGCACGGCGATCCATCGACATCGTCATCCCGGTCCTACCTTCTGCCGGCATCTTATCCCGCTAAGGCGATCGATGGTGTAAAAAAGCCGTGCAGATCCGGCGCGTTCACGGCGCCGGTGTCAGCTCGAATTCGACCAGCAGCGTCGCTCCCGTGACGACGTTGCCGGACGCCGACTCCTGCACCCGTCCGAGGTGCCGCGCCAATCGCGCCATGGAGTTTTCCGGGGTTTCCGCCTGATCGCTGATGCGGCGCAACGCAGACACTCGCATGCCCAGCGCGGTGGCGGTGCGCTGGGCCTTCGCATAGGCCGCGCTGATCGCGGCGCCGCGCGCCCGGTCGGTCGCAACGGTATCATCCAACAGGAGGCCGGTGACCTTGGTGTTCGTCCCTCCGTCCTTCGTCAGCGCCGCGACGACACGGTCGGCGGTTGCCCGGTCTGCCACATCGAAATTGAATTGGTCGGGCAGCGAGAGCGACGTCTGCGCCGGTGCCCCGCCCTCTTCGGATTCCTGTTAGTTGCCGATGAACCCCAGCAAGGGCTCGTCGTCTCTTGGCGAAACCACCGCGCCCAGTCCGGCCATTTCGCGCGCGATCGCCGTGCGGCGCTTGTCGAGTTCGGCCCGCGCCACAGCGAACGAAGCGGCATTCACCGTCAGCGTGCCGCTTACGCGAAACCTGTCGGGTGGCGTCTCGACGCTGCCGTCGGCCACGATCTCGACTCTCACCGGTTGGCGCAACAACGTCGCGGGAACTGGCGTCTCGAGGGGCAGCCGACAGCAACAAGGCGATAAGACTCAGCATGCTTCGCCACGCTGCGGTACCAAACCGGTCGCCGTGTTCCGCCGGGCTGGCGTGTCATGTTTATGGCGCAATTTCATACTCCGCTGCGATTTGCACCCGCGTGATGACCTTGTCGGGAAATTTGGCATCCACGAATAATGACGGCTGTTCCAGCATCCGGCTGATGTTTACTTCCGGCGCCTCGTGAATTTCCCGCAATGCTACGACATGCAGGCCCAGCGTCCTGGCATAGGCCTGCGCTTTCCCCTGCGCTGCGCGCAAAACATCTTCCCGCGCGTCCGCGAAACCGATCCGGTCGTCGAGGAGCAGCGGAACCGGCCGCGTCACCTGCCTCAGCCCCGCCGCCTTCAAGGCGGCGATGATCCGCAGCGCGGAAGGCAGGTCGGGCGCATCGAAACTCAACCGCGCGTTGGACTGCGCCGTCTCCCTGACCACGACCAATCCCTCGATAGCGGGCGGCGGCATCTGGTTGAACGGAGCGCCCGACGACATATCGGGATCCGAGGTATCAAGCTTGTGCCACCCGGCGGGCCGCGGCGACTCATGCCCACCCAATGCCGCTGCGGTGCCTTCCAGCCTCGCGCGCGTCTTCACCATCAACGCATCGGCGGCGGCCTGGTCATCGGCATCCACCGTGAGGTCGGCGGTGATGCGAAATGCGTCCGCCGGCAATACCGATTGCCCGATCGTGACGACCTCCACCCGTACCGGCGCCTGGATAAGCGCGGCCGGCACCGGACCTTGCGCCGCCATCAAAAGAGCGATCAAAACTTACCACCCGCTGGGATGCCCCTTGTTCTGCTTGTCGAGCCACGCCTTCAGCGGCGCGAAATAATCCACCAGCGCCTGGCCGGAAATCTCGCGGCTGCCGGTGAACACCTGCAGTGCGTCGGGCCACGGCTTCGACTGTCCCATGGCCAGCATCGCGTTGAGCTTCGCGCCGACCTCCTTGTTGCCGTAGAAGGAACAGCGATGCAGCGGGCCCTTCCATCCGGCCTGCTTGCATGCTGCCTGATAGAACTGGAACTGCAGCAGCCGCGCCAGGAAATAACGCGTATAGGGCACGCTGGCCGGCACATGATATTTCGCGCCCGGGTCGAACCGTGTCTCGTCGCGCGCGACCGGCGGGACGATGCCCTGATAGTGCAGGCGCAGGTCGTTCCAGCCCTTCTCATAGTCCGTCGCCGGGACCGTCCCCGCGAACACGCCCCAGCGCCACTTGTCGATCAGCAGGCCGAATGGCAGGAACGCCACCTTGTCCATCGCCTGGCGCAGCAACAGGCCGATATCCTTGTCGGGCGTCGGCACCTTGGCCGGGTCGAGCAGGCCGATCTGCACGAGATAATTGGGCGTGATCGACAGCGCGACGAAATCGCCGATCGCCTCGTGGAAGCCGTCATTGGCGCCATTTTCGTAGAGGAACGGCTGGCCCTTATAAGCGCGCTGATAGTAATTGTGGCCGAGCTCGTGATGGATCGTGACGAAGTCGTCGGCATTGATCTTGAGGCAGGTCTTGACCCGGATATCGTCCTGATTGTCGATATCCCAAGCCGAGGCGTGGCAGATCACCTCGCGGTCGCGCGGCTTGGTGATCTGCGAGCGTTCCCAGAAACTCGCCGGCAGCTGCGGAAAGCCGAGCGAGGAATAGAACCCCTCCCCCGCCTTGACCATCTTGACCGGGTCATAGCCCTTGGCCTGGAGCAACGCCCCGGTGTCGAAGCCGAGATCGCCCGCGCCGGGCGGGGCGACGAGGTCATAGATATTGCCCCATTCCTGCCCCCACATATTGCCGAGCAGATCGGCGCGGATCGGACCCGACCTGGGCTGCACCGCATCGCCGTATTTCGCATTCAGCTTCCAGCGCACATAGGTGTGCAGCGCGAGGTAGAGCGGCTCGACCTGCTTCCAGAGTTTGTCGGTCATCGCCGCGAACTGGTCGGGCGTCATGTCGTAGCCGGCGCGCCACAACGCCCCGGTATCGGCATAGCCCAATTCGCGCGCGCCCTCATTGGCGATCGTCACCTGCCGGGCATAATCGCCGCGCATCTGCGCCCCGACATTGTCATGCCAGCTGGTCCACATCTCCTGCAGCTTCGCCGGGTCACGCACCGTGCCCATCGCCGCCTCGATGTCGCTGCCGTTGATCGGCTTGCCGTCGAGCGTGCCGCGGCCCTTGCCGTATTCGGACGACATCCGCGTCACGATCGTCGCCAGCTCATCCGCCGCGCCGGCCCGGGCCGGCGCGGGCAAGGTGATGCCGCTGCGCAGCAGGTCGATCTTGCGTTTGGTGTCGAACGACAATCCCGGGACAGAGGCGTATTTGGCTGCCTCGGTGGCGAGTTGCACCTGCAACACTGTCTGGCGTGCGCTGGCCTGCGCGGCGAGCGCGTCGGTGTCGTCGGTGATGAAGGTCGCGTTGACCCAGGAGATGCGGTTCACATCCACCGACAGCGGCGCAAGCTGCGCCTCGGCCGAGGCGACGAAGGCGTCTGCATCCTGCGGTGTCAGTGCCTTGGGAGCGGCCTGCGCGGCCTGGGCGGAAGCCGGCGCGACGGCGAGCGCCATCGCCAGCGCGGCGAGCGAGGTGGTGAGACGGATCATGAAAAGTCCCCGCGGATTATCGTTATTGATGCCACAGACTGTGCCTCGTGTGCAGGGCCGTCAAGCGGCGAGGAAGTCGGCAATCGCCTGCCCGAGTTCCGGCCGCGTCACCGCGCTCATATGGTTGCCGGGCACCGCGCGGAACGTGCCGTGCGGCAACAGCTCGGCCAGCCCGGCGGCCGAGCCGTTGTCGTCGTCCTGATCGCCAGAGACGACCAAAGTCGGCGCCGTCATATGCTCGAGCGCCTCAACCGGTGTATCGACGAAGGTGTCGAGCACGCGCAACAAGGCGGCCGGGTCGCCCTTGGTGGTCTTGAGGAACGCCTCGGTCATCCATTCGCTGGTGCCGCGTTCGAAGCTGCCGAGATTGGTCAGCACGTGGCGGAAATAGCCGCCGCGACCGGCGGTCGACACGATGCCGGTCAACCCCATGCCGGACAGCACCACGCGCCGCGGCATCGCGCCGTTGGCCAGCATCCGCACCGTCGTCCGCGCGCCGAGCGAATAGCCGCCGAGATCATAATCGCTCAGCCCGAGATGCGCGACCAGCGCCAGCCCGTCGCGCATCAGTGCATCGTGCGGATAGGCGGCCGGGTCGTGCGGCGTGGCGCTGTCGCCGTGCCCGCGGAGGTCCGGCATGATCACGCGGAAGCCGCGATCCGCCACCGCTCTGGCGTGGCCATAGCGCAACCAATTGACCTCGGCGTTGGAGAAATAGCCGTGGATCAGGACGACCGGGCTCCCCTCGCCCAGTTCGCGCCAGGCGATGCGCTCGCCATCGAAGCTGGCGAAGAATTGCGGTTCAATCGGGGAGTTTGCCAAGGGTCTTCATCCAGCGTTCTATCAGCGGTTTATGCTCGTCGGTGCGCTTGCCCGGCAAACCCGACGTGTCGAGCCATGCCGCATGGCGGCTCTCGATGCTGAAATGCATCGTCGGTTTGAAGCGATAGGGATCGTCGAAGCTGCCAATCGTCAGGTCGATGTTCGAACTGCCATCGACATATTCGAAACTCAGCGGCGCGCCGCATGATGCGCAGAACCCGCGCCTCGCAATGGGCGACGAGGCATAATAATCCGGCTCATGCTCCCAGGTCAGCGCGCTCCGTGGCACATTCTTGAACGCCGCCGCCACCCCGCCGGTGGCGCGTTGGCACATCCGGCAGTGGCACAGATAGGCGTCGTCATCCGCGATCTCGACGGTGTAGCGCACGCGCCCGCACTGACAGCCGCCCGTTACGCTCTCGGTCGTCATGGCGCGGCATTCCCGAGCACGATCGCGACGAACTCCGCGGGATGGGCGCTCTCTTCATAGCTTGGGATGTCGTCGTCGATGACGATCCAGGGCTGCTTGCGCTTCACCCAGATATGCAGGCGCGGCATCAGCGTGTCGCTGGCGTCGAGCGTGCCGGTACGAACGACGGCGAAACCCGGCAGGCGCGTGTTGGTGTTCCATAACCGGCTGTGACAGGTCTCGCAGAAGCGATGCGTCGAGGTCGCGCCGCTGTCGGTGTCATAGGCATAGTCGACGATCGGCCCTGTCGCGGTCAGCGCGCCGGCGGGCACGACGGCCTGTTGCGAGAAAGCGCTGCCAGACCAGCTCTGGCAATAATGGCAATGGCAGCAATAGACCGGCGGCATCGCGTCGACCGTCAGCGTGTAGCGCGCGGCGCCGCAGCGGCAACCGCCCTCCAGGATCATCGCCATCTCGGCACCACCGCCAGCACCGCGCCGATAAGCGCCATCGCCATATCCTTCTGCGCGTCCCATGGATCACCCTGCTGGCCGTTATAATCGGCGGCCATTTCCGGCGCGACGACGATGGTGAGCAGCCATTCGAAGATCTCGTAGAGCGCGCTCACCGCGCCGACGAACAGCAAGGCATTCCATAATGCCGCGCGGCGCGAGGCGCCGGTGTAACGCTGCGCCGCCTCGGCATAGAGCGGCACCGTCAGCACGCCGAACATCAGATGGACGAGGCGGTCGAACTCATTGCGCGCCAGCCCGAAGGTTTCGCTGACCGTGTGACCGGTGAGAAAATGGCTCCATGCATCGTAGGGCACGTTCGAATATGTATAGCGTCCGGCGAGCGTGTGAATCAGCATGAAGCCGATCGCCGCTCCGACCGCACCGTCCGACAGCGGCCAGCGCCGCAGCAGGAACGGTGCCGCGATGATCAGCAGCACCGTCGGGATGTGCTGCAACGGTGCCACATCCGGATAGGGCAGCGCGATGTTGGCCAGCACCAGTGCGAGCGCCAGCACGGCCAGCATGCCGCGCTGGCGCACAGGAAGCGCGCGCCAGGCGGCAAGCAGGGTCAGGCGGCCTTTTTCAGGTGGCGGCGGCCGAGCAGTTCGGCGATCTGCACCGCGTTGAGCGCGGCACCCTTGCGCAGGTTATCCGAAACGCACCACAGCGACAGGCCGTTGTCGACGGTCGAGTCCTCGCGGACGCGGCTGATGAAGGTGGCATAGTCGCCGACGCACTCGACGGGGGTGACGTATCCGCCGTCCTCATGCTTGTCGACGAGCATGATGCCGGGGGCTTCACGCAGAATGCGCTTGGCCTGGGCGGCGCTGATCTCATTCTCGAACTCGATGTTGATCGCCTCCGAATGGCCGACGAACACCGGCACGCGCACGCAGGTCGCCGTGACCTTGATCTTGGGATCGAGGATCTTCTTGGTCTCGACGACCATCTTCCACTCTTCCTTGGTCGAGCCGTCGTCGAGGAAGCTGTCGATGTGCGGGATGACGTTGAAGGCGATCTGCTTGGTGAAGGTCTTGGCCTCGGCGCTGTCGCCGACGAAGATGTTGCGGCTCTGCTCGAACAGCTCGTCCATCCCCGCCTTGCCCGCGCCGGAGACCGACTGATAGGTCGCGACGACGACACGCTTGATCTTGGCGAAATCGTGGAGCGGCTTCAGCGCCACGACCATCTGCGCGGTCGAGCAATTGGGATTGGCGATGATGTTCTTCGCCCGGTAGCCGGCGATCGCCTCGGGGTTCACCTCGGGCACGATCAGCGGCACGTCGGGGTCCATGCGATAGAGCGACGAATTGTCGATCACCGTGCAGCCGGCGGCGGCGAAGCGCGGGGCGTGGAGCTTGGTTCCTTCCGAGCCGATCGCGAACAGCGCCATGTCCCAGCCCTTGGGATCGAAATTCTCGATGTTCTGGACTTTGAGGGTTTTGCCCGAATCGCCGAAATCGATGACTTCGCCCTGGCTGCGCGACGAGGCGACAGCGGCGATTTCGTCGACGGGAAACTGGCGCTCGGCGAGAATGTTGAGCATCTCACGCCCGACATTGCCCGTCGCGCCGGCGACTACGATCCGGTAACCCATAACCAACTCCATTCCATGCGAGGGGCGCCCCTTAGCGCCACGCCGCCCTTCTGGCCAGAAAGCTTTACTTTGACGGCTTGTTCTTCACCTCCCTGTCGAGGAAGTTGAGGATCGTCGTCCAGACATGCTCGCTGATCCCCGGCCCCGCCACGCGGTGGGTGTAGCCGGGGTAGAACATCATCTCGAACGGACGGGCGTGCTTCTGCATCTCGGCGGCGAAGGCGGTCGAATTCTCGAACACGACATTGTCGTCGGACATGCCGTGGACGAGCAGCAGCGGATCGCTGATCTTGACCGCGTCGCCGAGCGCGTCGGACGTGGCATAGGCTGCTGCGTCCTTGTTGGGGTCGCCCATATAACGCTCGGTATAGTGAGTGTCGTAGAGTTCCCACTTGGTCACCGGCGCGCCCGCCACGCCGGCGGCGTAGAGGCCCTGGTTCGCCTCGAGCATCTTGAGCGTCATGTAGCCGCCGTACGACCAGCCATAGATGGCGATCTTGCCGGGGTCGACGAACGGCTGGCGCTTGATCCACTCGGCAGCGGCGCGCTGGTCGGCGACCTCGACGCTGCCCATCGCGCGGTAGATGTGATCCTCGAACGCCTTGCCGCGATTATACGAACCGCGATTGTCGATCTGGAAATAAATCCAGCCCTGCGAGACGAGATATTGCGCGAGCGGATTGTGCCAGGCGCGCGTGACCTGCTGGCCGGTGCCGGGGCCGCCATAATGTTCGAAGAACACCGGATACCTCTTTCCCGGCACTAACGTCGGCGTGATCATCGAATAATAGAGATCGGTACCGTCGGCGGCCTTGATCGTGCCGAAGGTCGTCGCCTGATGCGCCTGGAGATAGGGATAATAAGGATGGCCGGGCACGACGGCGTTCTGGTTGACCCATGACAGGCGCTTGCCCGTGGCATCGGCGAGATAGGTCTGCGCCGGCTGGGTGGTGTTCGAGCGCGTCACGATGACGCGGCTGGCGGCGTGGTCCATCGTCGCGCTGGTCCACCAGCCGAGCTCGGTCAGCCGGGTGATTGCGCCCGGATGCGCGATGTCGACCGAATAGAGCTGCTGGGCGAGCGCATCGTCCTTGTTGCCGAGGAAATAGACCTTGCCCTTCGTCTCATCGACTTCGACGATATCGGTGACGACCCAAGGCCCCTTGGTCAGCTGGGTCCATTTGCCGTGGTTGAAGCGGTAGACATGGCCGTAGCCGTCACGCTCCGAGCGCCAGATCAGGCTGCCGTCCTTTTGCGGGAAGACATCCGTAAGGTTGAGCCAACTGCGCGCGCCGGACTTCTCGGTGAACAGCACGGTCGCCTTGCCGGTGGCGGGGTCGACCGCGAGCATGTCGAGCGTCTTCTGGTCGCGGCTCTGACGCTGGACGAGCAGGGTCTTGCCGTCGGCGGTCCAGTCGACGCGGGTGAGGTAGATGTCGGGATTGTTGCCGAGATCGACCTTCACCTGGCCGCTGCCGTCGGCGTTCATGACATAGAGTTCGACCAGCACGTTGGGTGTGCCGGCGGCGGGGTAGCGCTGGTTGTAGACCTTGGTACCCTCGGCACCGATCGCGGCACGGGTGACGATGCCGACCGGCGCCTCGTCGAAGCGCTCGACCGCGATGCGCGTGTCGCCCGGCGACCACCAGTAACCGGTGTTGCGCTTCATTTCCTCTTGCGAGACGAATTCGGCCTCGCCCCAATGGACGGTCCCCGCTCCACCGGTCGTAACAGCGCGCGCGGCGCCGCCGGCCAGCGCCTGCACGAACAGATTCTGGTCGCGCACGAAGCTGACGAACCCGCCGCGTGGGGAAACCACGGGGTTGAGCTGCCCGCCCGGCTGATTGGTCAGGCGCGTGACGTGACCATCCAGCGTGGCAAGATAGAGGTCGCCGTCGATCGGCACGAGCAGCGACTTGCCGTCGGGCGCCCAGTCATAGGTGACGATGCCCTTCTGCCCGCCGATGCGCGCGCGCTCGCGCTGCATCTTCTCGGCCTCGGACAGTTCGGCGCCGGTGCCGGCCTTCTTCGAATCGACCAGCATCCATTCGCGGCCGGTGCGGGTGTCGAGCGCCCACAGGTCGAAACGCTCCTTCTCCTCGGGGCGCGGGCGCAGCGAGGTGAGCAGGGTGCCGTCGGGCGACAGTCGCACCGCGCGCGGTTGCGGACCGGCGAGATCGGGGCTGGCAAAGACGCGCTTGAGCGTCAGCGGCTGCGCCGTGCTGTTGTCGGCAGCAGCGGCGGGCGCGCCGGGCGCCGCAGGGTCAGCAGCCATGGCGGGGGCGCCCAGGCATGCGAGCATCACGCCCGCCAACAGCCAGGTCTTCGGCATCATCCATCTCCAGTCCCGATATCGTTCCGCCCGGCGAATGCGGGCGCGAGATGACGCGCTTATCGCGGCGGGCGGGCGCGGCGTAAAGGGTGGCGAGGGTTCGACGTCCGGTTGGATCGGGTTGGAAACCACACGCAAGTACCGGCCAAGTCTTGAAACCCAAACGCGCAAAGTATTCGACCCCTTTTGACGACCGACGGGGGGTATATTCGTTATTGTACGCGGCACGCGCCGGCCAAGACGACGCGGAGAAGCCCCCGACGAATCCAACGCGATATTCGCGGCAACGTCTTCGCGCGATCGCCCAACATCCGCCGCGCAGACTGGGCGGTTATTCGACCATTTATGGAGAACCGTGGTCATTTTCATTCGCTTCATTGTCGTCACTCGCCGCCAAGGTCGCCGTTTTCCCAACACCGCGCCGAGTGGGCGCAATGGTCGACCGCATCATGCGCGGTGCCGGCGATGGCGTGAATCACGCCGTGCCGGCGAAGGGTAAGGATGAGCGCGGTGTCCGCCACCAGCGGGAGGCCGACTGACCGCCCGGTCGCTGCGGAAAAGACGATGGCGTTGCCGATCCGGGGTCTGTGATGAAGGCGCTCGACAGCAACGCCTGAACAAGAGGATGGCACAGGGCGTTGATGCCCATCAACCGAGAGTGATCGCATGCCCCACCCCAGCAACACCATCTCCTGCGCCGGCCCCGACAGCCCGCACGCCTTCGACAACATCCCGCTACAGCCGCGCAACGGGACGCTCGATGCGCGCTGCCCGATCTGTCACGGCTATGGGCAATGGAACAGCGAGATCGACCTGGTGAGCTTCCGCTGCCAGCGCACGGTGTGCGACTATTGCTATGGTGCGGGGTGGGTAGAGACGGGCGAGGACGCGATCGGCCTGCCCGATATCGTGCTGACGCCCGGGGGTTATCCAAAATGGATCATGCGCTATGTCGCCAAAGGGGAGCGCCCGGACGAAGCGCCTTAACAGGCGCTCAACAGCGCTCCTGCGGCGCCGGGCCGATCCGGGCCTCGGCGATGGTCGCGCGGGCGCCGGTGCCGCCGTCGCTCCTGATCTCGACCATCACGCGCGGATTGCCGGCGAGCGCGCCCTTTGGAAGCGCGAAACCGAAGCGCTGGGCATCGGCCAGCTTCGCGGTGAACGCCTGTTCCGGGAAGATGCCGACTTGGCCGAGTTCATGGCGACGGCCGTCGGCGGTGCGCAACGAGACGACCAGGGTCGCGTGCCCGCCTTTGGGCGGAGTAAAACCGGTCACCGCGACGACGAGTTGCGGCGCGGCCGAACAGCGCGCGGCGGCTTCGACCACCGGCTGCAACAGCGCCGGCTTGCCCGGGCTGGCCTCGGCGGGAACGGGCGTGCCGGCCATCAGCAGCAGCGCCAATAAAGATACGGGCATCGATCGATCCTCCACCCCCGTATCGCTCATGGACCAGCCAAGCTGAACATAGCCCGACTTGCCGGGCATCGTGCGCGAGATCGAGGTGCGCGCACGATGCCCGGCCTTTGCCGTCAGACGATGACGATCTCGACCTGCGCCTTGGCGACCGCGTCCGCCGTCATCGCATCGCCCTCTCCGCCGATCGGGCGCGCGACGAGGCGTACCTGGATCTTGTCGGACCGCAGGTTCAGACCGCGCAGATGATCGGTCAGATCGACCGAGGCCGACATCCCGCCGCCGCCATGGGCATGCGCGCCGAAAAAGCCGATCGAGGTGACGAAATGCGGGTCGTCGGTGCCGGCATTGGCAGGCATATCGCCGCCGCCGGCGAACACCAGTATCTCGACCTGGTCGTCCATTGGCGTGAGATCGTGGATCAGCGCGACGATCTGCGAGGTGCGTTGTTCTGCCCTGAGCTGCGGCGTCAGCGCCAGCGGCTTTGCGCGGTTGACGAACAGGTTGCGCACCGCCGCCGGCGGCGCGGCACCGACCGCGTCGAGCGAACGGCCACTCGCATTCTGCTGCAAGCGCAGGATCTGCGCGCCGGCGGGATGCGCGGCGAGCGCGGAACCGGCCTTGAAGATCTCGGTCAGCCGGGCGTTGGCCAATACCCATATCGGGATGTGCACAATGCGCCGCAGGCAGAGGCCGTAGCTGTAACCGAGGGTCGAGATATTCAGCAATTGGGACGGTTTATAGGTCAGCCAGCTGCCGTTGGTATCGTAATAATTGTTGGTGAAGGGCATGTTGAGCCACAGCGGATCGGTGGTGTTGGCATGGCCACGGCAATTCCAGCTCCACCAGATACGGTCGATATTGCCGTGATGCATCAGGAAGATCGGGTCCATCGGCGAATTGCCATTGGGCATGAAGCCGCCGAGATGGGTGTGGATGTTGTTGTGTGGCGTCGCCTCAAGCGTGCCCTGCGTGCCCGGGCCCTTGATCCAGGACGGGTCGAGATTGTTCTGCCCGGGGCGGCGCGACGAGCCGAACAACTCGAAATTGGTCTGGCCGTAGATGTTGTTCATCACGGTCGTGCCCGAATAGATTGTCGGGATCGAATATCCGTTGTTGCGGCTGGCCACGTAAAGCGGGTTGGGCTGGCCGTTATAGGTCGCCTGCGAAAAGGCCTGGGGGACGGTGGGATGCGCCGTCCAGTCCCAATAGGGCATGGCGAAACCGGCATTGCCGGTGACCGAGCGGATCATCCGTTCGTACATCAGCAGATATGCGCGGTGCCAGGGCAGGAAATACCAGTTGCCGTGCGGGCATTTGTTGAAGCCGGCGGCGGTGCCGTGGATGTTCGACATGTCGGTCCAGTTGGGCGAGCCCGGCGCGCGCGCCTTGAGCAGCTTCACGCCGTCGCGCAGCGTCTGGATCATCGGATCGTTGAGCGCGTAGCTGTTGATCTCCTTGCGGACCACCGGCGGCGCGGCGAAGGCGCGCGTTCCCGGGATAGCCCCGACAAAGACGGCGGCGCCGCCCAGCGCGACGCGGTGCAACGTTTCGCGACGTGTGATCATCACCCCATCTCCCCGTTCCTGTGAACCGGACGCAATCTGCGCCGATTTCAGGCGAAGGCAACAGTGTATCATTAAATATCGGCAATATCTCGCAATATCGTCCTAGTTAACTGGTGCTAAATGAACTTGATGACGAGATTCACGGCTGGTTGATTCGTTATAAAGTCCGGCTGTTGTATAATTGCGACATTTATAAATCCATCCATTTTGGATATTGTTTATTGGAGAATAGCTGAATGTCGTGACGAGACATCGCGGAAATGACGCAGGGAGTGTCGATATCCATGCATTTGTCCAGGCAAGTGCAGCCCGAGGCGCTACATTTGTCCAGGGACACCAACGGATCGCACCCGATGCGGCCAAAGCGTTGCCCGGACAAACGCCTGCAACGAAAACCATGTCGCGGTACAATCTCCTTCAAATCCTCACATGCGGATCATGCCGCGTGCAGATAGCCTCGCTAGCGAAGGCTGACACAGGCTCGGAGGACGAGGTTATGATGGCACGCACACTGGACGATAATGCGCCGCGCGGAAATGGCTGGCGGATGGCGGTGTGGGGCGCGGCGGCGTGCCTGTTGCTGCTGCCGCTGGCGGCGATGCAGTTCACCGCCGAGGTCAAGTGGACGGGCAGCGACTTCGCGGTTTGGGGGGCGATGTTGGGCATTGCCTGCGGCACCTGTGAACTGGCGACGCGGATGACGCGCAACAGCGCGTACCGGGCGGCGGTCGCCGTGGCGGTGGTGGCGGCGTTCCTGCTGGTGTGGATCGACCTGGCCGTCGGCATCATCGGTGCCGAGAACAACCCGGCCAATCTGATGTTCGCTGGCGTGATCGCGGTGGCGATCACCGGTGGCGCGATGGCGCGCTTTCGGGCGCCGGGCATGGCGCGGGCGCTGGTTGCCACGGCGATTGCCCAGGCGGCGGTGGGGGTGATCGTGCTGGTGCGCGGACTGGCCGACGAATTGGCGCCGATCGTCGTGCTGACCGGGTTCTTCGTCGTGCTGTGGCTTGGCTCGGCCTGGTTGTTCCGCAGGGCGGCGCGGGCGTTTGCTGTTTAAGGGGCCGGCTTCTTAAACCCCACCCCGGCGAAGGCCGGGCCCAGTTGAGAAGCAGTGATGGAGGCCACTGCGCTTATCATTTCTGTCGTCGCAACTGGGCCCCGGCCTCCGCCGGGGTGGGAAGAAGGTAACTGGCCGGCACTCGCTCCGGAATGCCGGCCTAGCTGTGTCAGTTGCGCAGGCTGTCGGGCACCACGCCGCCATTTTCCTGAAGCTTGGCGATGACCGCCTTGTGTAGCGCGATATTCTGTTCCGCTGTGCCGGGATCGCCAGCATGCACGCCGAGTTCGTCGGCCAGTTCCTTGCGCGCGGTGAGGCTGGAATCGAGATCGAGCAGGCTGAGCAGATCGACGATCGACGTCTTGTAGTTGCCCCCGCCCCCTTTCATCTCGGCCATCGCGCCGAGCACGGCGCCGACATCGACCTGTTGCGGCGGCGCGGACGGTGTCGCGGCCGGTGCGGCCGGTGCGGCGGCCTGGGGCGCGGCGGCGGGTGGCGGGCTCGCGGGGCCCGCGCTCTCGTGATGGAAGATCTTGTCCATGATGCTGCCGAAAATGCTCATGTCGTTGCTCCGATGGAAGGAGGGGCGCGGGATCGCTTCGCCTGAACGCCGGACGGACGGCATGGGTCCGCGCGGAACATGCGCGCAGGTCAGGTCGTTGTGGGTCGCGGCGATATGCCCTTCAACAGGAGACGGACCGATGAACCGAGCAACAATAGTGCTTGCCGCCACCGCCGCGATCGCGCTGTCGTCGTGCGGCCCCAAGGCCCCGGCGACGAGCAACAGCACGACCATTGACAGCAGCGTATCCAGCGACACGGTGCTGACCAACAACGCCGATACGATGAACGCCGCCGCGCCGATGGCGAGCCCTGCGCAAACCTTCGTCAACACCGCCGCGGCGAGCGACGCGTTCGAGATCGCGACGTCGAAGCTGGCGCTGGACAATGCGACATCGGCGTCGGTGAAGAAGTTCGCCCACCAGATGATCACCGCGCATGAGGGGTCGACCGCAAAGCTCAAGACCGTGACCGCCGGCCTGTCGCCCGCGCTCACCCCCGACCCGACGCTGACCGCCGACCAGCAGACCAAGGTCGACGCGATGAAGACCAGCAAGGGCAAGGATTTCGACACGGCCTATATCGCCGCGCAACAGAGCGGACATCAACAGACGCTCGACCTGCTCAAAGCCTATGCGGCGAGCGGCGACGTGCCGGCGCTGAAGGATTTCGCCTCGGGGCTGGTGCCGACCGTGACGGCGCACCTCAACATGGCCAATGCGCTGAAGTGATGTGCGGGGCACGTGCGACAACCTTCTGGTCGGTCGCACGTGCCGCCTTGACCAGGATTGTTGCCGCCGCCCGGTACGCCGCCTGGCAACCAGCGGCATGGACAATGGCCGTAGAAGGCGGGCGCCGCACCTCGTCTTAGCGCTCGCCGTGGCGCTGATGATGCTTCCGGGCACCGCGGCGGCGAAGCACGGCCGGATCGCGCTGACCTTCGACGACCTGCCCGCGCTGACCATCCTGCCCGACCAGCCCTATGTCGATTATCTCAACGCGACGATCCTGCGCAAATTGCGGCGATACCATTTGCGGGCGACGGGGTTCGTCAACGAAGGCAAGCTTGGCGATCTGGTGCGCGCGCGGCAGATCGCCAATCTGGCGCGCTGGCTCGACGCCGGCATGGATCTGGGCAACCACAGTTTCTCACACGAATCCCCCAACGCGATCGGCGTGAAAGCCTATCTCGCCGACATCGCGCGCGGGGAGCCGGTCATCCGCGCGCTGCTCGCCCGCCACGGGCGCACAATCCACTGGTATCGACACCCCTATCTCGAGACCGGCTATCCCGCCGCGGCCGAGCATGAGATCGACAACTGGCTGACGGCGCATGGCTATCGCATCGCGCCAGTGACGATCGACGCGGACGACTGGGAGTTCGCCGAACCCTATGACGACGCGATCGCGCGGCACGACATGGCGGCGCAACGCCACATCATGGCGGAATATCTCGCTTACACCGCCAGAAGGGTCGACTGGGCGCGGCGCAGCGCCCGGCTGTTGTTCGGACGCGACATCGCGCATGTCATGCTGCTGCATTGCACGCGGCTCAACGCCGACGCGCTGGACAATCTGGCGGCGCTGTTGCGGCGCGATCATCTTCGTTCCGTCACGCTGGCGCAGGCGATGCGAGACCCGGTCTATCGCCTGCCCGATCACTATATCGGCAGGGGCGGGATCGACTGGCTCGAACGCTGGGCGATCGACCGCCATCGCAACCTGCCGGCCGATGGCGACGAGGATCCGCCGGCGGACATCAAGGCGGCCTATGACCGGGTCGACGACGACCGCAGGTGAGCGTCGGCCCCACGGAACGATGGCGAGGTGCGGGGCATTTGATGTGGCGCGTCGAGATCCGATCGCTGGTCGCCAAGCGGCGAAGTGCCGGATAGAGGGCAGCCGTGATCGCAAGAGGAAAATCCATGCGTTTGTTGATGTGCGTGATGGTGGTGCTGTTGCTCGGCGGCGCCGCGCCGGCGCGGTCGAACGAGCCGCCCGTGGTGCGCGTGCGGCTGGAGACCACGGCCGGCGCGATCACGCTGGCGATCGATGTGCGGCATGCGCCGAAGACGGCGGTGAACTTCCTCGCTTATGTCGATGACGAGCGGCTCGACGGGACGCGCTTCTACCGCGCCGCGCGCACGCAGCAGCCCGGCGTCGGCTTCATCCAGGGCGGCATCGACACCGATGCGCGGCGACGGCTGGAACCAGTCGAACTGGAACCGACCAGCAAGACGGGCCTGCGCCATGTCGTCGGCGCGATCTCGATGGCGCGTTATGGCAGCCCCAATTCGGGGACGGGCAATTTCTCGCTGCTGACAGGCCCGCGCCCCGACATGGACGCGCGGCCGGGTTATCAGGGCTATGCCGTGTTCGGCCGGGTGATCGGCGGGATGGACGTGGTGAAGCGCATCCTGGCGATGCCGACCAGCCCCGGCGGCGAGGGTGCGTTCAAGGGCGAATTGCTGATGCGCCCGGTGACGATCACACGCGCGGTGCGGCTCGACGGGACGGCGAAACCGACCGGCCATGTGAAGGTGTGGAAGTTGTTGTCGGGGGTTTGACCATGGACGCCATTGCGACACTGCTGGCGGCGGCACTTTTGGCTCCAAACGCGCGGCCGGTACCAGTGTTGATTCCGGAAGGCTTGGGAGCGCTCTCGATCGAACCGGCCCGGGTCGCGACCCTCGCCCCGCTACGCCCCGACGAAATACGCCGGATTTTGACTCTTCCGGTGCGCAGATATCTGGGCCCGATCGGCAGGCGCCGGGCCGGCTTGTCGTTCAGGGGCACCGGCAAGGTGGTTGACGGCAATTGCGATCCTGCAGCGTGCGAGGGGCGCTATGCCATTGCCGGCAATGCCGTATCGATCGACTGGCGTGGCAGGCGCGGCGCGATCACGGTCCATTTCTATATGGCGGCAAATGGCGTTGTTTACGAAGCGACGGAGGAGGATCTCCGCAGCGGCATTGCGATATCGTGGTAGACGCAGGACGGATGATCGAACGCGCCTTCTTTGCCCGTGAGGCGCCGACCGTCGCACGCGCGCTGATCGGCGTCGGCGTTTATATCGATGGCGTTGGCGGCGCGATCGTCGAGACCGAGGCCTATGACCAGACCGACCCCGCGTCGCACGCCTTTCGCGGGCCGACGGCGCGCAACGCCTCGATGTTCGGGCCGCATGGCCATGCCTATGTCTATCGCTCCTATGGCTTGCACTGGTGCATGAATTTCGTCTGCCTGCCGGGCAGCGGGGTGCTGATCCGCGCGATCGAACCGAAAGCGGGGCTGGATGCGATGGCGGGGCGGCGCGGCATGTCGGAGCCGCGCCTGTTGTGTTCGGGGCCGGGGCGGCTGTGCCAGGCGCTGGGCGTGGATCGATCGCTCGATGGTTTGCCGCTGGATGCGCCGCCCTTTGCGCTAGTGGAAGGCGATGCGCCGGCGGAGGTGACCAGCGGGCTGCGGATCGGGATTACGCGCGGGGTGGAAACGCCGTGGCGGTTCGGCGTGCGGGGCTCGCGATTCTTGAGCAAGCCGATCTAGCGCCGGCTTATCGGCAACGCTCGTGCGCGACGTTCGTTGTCTTGCCGATCCCCAACCGCGAGGACAAAGGATGGATATCGGCGATGCCCTGACCGTACCCGTAGCGCCGATGGAGGCGCGGCTGGTCGATGCGCTGCCCGATGATGAGGGCTGGCAGTTCGAGCCCAAATGGGACGGGTTTCGCGCGATCGCCGTGCGGCGGGGCGACGAGGCGGTGATCTGGTCTAAATCGGGCAAGCCGCTCGGGCGCTACTTTCCCGAACTGGTGGCGCTGCTGCTGGGCGTGGCCGAGCGCGATTTCATCGTCGACGGGGAGATCATCCTGCCGATCGGAGGCAAATTGTCGTTCGGCGCGCTGCAGGCACGGTTGCATCCGGCGGCGAGCCGGATCGCGCGCCTGTCGCGCGAGACGCCGGCGCAGTTGATGGTGTTCGATATCCTGCGGCACGACGGCCGCACGCTGGCCGATGAAAGCCAGGCGGTGCGGCGTGAGGCGCTCGCCGGCTTTCACCGCAGCGCGGGTGGGCCCGACCTGCTGCTGTCACCCTGCAGCACCGCTGTGACGCAGGCGCGCGCCTGGCTCGGCACCGCCGGCGGCGCGCTCGACGGGGTGATGATGAAGCGGCGCGATTTGCCCTATCTGTACGGCGAGCGGGCGATGGCCAAGGTGAAGCAGCACCGTTCCGCGGACTGCGTCATCGGTGGCTTTCGCGCCACGCCTGACCAGCGCGGCGTGGCATCGCTGTTGCTCGGCCTGTACGATGACGAGGGGCGGCTCGATCATGTCGGATTCACCTCGGGCATCGCAGCCGCCGAGCGCGTGCGCTTGCTGAAATTGCTGTCGCCGCTGATCGCGTCGCCCGGCTTCACCGGCAAGGCGCCGGGCGGGCCGAGCCGGTGGAACAATGGCAAGGAGTCCGCATGGAGCCCGCTGCGGCCGGAGATGGTGGTCGAGGTGCTGTACGATCAGGTTACCGAAGGACGCTTTCGCCACGCGACGAAATTGCTGCGTTTCCGGCCGGACAAGCGACCGGACCAATGCACGCGCGACCAGCTGGTGCGCGAGATCAGCCCGGCCGAGCTGATCCCGCTGATCGAGGGGAAACGGCGGGCGCGGTGAGGGCGCCCGTGTTCACATGCCCCAGACGTGCACGCGCTGCTCGGGCGGCAGATACAGCTTGTCGCCGGGCTGGACGTTGAACGCGGCATACCAAGGGTCGAAGTTTCGCACGATGCCGTCGACGCGGTACTGGTCGGGACTGTGCGGATCGCTCAGCAGTTGCTGGCGCACCGCGCCCTCGCGGCGCTTGCCTTGCCAGGCCGCGGCATAGGCGATGAAGAAGCGCTGGTCGCCGGTGAAGCCGTCGATAACCGGCGGCTCGCCGTGGCGCGAGACGTAGCGACGATAGGCGGCATAGGCTGTCTCCAGCCCGCCGAGATCGGCGAGGTTTTCGCCCAGCGTCAGCTTGCCCTTGATGTGCGTGCCGGGGATCGGCTCATATTGGTCGAACTGTGCGGCTAGGCGATCGGCCTGGACGGTGTACTTCGCCGCGGTTGCCTTGCTCCACCAATCGTGCAGACGGCCCTTCTCGTCATATTGGCGGCCCTGATCGTCATAGCCATGGCCCATTTCGTGGCCGATGGTGGTCGCGCCGGTCTCGGCATAGTTGACCGCCGGATCGGCATTGGCGTCGAAGAAGGGCGGCTGGAGGATCGCCGCCGGCACGGTGATCTGGTTGAGCGTCGGGTCGTAATAAGCGTTCACCGTCTGCGGCGTCATGTCCCACAAGGTGCGGTCGACCGGATGCGGGAAGCGCTTGAGCTGGAGGCGCCACTGGAAATCGCCGACCGCGATGGCGTTGGCGAGCGGGTTGGTACGGCTGACCTGCAGCGTCGCATAGTCGATCCAGTTGCGCGGGTGGCCGATGCGCGGGTCGAAGGTGGCGAGCTTGGCCAGCGCGGCCTTGCGGGTCGGCTCGTCCATCCAGCCGGCATGCGCAATCTTATCGGCATAGGCGGCGTGCATGTCGTCGACCAGTTCCTGGGCGAGTTGCGCGGTATGGGTGGGCCAGTGATCGGCGATGTAGAGCTGGCCGACCGCCTCGCCGAGGCTGCCGTCGAGCATCTGAATGCCGCGCTTCCAGCGCGCACGCTGTTCCGGCACGTCGTTGAGCGTGTGGCTGTAGAAGCCGAAGCGCGCATCGTCGAACGCCTTGGGCAGCTGGCTGGCGTGGTCGCTGACGAAGCGGAAGGTGAGATATTCCTTCCAGGTCGACAGCGGCACGTCGGCGAGGCGCTTGCCGGCGGCGGTGACCGCGGTGGTTTCGGCGACGTCGACCTTCTGCGCCGTCGCCAACCCCATGCCGGCGAGCGTCGGGCCCCAATTGAATTCGGGGGCGAGCTTCATCAGCTGGGCGCGGGTCATCGGATTGTGCGTGGCGACGGGGTCGCGGCGCCGTTCGGGCGTCCACTGATCCTTGGCCAGGCTGGTTTCGAGCGCGATGATGCGAGCGGCGCGAGCATCCGCATCGGGCAGACCGGCGAGCTGCTGGATGTGGACGACATAGGCGCGATAGGCCTTGCGGATCGCATCATACTTCTCGCCGGTGAGCAGATAGTAATCGCGCGTCGGCAGGCCGAGCCGCGCCTGGCCCGCGGCGGCGGTATAGCGCGTGGGATCGTCCTGATCGTTGCTGATGCCGATATTGACCGGCGAGGCGTAGCCCGGCGCCATCATCAGCGCGACGAGTTGCGGGTGGGTCTTCACCGCGTCGATGCGGGCAAGATACGGCTTGAGCGGCGCGAGGCCGCGCACCTCGATCCCCTTCTCGTCCATCCAGGCGGCATAGGCGTCGCCGATCTTGCGGGCGACCGGCGTGGATGCGTTGGCGGCGACGCCCTCGACCATCTGGCGGACCTGCAGTTCGATTTCGTCGGGCAGGTCGTAATTATAGCCGGCACCGACCTTGTCGGCCGGAATCTGATGGTCGCGCAGCCAGGTGCCTTCGACATAGCCGTAGAAGCCGTCGCCGGGCCTGGCATGCTGGTCCATGTCGGCAGTGTCGACGCCCCAGCCGCCGTAGCGCGGCCGGCTGGCAGGCTCCGCGGCGAGCAGGAGCGCGGGCGTGAGCAGGGTCGCGGCGAGCAGCATCGGACGGAGCATCGGGATACCTTCGAAGGAGTTTGATGGCGGATGCTAGGCCGGGAGACGCTGCATCGCCAAGGGGGATGTCGGGCCGGCGCCCCCTCCTGCGTCCTTTTTGTTCATTTTGCGTCCCAATGTTGAAGAAAGATGTTGCCTCTAGGCCACAGTGACGGCGGGGCCGCTTGCCCGCGTGTGCCGGTCGGCGCAGCATCCGGGCAACACATGCAGGAACATGCCATGACCAGGATCGATCGCCGCCAGTTCATCGCCGCCGCCACCGCGATCGGGGCGACCATGTTGTGGGCCGTGCCCTCCCCTGCCGCATCGCGGATCGCATGGCGCGAGCGGCGTGAGCTTTATCCCGAGGGTGTCGCCTCGGGCGATCCCGAGCCGCACAGCGTCATCCTGTGGACGCGCCGGCCATTCCCGGGCGTGGAGCGCGAGACGCTGACCGTGGAGATCGCGCTCGATGCTGCGTTCAAGCGCGTTGTCGCAGCGGTCAAAGCACCGGTGCTGGCCGAGGCGGACTGGACCTGCCGGGTGCTGGCGGCGGGCCTGCAGCCGGCGACGGTCTATTGGTATCGCTTCACCGACAGCGCGGGGAACGGGAGTCGCATCGGGCGGACCATCACCGCGCCACTGGAGAGTGACGGGCGCCCGGTGCGTTTCGCCTTCGTGTCGTGCCAGAGCGTCAACGAGGGCGCGCAGAACGCCTTTCGCCGGATGATCTGGGAGGACGAGCGTGCGTCCGCCGACCAGCGGCTGGGCTTCGTGCTGCATCTCGGGGATTTCATCTACGAGGTGGTCGAATATCCCGATGAGGTGCCGCATCGCTATGCGCGGACCGTCTACGACCTCGGCCGCATTCCCGATGCACGCAAGGTGAGCAATTTTCACGTGCCGACCAATCTGGCCGGCTATCGCCACGTCTATCGCGCGCATATCGCCGACCCCGATATCCAGGACGCGCGGGCCTATTTTCCGTTCGTGTGCATCGGCGACAATCACGAATTCTCGTGGCAGGGCTGGCAGAGCTTCATCAAATATGGCGGCAAGGTCGAACCGGCGCAGCCGCTGCGCGTCGCCGCCAACCAGGCATGGTGGGAATATATCCCGTCGCGCGTCCGCAAGGCGTCCGGCGCCGGCCTCGACCAGTTCGGGCCGCCCGCCGTCGAGAAAGCGCCGATCGACGCGTTCGACGATCACGGCTTCGGCACCGAACCCAACAACCGCACAGCCGTCGGCAGCATGACCGCCTATCGCGCGCTGCGCTACGGCCGGCACGTCGACCTGATCCTGACCGACTTCCACAGCTACAAGGCGGCGGATCCGACGGATCGGCCTGAGGCGGCAGCGCTCGACTCAGGCGAGTATCCCGTCATCCCACAGGAGTGGATGGAGATCGTCGACGGCGGGAAGGCGTACGCCGGTGGCGAACCGCCCGCAACCATCGCAATCGGCGACAAGAGCATCCCCAATTTTCGCCAGGACGAGCCCGCTTACACCGTCCTCGGCCGCGAGCAGAAGGCCTGGCTCAAGGACCGGCTAACCCGGTCGACCGCGACGTGGAAGATCTGGGGCGCGACCAACGGCACGCTCGACATGCGGACCGACCCGCAGAACCTGCCCGCGGGGCTGATCAAGGCGCCGTGGCCGGGCAAGGACTTCGGCACGTTCGGCGGCGCCGATTTCAGCGGTGCGTTTGCCGAGCGCGCCGAGATCTACGATATGGTGCGCGACCACAAGGTGCCGGGCTTCGTCGTCGTCTCGGGCGACCGCCACAGCTTCTGGGCCGGCTATGCCGCGCCGGCCTTGCCGCCCGCCGGGTTCGACCCGGTGGGGATCAGCTTCATCACCGGCTCGATTTCCGCGCCGGGGCTGGGTGAAGCGGCTGAATTTTTCAAGGATTCCCCGACACTGCCGCTGTACGTGCGCAAGCCGCCGGGCGCGCCGCCCGAGCACACGATCAACCTGACGATCAAGCGCGGGGTGCGCAGCGCGCTCGAATATGCCGCAAGCGGCGACATCGCCAAGGCGCGCGCGCTGACCAACCCCGACGTCGCGCCGCATCTCGCGTTCGTCGACATGGCCGGGCACGGTTATTCAGTGGTCACCGCACAGGCCGACACCATCGACACCGAATTCGTCTGCATCGTCCGCCCGATCACGCGCGCGACCACGCCGGACGGCGGACCGCTGCGTTACCGCGTGGCACACCGCGCGCGCCGTTGGGCCGGCGGCGAGCGGCCGGTGATGGAGCAGCGCGTGATCGAGGGCGATCCGAAGCTTTCCGTTTGATGTGGGCCGAGCGGGCCGCCTAGCCCACCCGTGTCAGGCGCCACAGCGCGACGCTCCCGTCGTCGCTGCCGCTGGCGAACCATGTGCCGTCCGGGCTGATCGCCACCGCGACGACATCGTCTTCCTGCCGGTCGAACGCCGCGACCATCGCACCGTCGCGCACGCGCCAGATGCGGGCGCTGACACCGTGGCCGCCATCTGGGCGGCGGCCGAGCAGTTCCTTGAACACCGCGTTACGCCCGTGGCTCTCGCGTCCGCCGGCGGCAAGCCATTCGCCATCGGAGGAGAAGGCGACCGTGTCGACGAACTGCCCCGCCGCGATCGTCCGGAGCGGGACGCCATCCCTGCGCCACAGCCGGATCGTGCCATCATCGCCACCCGTCGCGATCAACCCGTCGCGCTTGCGGACGTCGAGCCCGACAATGCCCTCGGTATGACCGGTGACGCTGCGCAGAAGATGACCGCTGGCGACGTCCCACAATTTCAGCGTGCGATCGAAGCTGCCGCTGGCGATGGTCCTGCCGTCAGAGGAAAAAGCGATATGCCAGATGTTGAGGCTATGACCGGCAAAGACGCGGCCCGGTCCGCTGTCGTCGATCGGCCAAAGGTGGATGCGCTTGTCCTCGCCGGCAGCGGCAAGCCGGGTGCCCGCTGGATCGAAAGCAAGCGTCCAGATCGGCGCGGTGGAAGGATGAAAGATGCGGACCGCGCCGGCTGAGAGGCGCCATAACCGGACCGCGCCGTCATAACCCGCCGTCGCGATCGCGCTGCCGTCGATCGCGAAAGCGAGCGCGGTGGCGCCACCGGGATGATCGAACAGGTGGCGCGTACGACGATCGGCCAGAGCGGTAAGGCGCACAACGCCATCCACCCCGGTCGAGGCGAGCATTGTGCCGTCGGGGCTAAAGGCGAGCGCCCGCACCGGCCGGGTGGACCGACTCAACTCTCCGACGAATATTGCGGCGAGGCGCGGGCCAGCGGTCGCCAGCGACGGTTGCGGGGGTTCGCCGCCCAATGCGAGAACAGCAAGCGCCAGCGCTGCCAGCAGGGCGGCGCCTATGTAACCCGCGATGCGTTTCATCCGACTTCTGGCGTGTTGTTCATATAATACACGTTAAAGTGGGTGCTACGGCTAGTCCACAAAAATTGCGCGGAAAGCAGTATATGATCGAGGGCGATCCGAAGCTCTCGGTTTGATCGACTAACCCGCGAGGCCGGCAAACTCGGGCATCTTCAACGCATCAGCCGCACCGGCATCGCCGGCGGCCGCAGCCTTGCGGAACAGCGCCAGCGACTGGGGCAAATCCTTCTGCACGCCATCGCCGTCATGGTAGGCCCAGGCGAGGCACGCCATGCCGCGCGCGCTGCCCGCCGCCATGGCGAGGCGGGCGTAACGGATGCCCTCGACATTGTTCTTCGGTACGCCCTGCCCGGTCATAAGGCGCACAGCATAGGTGCCGAGCGCATCGACATTGCCGTCATCGGCCGCACGCTTCTGCCAGCCGGCGCCGGCCGCCTCGTCCTGCGTGACGCCCTGGCCGTTGAATAATGCGATCGCATAGCTCTGCTCGGCATCGCCATCATGCGACTCAGCGGCGCGGTGTAGCGCGTCGGCGCCCGCCGATAGATCCTGCGGCACGCCGATGCCCTGCTGCAGTATCACGCCATAAATGCCGAGCGCGGCCATATCGCCGGCATCGGCGGCGCGTTTGATCAGCACGGCGCCCGCTACGGGGTCGCGCGCTACACCGCGCCCTTCGAGCATCAGGCGACCGAACATGCCCGTCGCACTGGCATCGTTCTGCGCCATCGCCTTGCGCAGCCACAGCACCGCTTGCGTGTCGTCGCGCGGCACGCCGTTGCCGAAGATGTACATGCGGCCGATCATCGCCTGCGCCAGCGGGAAGCCCTGATCGGCGGCGAGGCGGGCGTAATGCGCGGCCTTGTCCCGATCGACCGCCGCGCCGTGACCGAGCGGATAGACCACGGTACCGAGCGTCGCCTGGGCGAGCAGCTGGCCCTGATCGGCGGCGCGGACGAGCATCGCGATTTCCGGCGCGAGATCGACCGGGGCGCCGACCGGCGTCGCGGCGACACGGTAATAACCGTAGAGCGCCTCGCCATAGGGATCGCCCTGCTCGGCGGCCTTCTTCGCCCAGCCGATGCCTGTGGCGATATCGGCCGGGCCGCCGACGCCGTCATGGAGCATATAGCCGAACTGCGATTGCGCGCCGGCATGCCCCATAGTGGCGGCCTGACCGAACCAGCGCCGCGCGGCGGCATCGTCGCGCGGCAGGTCGTTGAAGCCGGTGTAATAGACACGACCGAGGTTGAACGCGGACACAGCGTCGCCTGCACCCGCTTCCTGTTCGAGCCGGGCAGCAAGCGCGGCCGGGGATTCCTGGCGGTGGATGGTGAAGGTGTAGGTGCGCACCACGCTCTGCGGGCCCGGCGATGTGGACCCTCCACCGCCCGCAAAGCCACCGCTCGAACGCGACGGGGACGGGCTGCTGCCGCTCGAACTGGAACTGCCTGAACTGAGCGAACGCGCGGCATTGTCGTTGAAACGGGCCTGTGACGCCTGATTGGCACGGTCGTTCGCGGCCGCCGAGGCGCGCATGTCGGCCATCATGCGCTGGCGGTTGGCCTCGTCATTGGCCTGGTTCCAGTCGGCATGCGCACCGGCGCCGAAGCCGAGCAGCGCGACGAGCGCCGTCGTCCGACACAGAGTCCGTGATGTCATGATCATTTCCTCGGAATCGGTGGCACCCGGCTTAGCGGAGGTGGCAGGCGCCCTTGTGCCCCTCGGTCGCGGCGAGAAGGGTCGTGACCGTCTCGCGCAAAGCCGTGGCTGCGGCGACGACTTCTTGCGGGCTATTCTCGGGCGTCGCGTTGGCGAGTTGATCGAGGCCCTTCTTCATCAAACTGCATGGGCCCTTCGAGGCGCCGAACTTGCCGGCCCAGCCGTCATAGCCCGCGCAAATCTCGAGTTGCGCGCCCAGAGCCCAGCGCGGCTCCTTGCCATATTCATGGTGGATCTGTTCGCCGGTCAGGCCGTCACAGGCAGTGCCGAAGCTGGCCCTGGTGAGGTCGCCATCGCTGAGCACATTGGCCATGCGCAGCGTGCGGGCGGACCAGGTCGCGGCCGCGTCGGGTGTGAAGGGTGTGTCGCCGGCCCAGGCCGGGGTGGCGATCACTGCCATGGCAACTAGGCCGGTCAGGTAGCGTGTACGCATGGTTGTTCCTCCACAATCGGTGTGGAGATAGCCCGTCACGCTATGGCCAGCTTGGACGGACCAGACATTCTTTCAGCGCCGCCAACGCGTTGCGCCAATGAGGCCTAGACCACGAAGCGACACGGTATCGCGCCGTGGTCCAGGGGGAGTATCTGGCGGCTAACCGGGGAGCCGCCGCCAGCACCGCGACAGGGTGTTGTGCGGTGCAGTCGGATTAGACGCGCCGGATTGCCGGGATATTGCGGATTATTGCACAAGCGAAAACCTGGGCAAACGCAAACGGGGCGCGGTGACCATCGCCACCGCGCCCCGCGCGAATTTCTGTCCGTGTCCGATTACTCGGCGGCAGCGGTGCCCTTGGCCGGACGCGTGTCGCGGCGCTCGGCGATACGCGCCGACTTGCCGGTGCGGCCACGCAGATAATAGAGCTTGGCGCGACGCACGGCGCCCTTGCGGACCACCTCGATTGACTCGACGTTGGGCGAGTAGAGCGGGAAGACGCGCTCGACGCCCTCACCGAAGCTGATCTTGCGCACGGTAAAATTCGAACCCATGCCCTTGTTCGAGCGCGCGATGCACACGCCCTCGTAATTCTGCACGCGGGTGCGCTCGCCTTCGACGACCTTCACGCCGACCTTCAGCGTATCGCCGGGGCGGAATTCCGGAATCTTCTTGGTTTCGTTGAACTTGGCGATCTGCTCGGCTTCGAGCGTCTGAAGCAGGTTCATTCTTCGTCCTCTGACGTTATACGCCGCGCGCCAGAGGGCGACCCGACCCGAGCGCCAACATGACGCTCCCAAAGGTCCGGCCGCCTTAGCCGTGTATCGGTCTCGGCCATCGACTTTCGCCAGGCCGCGATCCTCGCATGATCCCCCGATCGCAGCACTTCGGGGATCGTGCGCCCTTCCCACTCAGGTGGTCGGGTATAATGCGGATATTCGAGGAGGCCGCTTTCGAAGCTTTCCTCGTCCCCGCTGGAAGGGGCGCCCATTACGCCGGGAAGCAGCCGAATGCAAGCGTCGAGCAACACCAGCGCGCCCATCTCGCCACCGGAGAGGATATAGTCGCCGATCGACACCTCCTCGACGTTGCGGCCGGTGAAGATGCGCTCGTCGAAACCCTCGAAGCGGCCGCACAGGATGATGGCACCGGGGCCGGCCGCGAGGGTGCGGATGCGAGCTTGGGTGAGCTGTGCGCCGCGTGGGGTCATGGCGAGCACCGGGCGGCCATCGGCGACGCTGTCGATCGCCGCCGCGAGCACATCGACCCGCAGCACCATCCCCGCCCCGCCGCCTGCCGGCGTATCGTCGACGGTACGGTGTTTGTCGGCCGCGAAATCGCGGATATTGACCGCATCGAACGACCATTTGCCCTCGCCTAGCGCCCTGCCCGCCAGCGACGCGCCGAGCGGGCCGGGGAACATGTCCGGGTAGAGGGTAAGGATGGTGGCGGCAAAGGTCATTGCGTCCAATTCTCGACCTTGAGGTCGGGGATGTCCGCAAAGTCGCGTTCGTTATTGGTGATCAAGACCAAGCCGAGCGTTACAGCGTGCGCCGCGATTAGCCGATCCGAATCTCCGCGCCGATAGGGCAAGAGCCCGAAACGCTCAGCAGCGGCGTGATCGAACGGTAAAGACAGCACCGTACGATAGAGCCGTTCCACCGCCGCAAGAACGAACGGCTCGGCATCGCGCAGGCCCACCGCCACCTCCGCTGTACAGATCGCCGATGTTACCGCCTCGCCGGGTTGCAATGCCTCAACGCGCGCGCGCAACACCGATGAGGCGCCCCCGATCAGGTAGATCAGAATGTTCGTGTCCAAGAGAAAGCGTGGCTCAATCACGCTTCAAAAGCTTCCCATCCCAATCAAGTTCACGCGGCTCGAAAGCCAGCCGGTCGACCAGTTTCAAGCCGGGAACCGAGCCGTAAATTCCAGTGAGATCGATCTTTCCCGGCTCG
>NZ_JAQGLG010000228.1 GCF_028292965.1 Sphingomonas bacterium | reverse complement strand
ATCTCCGATGACCACCCGCGAAGCTGACCGGCCGCTACAGCGCCATCGGTGAGCGCGCGCCCGGTCAGCTCCGCTACCGACAAGCTACACCACCACCCGGGACACGACCAGTCTCGTGTGCCATATGTTCTGTAATAACAATAAGATAGAAGAACGTTTGATGCTCCTGTCGCCCCGACCAAGTCGCTTTTACGAGGAGGTTCCAGGGCCTCCTCCAGCGTCCAACTCTCCCGGCCATAGTCTCCTGATCTCGGGAACTATGAACAGGCCCGCCCAAACGGTCGGTGAACCAACACAGCACCGGCGCTGCCGTCAGTTCTCCACCGAATCATTGCCGACGCTTCTGATGGTTGCTCCAGTCAGCCGGCAAATTTCCGCGTCAGCGCTTCGGGCCGATCGGCACGCCGATCACTGCCTTGATGATCCATTTGTCGGGATTGGCGCCATAGCCCCGGCCGAGGCCGAGGTTGAGGTCCCAGCGCCCGACATTGGTGTCGATGGTGACATAGCTGGCCTGCTCGCTGTCGCCGAAGCGGCCGAGCGCGCGGAATTCGCCGACGCCGGTGTAATTCTCCACCCCCAAGGCGAATTTGGGCGACAGCGCATAGTTGAGCTTGGTCGCGATCTCGAGCGAGGCCGGGCCGGGCGCCGGGCCGGACACGGTGAAGTCGATATTGGCATTGGCGGCGGCGGTCCATTTGCCGAAGCGCACGCCGGCGATGCCCTTCAGCTCGGCATTATAGGGATTGATGTCGAGCCGGTGGTCGACCCTGCCGATCTCGAAATTGGCGCCGACGAACCATTTCTGCCGCTCGGCGCGGGGCAGGATATATTTCAGCCGGAACTTGACGCCGTCGATCCCGAAGCGGCCGCGATTGTCGAGCGTGGCGAGCGGCAGATACGCGCCGAATTCGAGATCGCGGGTCAGGCCGTAGGAGAATTCCGGCGTGATGCGGAGGCGGTGCACGGATTGCTGCTCGCCGGGATAATCGGCGATCTGGTCGCCGCTCAGCACATAGTTGGTATGCACGTCGAGGCCCAGCTCGCCGGGCGCGTCGAGTTCGTCCATATAGATCTGGATCTCCTCCGGCCCGGCCAGCGCCGGGGTGGCGGCGAACAGCGCGGCACAGGCCGCGGCGAGCAGCGCGCCGCGATCAGCGCGCATGGGGCAGGAAGGCATTGGTGAAGGTCTCCGCAAAGGCGATCTTGCCGTATTTCGGGGCCAGCGCGACCATCGCCTGCCATTCGGCGCGCGCGGCGGCTTCGGGCATCACGCCGTCGGTTTCGAACATGCGCTTGTCCTCGCCGAGCAGGCGCAGGAAGGCAGCACGGTCCTTGCCGACCATCTTGGGCGGCAGGATAGCGGCGATCGCCGCCGCGTCGTGGCCGGCGATATAGGCCAGTGCCCGGCGACAGGCGGCGACGAGATGCCGAACGGTGCCGGGGTGCGCGGCGATATAGGTCCTGGGCAGATACAGCGCAGTCGAGGGATAGACCGAGCCAAGCGCGGCGCGCGTGCCCTCTGCGGTCGTCACATCGGCGAGCTTCACATTGCCCCTGGCGACGTAGAAATCGGCGTCCGGCTGGTGCGCGACGATCGCGTCGGCGGTGCCGTCGCGCAGCGCCGCGGCCATCTCGTCGCGGCTCATCAGCGGCAAAGCGGTATAGTCATGGATGCCGTAGCCGGCATGCAGCGCGATCCAGTTGGCGGTGGTCGTCTTGCCGCTGTTGCTGCCGCCGGTGAAGATGCGCCGGCCCTTGAGATCGGCGAGCGTCCTGATCTGCCCGCGCAGCCGATCGGCGACGATGATGCTCAGTCCGGGCGAGATGCCCATCAAAATCACCGATTGCGTGACGAGATGGTCTCCGGCCTGGGTCATGAAGGTGTGATGATAGAAGGCGACTGCCCCATCGGCCCGCCCGTCCTTCATCAGATCGGCCGGGGAAGGCTCGGCCGGCGCGTCGACCAGCGTGACGATCAGCCCCTCGTCGCGGAAATAGCCCAGCCGCTCGGCGACGATCACCGGCAGGTTGCGGGTCTCGGCGGTGCCGTCGACGGCGAGGACGATACGGGGGGCCGGCGTGGGGGCGGCGTGAAGCGTTGCGGGGGGGGTGATGAGTGCGGTGAGTGACGCTGCCAGTGTCAGTGCCTTGGCCGGTTGTAACCACTTCATGTGTGTCGTCCTTTTCGGTGCCGGTTGTTGCCTGTCCTGGGCCTCTCACGTGACGCCGCCACATTCTCTGCCGTCACCCTGAACTTGTTTCAGGGTCCATGTGCGATCGGCTGCCACCGGAGCGTCGCTCCTGGTTCGAGTGACCGCGCATGGATGCTGAAACAAGTTCAGCATGACGATCGAATTTTGCGACGGCCCCTGTTTGGGGGAGGGCATTTATGGATTCGCCCTAGAGACCCCTGCCCACCCGGGCGATCCGCCATTTGGCGCATAGGCGGCGTCGGCGCGGCGCCGTAGCGAGCCGCGATACAGGAAAGGATCGGAAAACATGGCGGCTTTCACGCGGTTGATTCGCATCGGGCTGGCGCTAGCGCTGGCGGCGGGGTGCGCCATGCCGGCGGCGGCAGCGGAGCGTAGCGACCCGACGCTGGTCATCGCGCTTTACGCGAAGCCGGCCGATCGCGCGGCGTTGCGCGGGGTGCTGGAGAGCGGGCAGGTCGCGCGGTTGCGGCGCTGGAAGGCCGAAGGCCTGATCGCCGGCTATCGCCTGATGTTCACGCGCTATGCCGACAGCGGCGTGTGGGATGCGATGGAGCAACTGAGCTTTGCCGACGATGCTGCTCTGGCACGCTGGCGGGCGATCGAGCGGCAATCGCCGGCGGGGCTAAGCGCGGCGGCGCTGGCCCTGGTCCAGTCGATCGAGACCACCCCGGCGACGCGCGTGCGCAGCGACGCGGGCGGCGCGACGGCGGACCCGGTGGTGCTGGTCATCCCGTACCAGGCGCTGGTCCCGCCGGCCGATTATCTGCACTATCTCGACGGCTATACCGTTCCGCAATTTCGCGGCTGGATGCGCGAGGGCGTGCTGCAATCCTATGACATCGTCACCAGCCGTTATCCCGCCGGGCGGACGTGGAATGCGATGATCATGCTGCGTTACCGCGACGATGCCGCGCTCGCCCGGCGCGACGAGGTGGTGGCGCGCGTGCGCGCGCAACTTGCGCTCGACCCGGCATGGAAGGCGATCAGCGACAATAAGAAGGCGATCCGCAACGAGCGCGTGCTGGCGATCGCCGACCAGATCGCGGCGGACGACGCGCAATGAGCTGGCGGCGCAAGCTGATCCCGGTCCACCGCTGGGCCGGGCTGACGATCGGGCTGGTGGTGATGCTGTCGGCGCTGACCGGCGCGGGCATGGCGTTTCGCGAGCAGCTCGAGCCGATCTTCTACCCCGGGGTGGCGCGCACCGCGCCGTGCGCCGCGCCGCTGCCGCTCGACGCACTGGCCGCGGCCGCACGGCGGCTGCACCCAGCGGGCACGCTCGATTACCTGCGCGTGCAGCGCGACGCGACCGCGCCTGTGGCGGCGCGCTTCGTCAACAAGGATACGCTCTATCTCGATCGCTGCACCGCCGCCGCGAGCGCCAGCCAGAATCGCTATCAGGGCTTTTTCGGGGTGCTCGAATGGCTGCACCGCGGGCAATGGGCCAAGGTGGGCGGGTGGGTGATGGGCACCGGCGCCCTCTCGCTGATCGTGCTGCTGGCCGGCATCGGCGCCTATCTGTGGTGGCCGCGCAGGCCGCGCCGGTTTTCGCAGGGCTTCACCGTGAGCCGCAAGATGAAGGGCGCAGCGTTCAACATCGGCCTGCACCGCGCGGTCGGCGCCTGGGTGGCGATCCCGCTGCTGCTGAGCGCGCTGACCGGGCTGCCCAATGCGTTCGATGGGATCCACAACGCGATCGTCTCGCTCGACGGCGTGGCCGAGGCGAAGCGGGTGTCGACGCCGCCGATCGATCCGCGCGCGCCGCGCCTGCCGCTGGCCGCGGCGTGGCTGACGATCGACCGGCTCGCGCCCAACGCCAGCGAGGTGCTGATCCATGTCGCGCGGAGCCCGCGCGATCCGCTGGAGATCTACATCATCGCGGCGGACGCGCCGCATGCCAATGCGCGCAGCTATCTATGGCTGGATGCGTGGTCGGGGCGCGTGATCGATTATGTGCCGTACAGCCGGATGGGCGCGGGCAGCCGGCTCTATTACTGGATGCTGTCGCTGCATACCGGGGCGGTCGGCGGGCTGATCGGTCAGCTGATCCTGTTCCTCGGCGCGATCGGAGCGCTGACGCTGGGCTATACCGGCATCAACGCCTATGTGCGGCGGCGCTTCAAGCTCGACCGCAAGCGGCCGGCGCCGGCGCGCGCGACGCCTGTCGCCTCAGCGTGAGGCCGGGGTGGCGGCGCTGTCGGTGCCGAGGGCGGCATACCAGCGCTTGAGGAAATAGCGCCGGGTCAGCGCGTCGCGGTCGACCAGCAGCCCCGGCCCGACGCGGATCGCGCGGAGCGGCACGCCGGGGGCCGACAGCCCTTCCGGCACCGGCACGTCCGCGCGCACCGAAGGCATGGAGCGCGCGGCGAGAAACTGCTGCCCCCGGCGCGAGAGCAGGAAATCGAGGAACAGCTTCGCCGCCGCCGGGTGCGGCGCGGCCGCCGGGATCAGCGCGATGCGCGACATCACCAGCGTGTAGTCGCGCGGCATGACCATGCCGAGATCGGGGTTGTGCCGGACCTCGTCACGGGCATAGGAGCCGATGATGTTGTAGCCGAGCGCGAGGCGGCCGGCCTTGACGTCGGCCATCAGCGGTTCGGCATTGTCGTAGAGTTTCACCTGGTTGGCGCCCATCGCGCGGACCAGCCGCCAGATGTCGTGCGTCGCCTGCTGGTCCTGCATGAGATAGAGATAACCCACCGCCGAGATCGGCACGTCATAGGTGGCGATGCGCCCGCGCAACGCCGGGGGCCGCCCCTCCAGCAGGCGCGTCAGCGCGGCGCGGGTGGTCGGCGCGGCGGCGTCGGCGATCAGGCGGCGGTTGTAGATCATCACGATCGGTTCGGCGGTGACGCCCCAGGCCTGGTTCTTCCAGTTGGCCCAGCCGGGCAGCGCGGCGGCCTCGGGCGAGTCATAGCTTTGCGCAAAGCCGTCATTGGTCAGCTTGATCTGCAGGTCCATCGCCGACGACCACAGGAAATCGGGGGTCTCGCCATGCTTCGCCACGGCATCGAGGAAACGATCGTTGAGCTCGCGCGCCGACATCTCGACATAGGTGACGGTGAGGGTGGGATGGGCGCGGCGGAAGGCCGCGAGGAAAGGCTGGATCTTGTCCTTGTCGATCGCCGACCAGACCAGCAGGCGGCGCTCGCCATCG
>NZ_JAQGLG010000045.1 GCF_028292965.1 Sphingomonas bacterium | reverse complement strand
TCCGGAAAATGGCGCTCAACACGCTCCGCCTCCACCCAGACAAAGGCTCCATCAAAACCAAAATCAAACGCGCTGGATGGGACGATGCTTTCCTCACATCCCTCCTCGCCCATATGCGATAGCCCTGCCACCCCGACGGAGGCCGGGGCCCAGCTACGGAACGCTGATTCAACGAGCGATGCGCTTCATTATTAAGGCCATTCCAACTGGGCCCCGGCCTTCGCCGGGGTGGAAGTTATTTTGTGTCGATAGAATATCAGGGCAGCAACACCGTTGAACCGGTCGTCTCACCCGCCTCCAGCGCGCGGTGCGCATCGGCGACATCTTCCAGCGCGAAGGTCTGCCCGATCTCGGGGCTGATCGCGCCGCTGGCGAGCATCGCGAAGACCCGTTCGATACCGGCCTGACGTTCCTCCGGCGTGACATAATAGTCGAACAGGGTCGGGCGCGTGACGAACAGCGAACCCTTTTGCGCCAGGATCCCGAGACCGACACCATCGACCGCGCCGCTGGCATTGCCATAGCTGACGATCAGCCCGCGCCGCGACACGCTGGCCAGCGATACCGGCCAGGTCGCCTTACCAACGCCGTCGAACGACACCGCGACGCCCTTGCCGCCGGTGATCTCGCGCACGCGCGCCGCCACATCGACCTCCTTGTGCAGCAGCACATGGTCGGCGCCCGCACGCGTCGCCTGCTCGACCTTGGCGGTATCACCAACCGTGCCGATGACGGTCGCGCCGATCGCCTTGAGCCAGCCGGCCAGCAAATGGCCGACGCCGCCCGCCGCGGCATGGACCAGCACCGTCTGCCCTGCCTCGACCCTGGCGCAGCGTTCGACGAGCATCTCGGTGGTGCAGCCCTTGAGCAACAGCGCGGCGGCGGTCTTGTCATCGATGCTGTCGGGCAGTTTGAACAGTTGGGCAGCCGCAACGTTGCGCTCGGTCGCATAGGCGCCGCGCGATGGCCCGAACGTACCGACACGATCGCCAATCGCGAAATCGGATACGCCCTCCCCGATCGCCTCGACCACGCCGGCCGCCTCGCTGCCCAGGCCACCCGGCAGATCGATCGGGTAGAGGCCCTTGCGGTGATAGGTGTCGATGAAATTGAGGCCGACTGCGGTGTTGCGCATCCGGATTTCACCCGCTCCGGGCGGCGGCAGGTCGACATCGACCCACTGGATCACCTCAGGACCACCGGTCCGTTCGATCTGAGCAACGCGCGCCATGTCGGTCTCCTTGTGCTCGCACCCATATGGCGACCGGGTTTCGGGTTGCAACCGATCGCTCAATGCCTACATGCCAACCATTCCAAAAAGCCTTGTCGGAGAGTCCCGGATGCGCAGCTATCTCAAGCAGTATATCGATGGCCAATGGGTCGCGAGCGAGGGTGGCAAGCGGCATGAGGTGATCGACCCGAGTAGCGAGCAGGCCTGCACCGAGATCACGCTGGGCAGCCAGGCGGATGTCGACAAAGCGGTTGCGGCGGCGCGCAAGGCGTTCGACAGCTGGTCGCAATCGAGCGTCGCCGAACGCGTGGCTTTGCTCGAGCGGATCATCGAAGGTTACAAGGCCCGCATCCCCGATCTCGCCGCTGCAGTGAGCGAGGAGATGGGCGCGCCAATCGGTTTCGCCACGGCGGCGCAGGCGCCGGCTGGGCTTGGCCATTTCATCGGCACGCTGAAGGCGCTGCAGGAGTTCAGCTTCGAGGAGCGCGTCGGCAAGACGCGTGTCGTCCATGAGCCGCTCGGCGTGGTGGCGATGATCACGCCGTGGAACTGGCCGCTCAACCAGATCTGCGCCAAGGTCGCGCCGGCGCTGGCGGCGGGCGACACGATGATCCTCAAGCCATCCGAGGAATCGCCGGCCTGTGCCGCGATCCTGGCGGAAATCCTCGACGCGGCGGGCGTGCCCGCCGGCGTGTTCAACCTCGTCAATGGTGACGGCCCGGGCGTTGGCGCGGCGCTGTCGAGCCACAAGGATGTCGACATGGTGAGCTTCACCGGATCGACCCGCGCCGGCATCGCGGTGGCGCAGGCGGCCGCGGCGACGGTCAAGCGCGTCCATCAGGAATTGGGCGGCAAGGCGCCCAATCTGGTGCTGGAAGGAGCCGATCTGCCGACCGTGCTGCCGCCAACGGTGGCGGGCGTGCTGGCCAATTCCGGGCAGAGCTGCATCGCGCCGACGCGCCTGCTGGTGCATCGCAGTCAGGCGACCGACGCCACCAACATCGTCAAGACGATCATGGAGGCGACGCCTGTCGGCGAGGCCTCGACGATGGGCGCGCATATCGGGCCGGTGGTCAACAAGGCGCAATTCGACAAGATCCAGGGCCTGATCCAGTCGGCGATCGACGAGGGTGCGACTTTGGTCACCGGCGGCACCGGCCGGCCCGACGGGCGCAATGCCGGCTATTTCATCAAGCCGACTTTGTTCGCCGATGTCACCCCCGACATGCGCATCGCGCAGGAAGAGACGTTTGGTCCGGTCGCGACGATCACCGTCTATGACGATCAGGATGAGGCGGTGCGCCTTGCCAACGATACGCCCTATGGCCTGTCGGCAACCATCTCCGGCGATCCGGCGGCGGCGTCGAAAGTCGCGCCGCGGTTGCGCGCCGGACTGGTGACGATCAACAGCTGGGGCAGCGCCGGCGGCGGCGCGCCGTTCGGCGGCTACAAGCAGTCGGGCAATGGTCGCGAGGGCGGGAAATATGGCCTGGCCGACTTCATGGAAGTGAAGACCATCTCCGGCGAACCGGCCTGATCGATACGTCTCGGTCCTTTGCCATATCGCTGCGCTTCGTATATACTCGGATATACGGAGGCCGAGATGGGCAAGATCGAGACGAAAACCTTCAAGAGCGGCAACAGCGTTGCCGTTCGCCTACCCAAGGAACTGGGCTTTCCCGCCGACACCGCAGTGACGCTGGAAAAAGTCGGCGACACGATCCGGATCACGGCGATCGACGATGCCGAAGAGGGCAAGAAGCGCATCGCGCGACTGATCGCTGCGCTTGAGGCAATAGGGCCGGTCGAGGAGATCGGTGAGCGGTTGCCGATCGATATACCGGAGCGACGGGGCCTGATCTGACATGCCCTATTTGCTGGACACCAACATCGCCATTTACCTACGAGACGGGAATCCCGAGATCGTTGCACGTCTCCGAAAACTGGATGACGCACCGGCAATGTCGCTTGTTACACTGATCGAACTCGAAGGTGGTGTTTATGCTAAACCAGCGCTGGCGGATCGCCGTCGCGCGCGCGTCGATACAATGCTCCTGGAAATGCGCATCTTGAGCATGACGACTCCCATCGTGAGACGTTATGGCGAGATCGTTCGAGCGATGAGTTACTCGCGCGCGCAACTGATCGACCGGTTGATCGCGGCTACGGCGATGCACCATGAGCTCACGCTCATTACAATCAATGGCGCGGACTTCAAAAACATCCCGGACCTGTCGCTCGAAATCTGGCCCGCTCCCGCCGCTCAATAGTCCTTCGAGATGCGCACATTGGCGCTCTGCCGGCCGAGCGTGGAGATGCTCGACAGCAGCGACAGCCAGCGGGTCACCTGAAATTCGACCTGGGTGGCGGAATAGCCCTGCCCGTCCGTGATAATCTCGGCATAGAGCTTGCGGTTGATGTATTTGCCCGCCGCGATGGCGGTCTTGGCGCCGGTCTGCGGATCGGCGGGCAGGAAACGCAGGCGATCGAGGCCGGCGACGCGGCGCACCGCGTTGATCGGATCGAGCCCGCCCTTGCCGTTCTGGAGCGCACCGACCGCCGAGGCGAGCTGTAGCGCTTCGGGCGCCGACAGGTTGGTGATCGACGTGCCGAACAGCAATCGCGACAGCAGTTCGTCCTGCGGCAAAGCGGGCGTACTGGCGAAGGTGATATCGGGCTTCTGCGCCAGGCCGGTGACACGGATCGTCGCGCTGAGACCGGAGGTATTGGCATCGGCGGCGATGTCGAGCGACGGGTTGGCGGGCACCTCCCCGGCGAAACGGATGATGCCGCGCTGGAGCTGGAACTCGCGGCCGGCGAACTGATAATCGCCGCGCACCAAGGTCGCGCGGCCGGTGATCGCCGGATTGTCGGGCGCGCCCGCGATGTCGAGGTCGGCCGACCATTCGCTCGACAGGCCGAGACCGGTGACGATCAGCTGGTTGGGCGCACGGGCGTGCACCTTGAGCTGCCACGGCACCGTCGGCGCCTCTTCCTCGATATCGCCGCCGGGCAGGTTGATCTCGCGGACGTTGAGTTGCGGCACCGCGCTGGCGGCGGTGGCCTGGCCGAGGCGGTAGCGGCTCTTGTCGAGCCGCAGGTCGCCCGAGATGGTGCCGCCCTGCCCGGTCGACTGGAACGACAGCGGGCCTGTGACGGTCGCGGCGATGTCGTCGCGGTTGATCATCACGGCATGTTCGGCCTGCATCTTGAGGTCGATGCCGAGCCCATGCGCGGCGGCGAAATCGAAGCTGCCGGTGCCGGTGACGCGACCGCCTTTGCCGGCATCGGCGGCGAACTGCTCGATCACCAGCCGCGAGCCGCCGAACCGACCAGTGGCCTGGACGTTGGTCAGCACCGCACCGATCGAGCCGCTTTCCATCCGCGCGCCCTTGGCCTGGACGACGCCCTTGATCTGCGGGTCGTCGACCCGGCCTGTCACGTCGGCGGCGATCGCCACCGGGCCGGTCAGGTCGAACAGCTCGATACCGGTGAGGCGCCACAGGGTATTGGCCGGGCCGTCATAGCGCAGCTGCGCGAACAGGCCGGCGCGATTGAAGCGATCGGGAAGATCGCCGCCGGCCGGCAGGGTGAGCAGCGCCTGCCCGCGGCCGATGGTGTTGCCACCGCTCGCCGCGACCGCGCGCGCCGCCAGCTTGCCGGGCTGGAGCACGGCGGAGATGCCGACATCGACCGGCTGCGACGACAGCACCAGCCCGGAACGGGTCAGGCCGCGCACGGTCATGTCGATCTTGCCGGTCGGCGCGATGCCGGGCGCCTGGGCGTAGGACAAGGTACCCGACGCCGTGCCGCCGAGGCCGAGGCCGGGCCAGCCGATATCGAGCACGGAGAGCGGCATGCGGACCAGCGAGGCATCGACCGCGCTGGCCGCACCGGCGAAGCGCCCGGCGATCGACGCCTCGCCACCCGAGAAGCTCAGCTTGGTCGGCGCGAGTTGCCAGCCGTCGCCGCTGTGCGTGAACACCGCCGGGGCGAGCAACTGGATCGGGCGGCGGTCGAGAGTGCCTTGCGCCGAGAGCGCGATGCGATCGGGCGTGACCTGCGCCACCGCCTGGATATCGAAGGCGCGGCCCCGCGAGCCGGCGATCGAGCCCTGGATCGTGCCGCTGCCGCCGCGCAGATGCGCGGTCGCCGCGAACCGGCCGAGCGAGATCGTGCCGCGCCGCAGCCCGCCGCCGCGCAGCGTCGCCTCGATCGAGGTGCCGGTGGGATCGAGCAGCGCGACGAGATCGAGATGGCCGCGCCTGAGCGTGGTCTTGTCGGCAAGGCTTGCGCCATTGGCGTCGAGATGCGCCTCGACACGCTGGATGTTGCCGACCGGGCGGAACAGCAGTTCGCCGGTGATGCCGCCGCCGTTGATCGCGAGGCTGCCATCGAAACCGCCGCTGGCAACGCGGAGGTTGCCGGCGGCATGGGTGCCGGCGACATCGAGTGCGGCAATGGCAATGGTCGTGTCGCCGCCGGGCGGGAGCAGGATCGCACCATTGCCGGTGAAGGCGCCGAGCCGCGACTGGCCACGCGCGGAGAAGGCGAAGCCCTGCGCGGTTGGGTCAAGGTGGGCGACGACATTGGCAAGGCCAAGGCTGTCGGCGGGATGGGCGAAGACGAGGTCGATGGTCGGCTTGTCGATCCGTCCGTCAAGCTTGAGCGTCAGCGGACCATATTGCCTCTGCTGGCCGCTGCCCTCGAAATGAAAGGTGCCGTCGCGGCGGCGCATGCCGTTGCCCGTGAGGTGCAGTTGCGGCGCCGTGAGAACGAGATGGTTGAACAACATGGTGCCGTCGGGCGTACGTTCGATATTGGTCGTGATGCGCGGCAGGCCGCCGGTCAGGCTGCGGAAGAAGCTGTTATCGAGCCGCACCATCTGCGCCGTGCCGGTGCCGACGACGCGGGTGCCCTTGCCGCCGGCGCCGGGCACGACCTTGAGCGTGGTGGTCACGTCGACCACGCCAAGGCCGGGAATGAGATAACGGCCGAGCGCGCCGTTGATGCCGATCGAATATTCGCCCGTCGTCAGGTCGAGCAGCAGGTTGATATGCGCCTTGAGCTTGTCCGAGGTGATCTTGAGGTCGTCGCCGGTGAGCAGCTTCGACGTGACGCGGAGCGCGCCATCGACGGTCAGGTTGCGCAGGATACCGCCGGCGACATCGCCGACACCGGTGACGCGCGCGGCGGTGAAGCGGACGGGGATGAGGATCGGCGCGGCCGACAGATGCCCTGCCCCGCCGGCACGTGCGACCTCGAACCCCGTGTCATCGAAGGCGAAGCGGTCGGCCGACAGGCGGTAATCGAAGGCGGCGGTGGCGAAGGCGCCGTCGAGGATCGCGCGCAGCTCGATATTCCGTCCCGTCATATTGGGGAACAGGGCGTTGGGCTGGAGCAACTGCACGCGAAGGCGCATGTTGCGATAGGCGCCGCTGGCGAGATCGAGCGCACCGTTCGCCTCGGCGGCGAGCGCGGCCGAACGGAACTCGAGCTGGCAGGCGAACTGGCGATCGGCGAGCGTCGCGCTCCCGACGACGCGAACCTGCGGGCTGGTGAGATGGGCGAGCTTGCCCTGAGCGATCGCCGACGGCACCAGCGTTCCCGACAGGGCGTAACGACCCGACTGGTTGGTCAGTGCGAGGTCGACGACCCGCGCCGCCCCGGCCGAGGCGGTCGCGGTGCCGCGCCAGGCGTGCCACTTGCCATCGCCGGCAATGTCGAGCGTCAGCGGGCGGGCGATGCCGGTGAGGTGCGCGAAGACGCCGCTCGCGGTGCCACGGGCATGCAGGTCAATGTCGAAGCGGTCGCGGTCGGGCTCGGCATCGAGCGCGAGCTTGAGCGTGTCACTGCCGCCGACCACCGCGTCGAGGCCGATCCTGGCGCGACCGCTGCGGATGTCGGCGGTGCCGTGCAGCCGGCCGGTGCGCACCGCGCCCGCTACGGCCGCGCCGACCGTGAGGCGGTCGATCGCCATCTCGCCAATATGAATGTCGAAGCCGGGCAGGATCGGGCCGGTCTTGCCGGTCGGGATGAGGTTAGGCAGGCGCATCCAGCTGGCGCGGGCCATGTGCAGGCGGCGGATCTCCAGCCGGTTGTCGAACCAGGCGAAGGGCGACCAGCCCAGTTCGGCGCGCGGCACGGCGAACACCACGCCCTGTTTGTCGCTGACCCGTACATCGACCAGCATGGTGTTGCCGTAGAGCGAGCCGTCGATCCGCCCAACGCTGTAGCGCAGCCCGTTGGCGGGGCGTAGCGCGGCGATGCGATCGGCGACCCAGCGATGGCCGATATCGGTATCGAGGATCAGCAGCCCCGCGACGACCAGCCCGACCAGACCGAGCAGCGCGCCGCCGATCCAGCGCAGCCAGCGGCGGCGCGGCGCGGGGGCCGGCGTGACGGGCGGTGTCTCGTCGCTCAAAAGGCCTGCCCCAGCGAGACATAGACCGCGACGCGCGGCTCGCCCGGGCGGCGATTGATCGGCGTGCCGACATCAATGCGGATGGGGCCGAAATTGGAATAATAACGCAGGCCAAGCCCGGTGCCGAAACGCATGCCGGTGAATTTGGGCAGCGCCGAGGTGTAGATGTTGCCGGCATCAAGGAACGGCACGATCCCGAAATTGCCGAACGCCTTGACCCGTGCCTCGAGCGAGAATTCGGTCAGGCTGCGGCCGCCGACCGGTGCGCCATTGGGATCGGTCGGTCCGATGCCCTGATAGCTGAAGCCGCGCACCGACCCGCCGCCGCCGGCGTAGAAACGCCGCGACGGCGCGATCGCGTCGCGCGGCGCGCCGGCGATGGTGCCGAGCCGCATGCGCCCGGCGATCACCACGTGACCGGTGACGGGCTGATAGGCACTGGCATCGAACTGGACGCGGGCATAGCCGAACGCCGTGCCCTCCAGCGACACCTCGGGGGAGAAGCGGCCGCTGAGGCGGAAACCGCGCGTCGGGTCGAGCAGGTCGTTCGAGCCATCATAGCTGAGCGAGGTCGGCAGCGCGCCGATATAATAGATCTGCTTGCGCGGCGCGCCCGTGGCGAGGATCACGTCGCGCTCGTCGGTCGCGGTGATTTCCGCGCCGAGCGACCAGGTCCATTTCTTCTGGAAGAAGATCGTCGTCTGGCGTTCGAGGCTGCCCGACAGCGACACCGACTTGGCGCGATAGGCGTCGCGCACCAGGTTGGAGACGACGAACTGGCCGGTCAGGATGCGATCGCGGCCATGGAAATTGTTACGGCGGAAGATCGCGCTGGCGAGCTGTTCCTGCGTGCCGAGCACGCCGCGCAAGGTCAGCGCGCCCTCCGGCGGGAACAGGTTGCGGTGCGTCCAGTCGACCTCGACGCGCGGGCCTTCCCCGGTGCCGTAACCGATCTCGCCGGCGATGGTGCGCGGCGGCGCGCGTTCGAGCTTCACGTCCATATCGACCACGCCGTTGCCGGCATCGACCGGCGTGATGTCGACCGACGAGACAAGGCTGGTCTGGATCAGCGCGCGACGCAGATCGGCGATCGAATTGGCGTCATAAGGCTGGCCGGGCGTGAAACGCGCAATCTCCTGGATGTGGTTCGCACCGAACACGCGGTTGCGCGGGTTGGTGGTGATCTTGCCGAAACGCTTAGCGCCGCCCGGCGCGACATTCATGTCCAGCGTGGCGGTGTGGGTGGCATGGTCGACGACGATCTGCGGCGCCTCGACCTTGGCGAAGGGAAAGCCCTTATTGCCGATCGCGGTGCGCAGCTGCGCCTCGCCATTGGTGATGGCGTCGGCATCGACCGGGGCGCCTGGCTTGACGCCGAACGCATCGCTCAGGCCCGGTGCCTTGTCGCCGGCGCCCGACAGGCCGGCGAGCGTCACGCTGTCGAACTTGTAGACCGTCCCCGGCTCCGCTTCGAGCACGACCAGCGGCCTCGCGCCCGGGCGCGGTTCGAGCCGCGAGGTGACGCGGGCGTCGTAATAGCCCTGCGCGCGGAGCAGCCCGACGAGCAGCGCCGAATCCTCATGCGCGCGGCGATCGAGCTGGGCGGCGTTGGCGGGGTCGCCGTCATTGGCGGCGAGTGTCGAGAGTTGCTTGAAGCGTTCGCGCAGCAATGGTGTCGCGACATCGTCGATGCCGTCGACGCGATATTCGTAGCGCACCTCGCCGGCCAGTTCGGGCGAAGCGTTGGGATCGGCCGGCTCGGGCGGCAGCGCCGACAGATCGGGCCAGGCGACGCCGAGATCGGGCATCGGCGCGAGCGGTGATTGCGGATCCAGCTGCCCCATCGAAGACGTCGACGCCGGGGTGGCCGTGGATGCGGTGGGCGGCGGAGGCGGCGCGACCTTGTCCTGCGCGGCGGCGCAGCCCGGGGCGGCAGCAAGGATCGTGGTAGCGGCACAGAACAACGCGCGACGCCACCCGGGGGACGAGAACATGGCCCGTCCTAGAGTCGTGACGACTCGACCGCAAGCGATCGAGATCAGTCGGCGATCAATAGACGATCAGTGTATCGTGCCGACGGCGCGATTGACCGACAGGAGCAGGATCAGCCGCTCGATCTGGCGCCAGTGGCAGAAATGCACATGGTTGCCGATGTCGCGGCTATGATCCGCGCGCGCCGCCGCCTCGAGCCCGGCCTCGTCCCCGAACATCGCGATCAACGTGTCGGCATCGGCGATGGCGCGGCGATCGGCGAGAAACGGCATGAACGACATCGAGAACTCCGGCCTTGTACGCCGGGGGAACTACACGTCGCGTGCCACGATCGCAGATCGACGGGGATCGGCGGATGACGGTGGTAAACGAACTTTTCGCAGCCACCCTGCCCTGCCCCACCCGTCCCGCACGGGGACGCTGGCATCCCGCGACGGGACGTGGCAGTGGCGCGACATGGCCAGCAAACCTCCCCGCAAGACCCCGCTCGCCGGCGGTTTCGTGATCGCGCTCGGTGCGATTGGCGGCGCCGTTTACGGGTTGATCCATCACCAGCCGACGATCGGGTTGCTTACCGGGGTCGGAATCGGGGTGGTGATATCGGTGTTGCTGTGGTTGTTTAGTCGGGGGTGAGGGTTCGTCGCGGGCCGGAGTGATCGAGCCGGGCGGGGATTTGCGGAGTTCGCGCCGGTGCCCGATATTTTATCCCCTGCTTCCGGCGTTTTTCGCTTAATTTTTTCGTGCTGTTTCATCGCCTTGCACGGCGTCTCCCCTGCTCCGGAAAAGCAGGGTGGAATTTTACGCAAAGCAGGGGAGCCGACGCCATGAGCAGGGCAAGCGTGCGCCCATGCAGGGGCGCATTTTGCTCGGATTAACGATGAGAAACAGCGGTGGCGAGTCGAGCGGGTGCCCGCGCCACCGCCGGGTAATGGACTGATGTGGCGGAGCTTGAATCGGGATGATGCGGCCAGCCGGAGCATCGATTGCCGATACATTGAACGTCGGGCCGGCCTCCTCCCGGTGTCTAACGTGCCGCCAACGGTCGAGCTCGTCTCAGGCGCTTATAAACCCTACGAATCGATCTGCGCGAATGAGTTGCTCGACCATCGTCCCCGCTTCGAGCGATGCTGATCGATACCTTTTAAAAGTCGTTTGTTCAGCATCTGCTTTTCGGCGGGCCGCTAGCAGATTGCGTGCCTTTGGGGCTTGAGCAAGAGAGCGGACGTTGCCGAGCCGCATGACCTGAGTTCGTCGGGAACTGATTTTCGACGAGGCGATTTCATATCCGTCTACCGCCCCATCGCTTGGATGGACTTTGGCGGACTTTAACTGACGCGGAGAAATTGCGTCAGCGATTGTTCAGACCGGAAGCTTGATCGTGGAGGCGGACCGTGAAGCAAAAGTCGGCGCCCCTGCTATCATTATCTTCGATCCAAATTGCGCCTCCGTGATTTTCAATGATGGTTTTGCAGATAGACAATCCAAGCCCCATGCCTTGCGGCTTCGTGGTGAAACGCGCTTTAAATATTTCATGTTTCAGTGCCCCGGGCACGCCTCCGCCGCCGTCGCTTACGCGTATCAAGGCCATCTGTTCGTCGGTTGGCACAGCTGAGACGACGATCCGCCTGGGCGATCCTGAGGCTTTGCTCGCCTCGAAGGCGTTGCGAAGAAGGTTCAGCAGAACCTGCTCGATCTGGACGCGATCAATGAGAACCAAATCGGCTTTTCGATCGACCTCAAGACCGACCCCGCCCTTCCCTTTGCCCATATCGCCACACAATTGAATCGCTTCACTGATCGTCTGACGCAGGCTATCCGGCTTCCGCTCGGGTGCGGCATCGCTCGCCTGCTCTCGAAGTTTGCGGACGATATCAGCCGCATAGTGCGCGCCGCGCTCAACCCCTTCGATCGCTAGCAAGGCAGCGCTCCGCTCACGTGGTTCGCCCGCTTCGACATAGTGCCTGATCCCGCCGACAAATCCGGCGATCGCCGTCAACGGCTGATTGAGTTCATGCGCCAGCGTCGTCGCCAGCGCTCCCATCGCGCTGAAGCGGGAGAGGTGGATGATCTCGGATTGCATGCGCTGTAACGCCAGTGCCGCTTCCGTGTTCTCCGTGGCGTCGAGGTTCAAACCGACGAACCGATCGGCCCGGCCGCGCCCGCCCGGGACCAGACTCCCCAATCCAAGGACCCATCGGCAATGCCCGTCCTCTGCGATCGTTCGATAGCGGATATAGAGGCCCGTCTTCGTCGCCACGGCTTTTTGCAGCGCTTCGCGCGTAGCCGCGACATCGTCGGCGTGGAGGCAGGCGCTCCATTCTTCATCGCTCAATTCCGCGGGGCCGTCGGGCGACAGGCCGTGCATCTCGCGACTTCGCGGGCAGAGGCGCAGGCGAAGGCTCTGAAGGTCGAGATCCCAAGTGCCGGCGCCGGCATTTTTCTGGGCGAGCGCGACCCGCTCCAGCGCTTCCGTCGCACGGGCCTCCTCGGCCTTGCGTTCGCTGACGTCGCAGGCCGTCCCGACCATTCTCAGCGGCGCTCCGGATTGCGGATCGCGCGCGACCACACGCCCTCGATCGAAGTTCCAGCACCAGCTGCCATCGCGACGCCGGAGGCGATATTCGCAAGCGAAAGTATCGGTCCGGCCGTCGAGATGATCCTTGAGCCGCTCCTCCAGAATCGGCCAATCGTCCGCATGCACGAGATCACGAACCGCAGCGAAATCCGCCCGCAGTTCGCTGGGCGCATATCCGAGGTGCTCGATGAAGCGATCCGACATGGCGATCACCCCAGTTTGGAGATTCCAATCCCACGCTCCGTCCCCGGTCGCGTCCAGCGCCATGCGAAGCGTCTCCTCGCTCATCTCCAATGCCACATTTGTCTGGCGTTCCGCGGTAATGTCGCGGAACGCGACCTGGAGGCCGCTCGCCACCGGACAAACGTTCACGTCGAACCAGCAGTCGACGTCAGGCTCGAAGAACTGGAAACGCCCAGGCGTGCGCTCCTCGGCAGCGCGGTGGAGTTCTGCCCAACCGAGCGTGTGAACGGCCTGTGGGAAACTGTGCCAGATGACCGCGCCACGCAGATCCCGACCGCGGCCGATCTTCTCCACCGCATTCCGGTTCAGATAGGTAAAGCGCCAATCATGATCGAGCAGGAAGATGCAGTCGATCGCTCCCTCCAGCAGGTCGTCGGCTGGCGGCAGCAACTCCTCCTTGCCGGAATCCGCAGGGAAACCTGCCGGGCGGACCACGGGCAGAGAAGCCAGAGAGTCGACGGGATCAGAACGATCTCCGGCGAGCGGCGAGAGCCCGGCATCGAGCGCAATGCGGACCGCCTCGGGCAGGCTGCCGCAACCGAGATCCTCCATCATTCTCGCTCGGTGCATTTCCACCGTCCGGTGGCTGATATCAAGAAGACGCGCGATCGCCTTGTTGCCAAGCCCGCCGAGTAGTCCCTGAAGAATCTGAACCTCGCGCGGGGAGAGCTTCTCGATCCGCGCCAGGGCATCCGATCGGCCTTGTGTGCGACGGCGCTCCTGTGCGCGCGCATCGAGAGCCCGAGCGACGGCCGCGAACAGTTCCTGTTCCTTGTAGGGCTTCTCGATGAAATCGATCGCGCCAAGCTTCATCGCCTGGACGGCTGTGGCGAGATCGCCATGCCCGGTCATCATGATCGTCGGGATAGCGATGCGCCGCACCGCCAACCGCGCCATGGCGCCGAGACCGTCGAGACCGGGCATGCGCAAATCCAGGAGAACGCACCCACGCTCCAGATTTGCCTGCTCCAGAAACTCCTCTGCGCTGGCATAAACTTCCGTTGGATGCCCTCGACTGGCAAGAAGGTAGCTGGTGGCGGCGCGAACATGTGCGTCGTCGTCGACGATGTGGACCAGAGGCAACGCAAACACCTTTAGAAGCGGACGGCCAGTAACCGACCCCGGTCCTAAGGGCGAGCAAATGGCCATACCGTAGAATCCCGGTAGCGCCCATCAGAGTTCGCGCATGCGACGCGGCGCTCACTGCAATCGGCCCTCGTCCAGCGCGCAAAGTGTGAACAATCCCTTACATCCCTCTCCGCAGCGAGCACGAATTGTTCGTCGGACAGGCACGACGCAGTCTGGGTCAAACGACTTGGGAGCATTTCATGGCAACGACGATGGGTACCGAGCCGGCATGCCCCGATACGCGGGGCGGTGGTATGGTCTGCGACGTCAGACTGGCCACTGTAAACCGTGTTGCACGGCTGTTTGCTGGTGATGAACCAGGCCTTGCGAGGCTTCACCGAATTTCGGACGGCGGCGTGGAGCTCTCGTCCACCATGAACTTGCAGATCGGGCAGGTGGTTCAGCTCGATCTCTCCGAGACGGTCTCGACGAGGGTGACGGTGATCGCAAGGAACGGCCAACGATATGATCTGGCGTTCGAGCACAGGGTCAACTGTGCTGAATTGCTGCGGCAGCTGGTGGCGGAAGCGCGCTCGAGTCGGGCGAGACCGTTGAGGCTCGCGACTCGGTCGATTCGCGCCAACGGGCTGAGTTTGCAGGGCATTCATCAGCTTGAACTTGAGGATATCTCGCAGCGCGGCATGAAGGTGCGGCACGACGGGTCTTTCCAGGCGGGGCTCCGAGTGAGCATCCAGCTGCCAAATGGGCGCGAGTGCCGCGGCATCGTTCAGTGGACGAACGAATGCTATG
>NZ_JAQGLG010000187.1 GCF_028292965.1 Sphingomonas bacterium | reverse complement strand
TCGGCTGGGAAGGCGTCGGTCTCGCCTCGTACCTGCTGATCGGATTCTGGTTCCGCAAACCCAGCGCCAATGCCGCTGCCATCAAGGCGTTCGTCGTCAACCGCGTCGGCGACCTGGGCTTTATGCTCGGCATCTTCGGCATCTATCAGGTGTTCGGCACGGTCTCGAATCCCGCCATTCTCGACGCCGCACCGCATCTGGCCGGTTCGACGATCGGTTTCCTCGGCTACCGCGTCGACACGCTGACCCTGCTCTGCCTGCTGCTGTTCGTCGGCGCGTGCGGCAAGTCGGCCCAGCTCGGCCTGCACACCTGGTTGCCCGACGCGATGGAGGGCCCGACCCCGGTGTCGGCGCTGATCCAAGCCGCGACGATGGTCACCGCCGGCGTGTTCATGGTGTGCCGCATGTCGCCGCTGTTCGAGACCTCGGTGGTCGCGCAGCATGTCGTGATGACGGTGGGCGCTGCGACCTGCTTCTTCGCCGCGACGATCGGGCTGGTGCAGAACGACATCAAGCGCGTCATCGCCTATTCGACCTGTTCGCAGCTCGGCTACATGTTCTTCGCCGCCGGCGTCGGCGCGTATAACGCCGCGATGTTCCACCTCTTCACCCACGCCTTCTTCAAGGCGTTGCTGTTCCTCGGTGCCGGCTCTGTGATCCACGCCATGCACCATGAGCAGGACATGCGCTTCTATGGCGGCCTGCGTAAGCACATCCCGATCACCTTCTGGGCAATGATGGCCGGCACGCTGGCGATCACCGGCGTTGGGCTGGAAGGCGTGTTCGGTTTTGCCGGCTTCTATTCGAAGGACGCGATCATCGAGAGCGCCTTCGCTGCGGATCAGACCGGTGCGGCGCTGACCGGGGTGCTCGTCGCGCTACTGACCAGTTTCTATTCGTGGCGGCTGATGTTCCTGACCTTTTGGGGCAAGCCGCGCTGGGCGCAGTCCGAACACATCCAGCATGCGCTGCACGATGCGCATGGGCACGGCCATGACGATCATGGCCACCATCAGGGTTCCGATGCCGCGCATGAGCACCACGGCGAAGCGGCCGAGGAAGGGCAGGGCGCTACCCCGCATCTGCACGACGCCGGCGCCCGCGAGCTGCCGGCCGGCACCGGCGGCTATCATCCGCATGAGAGCCCGCTTGCGATTCTTGTCCCGCTGATCCTGCTGTCGGTCGGCGCGATCTTCGCCGGCTTCGCGTTTCACAAATTCTTCATCGATCCCAGCGCGGGCGAGGCCTATTGGAAGGGTTCGGTCGCCTTCCGCGAGAAGCTGATGGAAGCGATGGAAGACCTTCCGACGCTCGCCAAGCTGTCGGCGTCGATCGCCATGCTGCTCGGCTTTTTCACGGCATGGATGATGTACATCCGTTCGCCCGATCTGCCGGCCAAGGTCGCGGCGCAGTTCTCCGTCGTGTACGACTTCCTGCTCCACAAATGGTATATCGACGAGCTCTACGACATCCTGTTCGTGCGCCCGGCCTTCGCGATCGGCCGGCTGTTCTGGAAGAAGGGCGACGAGGGCACGATCGACCGTTTCGGGCCGAACGGCTCGGCCTGGCTGGTGTCGCAAGGCTCACGTGTCACGGCGCGGCTGCAATCGGGATATCTCTATACTTATGCATTCGTCATGCTCATCGGCCTGACCGCGGCGCTGACCTGGGCGATCCAGTCATGAGCGGCTTCCCGATCCTTTCCATCATGCTCGCCGTGCCGGCGGTGGCCGCGATCGGCTGCCTGTTCCTCAGCGCCAATGGTGCGCGATGGCTGGCCCTGATCGCCACGCTTATCGACCTCGCGCTCGGCATCATGCTGTGGGCGCAGTTCGATGTCGGCGGCGCGCAGTGGCAGTTCGTCGAGAGCCATGAGCATCTGTTCGGGCCGTTCGGCTGGTCGCTCGGCATCGATGGCTTCGCGCTCCTGCTGATCATGTTGAGCGTGTTCCTGATGCCGATCTGCATCGGCGCCAGTTGGGTGGCGATCGAGAAGCGCGTGCAGGAATATATGTGCGCCTTCCTCGTCACCGAGCTGCTGATGATCGGCACCTTCGCGGCGCAGGATATCTTCCTGTTCTACACCTTCTTCGAGGCCGGCCTGATTCCGATGTACCTGATCATCGGCATCTGGGGCGGCGCGAACCGAATCTACGCCAGCTACAAATTCTTCCTCTACACGCTGCTCGGCTCGCTGGTGATGCTCATCGCGATGCTGTGGATGACGCAATATGCCGGCACCACCAGCATCCCGCAGTTGCTCAACACCGATTTCCCAGCGCATGCGCAGACCTGGCTGTGGCTGGCGTTCTTCTGTTCGTTTGCGGTGAAGATGCCGATGTGGCCGGTGCATACCTGGCTGCCCGACGCGCACGTGCAGGCGCCGACCGCCGGATCGGTCATCCTCGCCGGCGTGTTGCTGAAACTCGGCGGATACGGTTTCCTGCGTTTCTCGCTGCCGATGTTCCCGGAAGCCTCCGCGCAACTCGTCTGGCTGATGTTCGGCCTGTCGGCGGTCGCGGTGATCTACACCTCTCTGGTCGCGCTGGTGCAGAGCGACATGAAGAAACTCATCGCCTATTCCTCGGTCGCGCACATGGCGATCGTGACGATCGGCCTGTTCGCGTTCAACCGCCAGGGCATCGAAGGCGCGATGATGGTCATGCTCGGGCACGGCTTGGTGTCTGGCGCTTTGTTCCTGTGCGTCGGCGTGATCTACGACCGGCTGCATACCCGCGAGATCGACCGCTATGGCGGCTTGGCGATCAACATGCCGCGCTACGCACTGTTCTTCATGGTCTTCACCATGGCGTCGGTCGGCCTGCCTGGGACCAGCAACTTCGTCGGCGAGTTCCTGAGTCTTGCCGGGACCTATCAGGTGTCGACCACGATCACGCTGCTGTGCACCACCGGGATCATCCTCGGCGCCGCCTATATGCTCTATCTCTATCGCCGCGTAGTTTTCGGCGAACTGACCAAGGGCGATGTACGCGCAATGCCCGATCTCTCGTTGCGTGAAATCGCGTTGCTCGCGCCGATCGCCGCCGCCGTGCTGTGGATGGGCGTTTACCCGGAGAGTTTCCTCGCCCCGATGCGTAACGACGTCGCGACGCTGACTGCGCGGATCGATCGCGCAAAGCCGGCGGGTGACTCATTGCCGACGGCGGGGCATGGCCCTGCCGCCACGGTGGAGGCCGCGAAATGATCGCCTCGCTGCTCATGACTCTGCCCGAGGAAATCCTCGGCACTGCGGCCCTTCTGTTGATGCTGGTGGCGGCCTGGGGCGGCCCCGGCGCGGCGCGCCTGATCTCCTGGGCCTCGGTCGCGGTGCTGATCGGTGCCGGAATCGCGCTGTTCGGCCCGTCGTCGAGCGGTGGCGAGGCCTATGACGGCCTGTACCGCGCCGATGCCTTTGCGGCTTTCTCAAAGGTGTTGATCTACATCGCCTCGGGCGTGGCGATCCTGCTAGCCCCAAGCTTCTTTCAGCGCACCTCGGGCGACGACCTGCGGCCGGAATATCCGGTGCTGATCCTGCTCTCGGCAGCGGGCATGGGCATGATGGTGTCGGCGGGCGACCTGCTGACGCTCTATGTCGGGCTCGAACTGCAGAGCCTCGCCGCCTATGTGCTGGCCAGCTTCATGCGCCGCGATACGCGCTCGGCCGAGGCGGGCCTGAAATATTTCGTGCTCGGCGCGCTGGCGAGCGGCATCCTGCTCTACGGCATCTCGCTGGTTTACGGATTCAGCGGCACCACACTCTTCTCATCGATCGCCACCGCTTATGGCGCTGGTCATTCGACGGGGCTGACCTTCGGGTTGGTGTTCGTCTTCGCCGGTCTCGCGTTCAAGATCTCGGCTGTGCCGTTTCATATGTGGACGCCCGACGTTTACGAAGGCGCGCCGACGCCGGTGACGGCATTCTTCGCCTCCGCGCCCAAGGTCGCGGCGATGGCGATGGCGGTGCGCGTCGCGATCGAGGCGATGGGTCCGGCGACCGACCAATGGCGCCAGATCGTGATCTTCGCCAGCCTCGCCTCGATCATCTTCGGTGCGGTGGCCGCGATCGGCCAGACCAACATCAAGCGCCTGCTCGCCTATAGCTCGATCAACAATGTCGGCTTCGCACTGGTCGGCCTCGCCACGGGCACGGCCGAGGGTGTGTCGGCGGTACTGGTCTATATGACGATCTATATCGTCATGACCTTGGGTAGCTTCCTGATCGTGCTGCAGATGCGCGACGCGGACGGCCAGCCGGTCGAGACGATCGCCAGCCTCTCCGGTCTGTCGAAGACGCGGCCATTGCTGGCATGGGCGATGCTCGTATTCATGTTGAGCTTGGCCGGCATCCCGCCGCTGTTCGGCTTCTATGCCAAGTTCGCGGTGTTCTGGGCGGCGGTGAATGCCGGCCTGTTCCCGTTCGCGGTGGTCGGCATCGCGGCCTCGACGATCGGCGCCTATTATTATCTTCGCGTGGTCAAGACGATGTTCTTCGACGATCAGGCTGCGGCCTATGCGCCGAGCGATGATCGGGTCGAGGGCGGCATGATTGCGGTGGCGGCGTTGTTCGTGTCGCCGCTCGGCTATTTCGCCATACCGCTGCTTAGCGCGTGGAGCATGACGGCCGCGAAGGCGCTGTTCTGACGACGATCCGCACCGTCGCCACGACGGGATCGACCAATGCCGATCTGATTGCGCTCGCCGCCAGCGGGGCCGAGGAAGGCCTGTGGCTGCGCGCTGAGCAGCAGAGCGGCGGACGCGGGCGACAGGGGCGTGATTGGGTCTCGCCGCCGGGTAACCTTTATGCCAGCACGCTGGTACGGTTGCGGACCAGCGATCCACCGCCCGCGACGCTGGCGCTGGTCGCGGCGGTGGCGCTGGAGGAGGCGGTACGGGCCTATTTGCCGAGCCTGCTTCCCCGCGAAAGCGGGGATCCAGGGTCAAAAGCGTCATCGTCCGCGACCCTGGGCTCCCGCTTTCGCGGGAGCACATTGCAAATCAAATGGCCCAACGACCTGCTGATCGACGGCGCCAAACTGTCAGGCATTCTGCTCGAACGCTCGAGCGATGCGGTGGTGATCGGCATCGGCGTCAATGTGGCGCACCATCCCGATCTTCCTGACCGCCCTGCCACCAGCCTCGCCGCGCACGGCGTGGCGGTCGATGCGGCGAGCTTTCTCGAAACGCTCGCCGACACGTTTGCGCGCTGGCTCGGCAAATGGCGGGGTGAGGGGATTGCTCCAATCCGGAACCGCTGGAGCGAACGGGCGCATCCGGCCGGCACCGCGCTCACTGCGCGGCTGCCCGATGGCAGCGCGACTGACGGCCTGTTCGAACGGCTCGATGCCGATGGTGCGCTCATCCTGCGCTTGGCGGACGGCACCACCCGTGTCATTCACGCCGCCGACGTGTTCCTGCTCTGAAGGGTTTACCCGATGCTGCTCGCCATCGATGCCGGCAACACCAATGTGGTTTTCGCGCTGGTCGATGACACCCGCGCGATCAAGGCGCGCTGGCGCATCGCCACCGACGCGCGCCGCACGGCGGATGAATATGCCGTGTGGCTCAGCCAGTTGTTGGTGCTCGAGGGCTTCGACCGCAGCCAGGTGAGCGCGGTGATCATCGCCACGGTGGTGCCGCGCGCGCTCCACAATTTGCAGGTGCTGGCGAGCAAATATTTCGGGACCGAGGCGCTTATTGCCGGCCAGGCGCCTGTTGAATGGGGCATGCAGCTCGATGTCGAGGAGCCGCATGCGGTCGGCGCCGATCGTGCAGTGACGATGATCGCGGCGCACGCGCTCTATCCGGGCGACCTGATCACGATCGATTTCGGTACCGCCACGACGTTCGACTTTTCCGACTTCAAGGGCGCGTACAAGGGCGGGATCATCGCGCCTGGCATCAACCTGTCGCTCGACGCGCTGGTCTCTGCCGCGGCCAAGCTGCCACGCATTGCGATCGAGGCGCCGCACGGCAATCTCTCGGTGATCGGGCGCGACACGGTCAGCCAGATGCATATCGGCATCTATTGGGGTTATGTCGCGATGATCGAGGGGCTGGTCGCGCGGATGAAGGCCGAGGTCGGCCGCCCGGTGACGGTGATCGCGACGGGAGGCCTCGCCACGCTGTTCGAGAAGAACACCGAGGTGTTCGACGTGGTCGAGGCGGACCTGACGATCCAGGGGCTGGCGATGCTGTGGGAGCGGTCGAAGGGGTAGGCGGCTGCCCGGCGCATTCTTGGCGAATAAAATAAACGCCACCCCGGCGAAGGCCGGGGCCCAGTTGGGAAACAGACGTGGGCGGGCGTTGCGCCTTGTTATTCCTGACCTCTCAACTGGGCCCCGGCCTTCGCCGGGGTGGTCCAGTTTGGGAGGAGGCTTTGAACGGAAGGTCAGTCGGGGAGCTGGTCGTTGGCATCGAGCACGGTGCCGGCGAGGTAGAGTGAGCCGAGCACCAATATCGTCACCGGCCCCGCATTGCGCCCCGCTATCTCAATCAGCGCCGTCCGCACGTCGGGCGCCGTTCCCGTCTCCCTGATGCCAAGCGCAACGGCGCTTTCCGCGAGCTCGGCCGGCGCATGATGTTCGTGTTCTGGTACCGGCACCGCCGTCAGGCTGACGACGCGCGATGCGATGGGAGCGAGCAGGCCGGCGGTGTCCTTGTTGGCCAGCATGCCCAGAATGAGGTGGATCGGTCCCGCCGCGCTCGCATCGAGGCTGCGGGCGATAGCCGTGCCCGCGGCAGGGTTGTGCCCGCCATCGAGCCATAATGCGCTGCCGGGAGCGAGCAAGTCGGTCAGCGGTCCCGGTGCGAGCCGCTGCATCCGTGCCGGCCAATGCGCGTCGGTCGCCGCCAGCGCATAGGCTTCCAGCGGGATGGAAAGCTGATTCTGCCGCCGCAGCATCGCGATCGCCAGCGCGAGATTCTCCGGCTGGTGTGCGCCGGCGAGCGTCGGCAGCGGTGTTTCGATCCGGTCGGCGGCATCCTTGTAGATCAACCGATCGGCCTCGACCGCGAACATCCAGCTGCCGCTTGCCGCCGCGACCGGTGCGCCGGCGCCACGCGCAACGGTGGTGACGCGCTTCTCGACTGCCGGGGGGTAGCGCATCATGACCAGCGGCACGCCGGGCTTGGCAATGCCGGCCTTTTCCGCGGCGATCTCCTCGATCGTGTCGCCGAGGAAGAACTGGTGATCGACGCCGAGCTGGGCGATGCCGGTGACGAGCGGGCGGGTGATGACGTTGGTGGCATCGAGCCGGCCCCCGAGGCCGACCTCGACGATGCAGGCGTCGGCAGGGGTGTCGGCAAAGGCGAGGAAGGCGGCGGCGGTGGTCACCTCGAAGAAGCTCGCACTGAGTCCTTCGGCCTGGTCGAGCACCTTTGCCAGCAGCGTGGCGAGGTAGGTGTCGTCAATCAGTTTGCCGGCGAGGCGAATGCGCTCGTTGAAGCGCACGAGGTGCGGGCTGGTATAGACGTGGCAGGTGAGCCCCGACGCCTCGATCGCGGCGCGCAGGAAGGCACAGGTCGAGCCCTTGCCGTTGGTCCCGGCGACGTGGAGGACCGGCGGCAGCCGCTCGTGCGGATTGCCGAGGCGATCGAGCAGGATGGTGATGCGTTCGAGGCCGAGGATATCGGCGCCGGGGGAGAGGTCCCATAGCCGGTCGAGTTGCGCCTGCACGGCGGGAGAGGTGGAGATTGCGGAATCAGCCACTTATCTCCCCTCCCGCTTGCGGGAGGGGCCGGGGTGGGCTCGCGCTCGCTGCGTGCGACACCGCTCGTGGAGGCCGGGCGCCCACCCCCCCGGCCCCCTCCCGCAGGCGGGAGAGGGAGCAGAAGTCACGCCGCCTGCTTCACGGTGAGATAATCGATCAGCTTGGCCAGCGTCTCGCGCAGGTCGCGGCGGTGCTTGACCATGTCGAGCATGCCGTGATCGAGCAGATATTCGGCGCGCTGGAAGCCCTCGGGCAGCTTCTCGCGGATCGTCTGCTCGATCACCCGCTGGCCGGCGAAACCGATCAACGCGCCCGGCTCGGCGATCTGCACGTCGCCCAGCATGGCATAGCTGGCGGTGACGCCGCCGGTGGTCGGGTCGGTCAGCACGACGATATAGGGCAGACCGGCATCGTGGAGCATCTGGATCGCCACGGTCGCGCGCGGCATTTGCATCAGCGAGAGGATGCCCTCCTGCATGCGGGCGCCGCCGGCGGCGGTGAAGATGATGTAGGGGCAGCCATCGGCGATGGCGCTCTCGACGCCGCGCACGAATGCCTCACCCACCGCCAGCCCCATCGAACCGCCCATGAAGGCGAAGTCCTGCACGCCAACCACGGCACGGCGACCCTCGATCGCGCCGCGCGCGGTGATCAGCGCATCGCCCTCGGCCGTGGCGACGCGTGCGGCCTTGATGCGATCGGAATAACGCTTGGTGTCGCGGAATTTCAGCGGATCGTCCGGCACCTTGGGCAGCGGCACGATGGTGTAGCCCGGATCGAAGATCTGCTCGAAACGCAGCAGCGGGCCGATGCGCTCATGGTGGTCGCAATGCGGGCAGACGTGGAGATTGTCCTCCAGCTCCTTGACGAACACCATTTGACCGCATCCCTTGCACTTGTGCCAGAGATTGTCGGCCGTCTCCTTCTTGGCGACGAACGCGAGCGCGTTACGGACGTTGGTGAGCCAGCTCATGCGAGTTCCTTGCCGGTTTCGCGGATGGCGACCGCGAGCGATTCGATATAGGCGCGCACCGGTTCCGATGCATCCCCGCCATGCTGGCCGATCAGCTCGACGATCGCCGAACCGACCACCACGCCATCGGCGACGCGCGCGATATTGGCGGCCTGTTCGGGCGTGCGGATGCCGAAGCCGACCGCGACGGGCAGGTCGGTCGCGGCCTTGAGGGCGGCGACGGCGCTGTCGATCGAGGTCTGGGCGGCTTGTTGCAGGCCGGTGATGCCCGCGACCGAGACGTAATAGAGAAAGCCGCTCGCGCCTTGGAGCACGGCAGGCAGACGGGCCGCGTCGGTGGTCGGGGTGGCGAGGCGGATCAGGTCGAGGCCGGCGGCGCGCAGCTTCGGGCCGAGCGCATCGTCTTCCTCGGGCGGGATATCGACGCAGATCACGCCATCGACGCCGGCTGCGGCGGCATGTTCCGCGAACCAATCGGCGCCGCGCCGCACCATCGGATTGGCATAACCCATCAACACCAATGGCGTGTCGGGATGCCGCGCGCGGAAGGCGGTGGCGATGGCGAGGATGTCGGCGGTGGTCGTGCCGGCGGCGAGGCTGCGCAGATTCGCCGCCTGGATCGCCGGGCCATCGGCCATCGGATCGGTGAACGGCATGCCGAGTTCGATCACATCCGCGCCGCCCGCGACGATCGCGTCGAGGATCGCGCCGGTGGCGGCGGGTGTCGGGTCACCGGCCGTGACGAAGGCGACGAGCGCGGGGCGGCGCTTGGCGAAGGCGGCGGAAAGGCGGGTCATCATTTAGCCCTCTCCCCTTCAGGGGAGAGGGTTGGGAGAGGGGGAGTAGCGAGCGCACTTTCCAACGTGGTCAACACGCCCTCCAAATTCTCCATCACATCCGCATTTGTAAAACGAACCACACGATATCCTTGAGCTTCCAGAAACCGCGATCGCTTCGCATCTTCATGCGTACGACCCGCATGGGTATCACCATCAATCTCTACCACCAGCATCGGATCGCGCGAGGCGAAGTCCACGATGTAGGGGCCGATGACTTTCTGATTGCGAAATTTCACCCCGCCGAACCGCTTGGCACGAAGAGCCAGCCACATACGGATTTCGGGTTCGGAAGGCTCGCTGCGCATCGCCTTGGCGCGTTTCGTCAACTCAGGGTCGCGCATGGGGCTGCCCCTCTCCCAACCCTCTCCCCTGAGGGGGAGAGGGTTTTTTGGTGGCGCTCATATCTGCGTCCCCAGCGCCTCGGCGACGGTGAAGATGTCTTTGTCGCCGCGACCACACAGGTTGGCGAGGATAACCTGGTCGCGGTCCATCGTCCGCGCGACCTTCGCCACGGCGGCGATGGCGTGGCTCGGTTCGAGCGCGGGGATGATGCCCTCGGTGCGGCACAACAACTGGAAGGCGTCGAGCGCTTCCTTGTCGGTCGCGCTGGTATAATCGACGCGACCGATTTCCTTGAGCCAGGCGTGCTCGGGTCCGATGCC
>NZ_JAQGLG010000208.1 GCF_028292965.1 Sphingomonas bacterium | reverse complement strand
GTCCCTCCCTGATCAACAACATCAGGCTCTTTGCCGGAGACCGCTCACGGTATCTGGAAGGGCATGAAGAGGCTGTCGCTTACGGCCGCCGGCTCGCTTGGCTTCTGAACAGCGAAGGTTTCAGCCTTGGGGTGTTCCCAGAACTATATGTGTTGTTCACGTCATCGCTTGAACCCGGTTTCGTGCGAGTGACGGATGATGGAGGCGACTGGTGGCATCGATATGTTCACATCGGGGCGACGGGAGATTTCCCGAATTCTTCTGATGCGCTCGATGTTATTGCAAACGGGATTGTCGAAGCACTAATTGCAGTTAGGCCCGATGAAGCAGATGCAATCCGCCGCGCTGATTTGGTTGTGCGCGAACATGGTGATGGTCTGCGTTTCCTATTGAAACGCCGCGACATGGCAAAGCTGGTTGCCGAAATCTCGTTTAATATCGGGGCATGGCCGAAGCCGTCGAATCTGTTCATCGCCCACATCGACAAAGCGACCGACATCTACCGCGAACCGACCCGATAGCACTGGGCAGTTATATGGAGGGCTTCGATCTTGTTAGCGGCATCAGGCTTGAGGATGCGGCGAACCTGAAGGATGTGCGTCACCGGCCTCTGGTTTCAGGTATGGTGAAGCGTCGCGGCTAGGGCCGCAATCCCGCAGCGCCGCCCAAAAGACGCCCGAGCACTATTCACCACTTTTCTCTATTCAGACGATTCCGGCGCACGTCACCGCATGAACGCCGACCGACAGAATTGATGCGGGAAGGCAGCCCGGCGGGAACCGACCATCAGTCGCCGTTTGCATCTACCATGAAAACCATCGGCTTGCCGCGGGATGCCGGCTCCCACCCCGCCGATAACGCTGCGCGAACGCCCCGGGCGGCAATCGCGTCGTTTATTTGGGAACGACCCTTGGGTAACCCTTTCAACAGGCGTTTGGGCGTGGGGAATTCCAGTAGCGCCTCGCGCTGGGTATCCATCTGCCGCAAGGAGACTGTCATGCCCTTCCAGCCGTCCGCTGTGAATTGCGGCTCCCGCTGGAGCTGCCACTCATATTTAAGGCCGTCGATTTCGACGATGCCAGCCAGACTACGCGTATGAACCATGTGGCGACGTAGCAGGTATATGGCCGCTTTCCACCACGTCGCGCCATCCCGCCGCCGGTGCGGCGATTGGCGCGCCCCGAATGTGGTCGGATCATTTACGGGATGAAACGCGGTCCGGCAGCAGCCGCCCCCGATTGCGGACATCCCCAAATCGCAATAGGAAACCGCCATGAGCGTTCACGGAAGCTGTCACTGCGGCAATGTACGGATCGAGCTGCCGAGCGAGCCGCTATGGGTCGCGGATTGCAACTGCTCGCTCTGCCGCCGGACCGCATGGCGTGTCGCCTATTTCCCGCCGGACCAGGTACGCATTTCGGGCGAGACGACCGCCTATATCTGGGGCGATCGCATGATCGGCATTCACCATTGTCCCGTCTGCGGCTGCGGCACCCATTGGGAGACGCTCGGCGAAGATTTCGGCAAGATGGGCATCAATGCACGCTTGCTCGACAATTTCGATGAAAGTGCCGTCGAGGTGAGGAAGTTCGACAACGCGGAATAGGCCGATCGCCAACGTTCGTTTCAACCACCGGCCGCCAACCTCGTTTGCAATGAACTTTAACCGTCATGCCGGACTTGTTCCGGCATCCACTGTTCCGCAAATGCAGCGACCTTTACTTTTGCGGAACGGTGGACCCCGGAACAAGTCCGGATGACGCTAGATAAAGCTGGCCGACTTCGTCTCTAGCCGTCCGTTGTCCGCTTGCGCCCCGCGCTGCGGGCGTTCATTCCTCGCCGGATCGCTTGAATTCCGACCGGAGGCGAGGCACCTCCTGCCGCGATGCACAGCGAGACAGACCTGGAAACCGTTCTGCTGGGGCCGGTCCTCGCCGATCGCGCGTGCGGTGACTGCGTCGCGTGCTGCACCGTGCTGACGGTGGATACGCCCGATTTCAAGAAGCCGGCGGGAACGCCCTGCACGCACCTCACTTCGCGCGGGTGCGGCATCCATGCGGTGCGCCCGCATATCTGCCGAACATGGTTCTGCGTCTGGCGGAGGGTTGCGAACCTGCCCGATGAAGCGCGGCCGGACCGGTCCGGCCTGCTCGTGTCCCTGAATTTCGAGCGCGAGCCGCGCAACTGCTTCGAAGGCGTCTCGATCAACGTGCGCGTGCTCGCTGGCAGTCAGGCGATCGAGAATGGCATGGCCGCAACGATCCTGGACAGCCTGTGCGATCAGCTGGTCCCCGTCTGGTTCAGCGACGGGTCGAAGAAGATGCTGATGCACCCCGACAACGAGGTCGCCGGCCTTGTCCTCTCGGAGGAACCCGCTCCCCCACATTTGCGGGACGAAGTGGCCGCATGGCGCGAGCGTTACGGTCTTTTTGCGGCAAACGGCTAGCCTTCGAAAAAGCGTCGGGGCCGCACCATAAGCCCCCCTGATCAACCGCTCCGCCATTTCGATTTGACCCACAACCCCCGCCTGCGATGAATGCCGCCACCAGCAGGGGAGCCGCCGCCATGTCAGACCTTATCCTCCACGAATATGCCGCCTCGGGAAATTGCTACAAGATTCGCCTGACCGCGGCGCATCTCGGCATTCCGCTGGAGCGGCGCGAATATGACATCATGGCCGGTGAGACGCGCAGCACGCACTTCCTCGACACCGTCAACGCCAATGGCCGGATTCCGGTGTTGCAGGTCGGCGACGATTTCCTGCCGGAAAGCAATGCTGCGGCCTTTTATCTTGCCGACGGGTCGCACCTCGTGCCGCATGACCGGTTCGACCGCGCCGACATGCTCCGCTGGATGTTCTGGGAACAGTATAACCATGAGCCCAATGTCGCGACCTTGCGCTTCTGGTACGGCTGGATCGGTGCCGACCACCTTAGCGATCTCCAGCGCGCGCTGCTGCCGGGCAAGCAGGCGGCGGGAGAGGCGGCGCTGGCGCTGATGGACGAGCGGCTGGGGCAGACCGACTGGCTGGTCGGCGGGCGCTTCACGCTCGCTGATATCATTCTCTATGCCTATACCCATGTTGCGGAGGGCGGCGGGTTCACGCTGTCGCGCTATCCGGCGGTGCGGGCCTGGCTCGCCCGGGTCGCCGCGCAATCGGGGCATATTCCGCTCGATCTGTAACATTCGCGTCACGCGTTCGGAATCACGCTGTCACAATTGGAGTCCATAGCGCCGGCCATCACCTAGCGGGGGCAGGCGGAAAACGATGGATGCAATAACCAGGATCGCGATGGACTCAGGGGTGACCGACCTCGCCGAGTTCGCCCATTCGCAACCCGTGTTTCCGGAGCGCCGCGTCGCCGGCCGGCAACAGTTTCGCACGATCTGGATTTCGGACATCCATCTCGGCACGCGCGGTTGCGCCGCCGAAATGCTGATCGACTTTCTTGACCATGTCGACAGCGAGACGCTTTATCTGGTCGGCGATATCATCGACGGCTGGCGGCTGAAGAAGAAGTTCTTCTGGCCGGCTTCGCATAACGATGTCGTGTGGCGGCTGCTCAAGCGCGCCAGGCGGGGCACGCGCGTCGTCTATATTCCGGGCAATCATGACGAGGTGTTCCGGCAGTTTTCGGGGCTCGATTTCGGCGGGGTCGAGATCCGCCGCAAGGCGATCCACGAAACTGCCGATGGGCGCCGCCTGCTGGTGCTGCACGGCGACGAGTTCGACGCGATCACCATGGCGCATCGCTGGCTGGCCCATGCCGGGGACGCCGCCTATACCGCGCTGATGGCGCTAAACCGTTGGTTGAACGCGTTCCGCCGCACCTTCGGCATGCCCTATTGGTCGCTGAGCAAACACGCCAAGGCTAAGGTCAAGAAGTCGGTCGAGTTCATCTCGCATTATCAGGATGTCGTGGCGCACGCCGCGGGCATAAGCGGGGTCGATGGCGTGGTGTGCGGGCATATCCACACCGCCGAGATTCGCGAGATTGCGGGCGTGGAATATTACAACGACGGCGATTGGGTCGAGGGTTGCACCGCGCTGGTCGAGCATCATGACGGGCGGATGGAGCTGCTCCACTGGGCCGACGAGATCGCCGCGCGCGACGTGCTGTCCGAGGTGACCGCGCTTGCGGCGTAGGTACCTGCTGCGCCGCTCGCTCCGCGCGATTTCGAGGCGCCGGCGCGCGCGCAACGACAATGCCCCCAGTTTCAGAGGGGGCCGTCACCTCGTTCCGCCACCGGAGGCCGTGATGCGTATCGCCATCGTCACCGACGCCTGGAGCCCGCAAGTCAATGGCGTGGTCCGCACGTTGCAGGCGACGCGCGCCGAACTGGAGCGGATGGGGCATAAGGTGCTGGTCATCTCGCCCGACCTGTTTCACTCGCTGCCGTGCCCGACCTATCCCGAGATCCGCCTGGCCTTTGCCGGTACCGGCGCGGTGGGGCGGATGCTCGAGGAATTCGACGCCCATGCAGTGCACCTCGCCACCGAGGGGCCGGTGTGCCTGGCGGCGCGGCGCTGGTGCGTGGCGCGCGATTTCCCCTTTACCACCGCCTATCACACGCAATTCCCCGATTATGTCGCGGCGCGCACGGGTGTGAATCCGGAATGGATCTGGCGTTATATCCGCTGGTTCCACGGGCCGGCCCAGGCGATCCTCGCCTCGACGCCGTCGATCGCGGCGGTGCTGCACCGCCACGGCCTGACCCAGGTGCGGCATTGGGGCAGGGGGGTCGATCTGTCGCTGTTCGGTGCCGATGTCGCACCCGATCCCGTGATCGCCGCGCTGCCGGGGCCGATCCAGCTCTATGTCGGGCGCGTCGCAGTCGAGAAGAATATCGAGGCGTTCCTGTCCTCGGGCCATGCGGGCACGAAGGTGGTGGTCGGCGATGGGCCGGCGCGGGCGATGCTCGCCGCACGTTTCCCCGAGGCGCATTTCCTCGGTCCCCGGTTTGGGGCGGGCCTCGCGGCGGCCTATGCCGCAGCCGATGTGTTCGTCTTTCCCAGCCGCACCGACACGTTCGGGCTTGTGATGATCGAGGCGCTGGCTTGCGGCGTGCCGGTCGCGGCCTATCCGGTGACCGGGCCGGTCGATGTACTGGTCCCGACGGTCGGGGCGATGGACGAGGATCTCACCACCGCGATCGCTGCTGCGCTGACTCGAGATCGTGCCGCCTGCGCCACCTATGGCGCGGCCTTCACCTGGGAGGCCAGCGCGGGCCAGTTCCTCGCCGCACTGGTGCCGGTAATCGACGAAGCGCTTGCCGCCTGAGAAGCCCGCGCTTGCCCTCGCGCTCCGCAAGTATTAGATCGCCACGCGTACAGGCCGCTCCGGGAAGGGGCGGCCCTTGTTGTTTCTGGAAAGGTTTCTCCGTGGCTCAGCCGCTCATGCCCCATGCGACCGCCTCCTGGCTGGTCGACAATACCGCGCTCAGCTTCGAGCAGATCGCCGAATTCTGCGGTCTGCATATCCTCGAGATTCAGGCGATCGCCGATGATACCGCCGCGACCAAGCTGACCGGCCGCGATCCGGTGCGCGCGCACGAGCTGACGCTGGAGGAAATCGAGAAGGGCCAGGCCGACCCCGATTACCGCCTGCACATGACCAAGGGCCCGGAGCAGATCCGCCGCACCAAGGGCCCGCGCTATACGCCGGTATCGAAGCGCCAAGACAAGCCCGACGGCATTTCGTGGATCATCCGCAACCATCCCGAGATCACCGATGGCGCGATCTCCAACCTGATCGGCACGACGCGAACGACGATCGCCGCGATCCGCGACCGCAGCCATTGGAACATCGCCAACATCACGCCCAAGGATCCGGTCACGCTCGGCCTGACTACGCAGCGTGAGCTCGACGCGGCTGTGGCCAAGGCGGCCAAGGCGGCCGGCCTGGAAGCACCGGTCGACACGCGGCTCGAGGGTGACCGCGAGGCGCTGATCGCGGAACTGCGCGGCCAGCGCGAGCAGGCGGCACGCGACGCCGAGGCGATGGGCGAAGACGGCGTCGTCGCGCCGACGGTGTTCGAGCCGACCGCGGAAAACCTGTTCAAGCGTTGATTGTCACGGCCATCGTCCCGGCATGCGCCGGGACGACGGCCGGGCGGGGCGCCGGTTACACCACTCCGAAATAGCGCAGCACGCCGAACACGGCGAGCAGCAGCGCAAGCGCCGCGATGATGCCGCCGATATTGACGCTGCTGCGCTCGACCACGACGCGTTCGTCGCTCCTGACTTCTGCCATCACTGTTACTCCCTGCGGATAGTCGCGAGGGGTAAACGCTTCGGCGTTGGATTGCGTTGCATCGCGACGGCTGGCGCGCGGGCTAATCCGTTGCTAGTCGCAACCGATGGCCAAAGCCGAACCCGCAATACTGCCCCCTGACGAGAGCTTCACCGCGACCAGTCACAAGGGTCTGACCTATCCTTTCGGCGGCGCCGAGCCGGCGAGCGGCGAGGTGATGGCCGCCGGCCCGGGCGTGCGCTGGGTGCGCCTTCAGGTGCCGGGGCCGCTCAAGCACATCAATTGCTGGCTGGTCGACGACGGGGGCGGCGTCGCGCTGGTCGATACCGGCATGAACCTGCCCGGCACCCGCGCGGAATGGAAGAAGCTGTGGCATGGGCCGCTGGCCGGGACGCGTGTCACCCAGGTGATCGGCACGCATTTCCACCCCGATCATATCGGCCTCGCCGGCTGGATGTGCGACCATCACGGTGCGCCGCTGGTGATGACGCGCGGCGAGTGGCTGAGCGCCAAGCTGCTCGTCGCCGATGCGCGCGATGCCGTTCCAGACGAGGTAACCGCGATGCGTCACGGCGCCGGCTGGAGCGAGGAGCAGATCGCAGAGGCGGCGAAGAGCGGCTGGTCGAGCTTCCGCCGCATCGTCACGCCGATGCCGATGGGGTTCCACCGCATCAAGGACGGCGACACGATGACGATCGGCGGCGTCGACTGGCGCATCGTCACCGGATCGGGCCACAGCCCGGAACATGCCTGCCTGGTCAATGAGCGTGACGGCCTGTTCCTCTCCGGCGATCAGGTACTGCCGCGCATCAGCCCCAACGTGTCGCTCGGCGTGACCGAGCCCGACAGCGACCCGCTCGGCGAGTGGCTCGATTCGATCGCCAAGTTGAAACAGTTGCCCGATGACCTGCTGGTGCTGCCGGGGCATGGCGATCCGTTTCACGGGCTACATGCGCGGCTCGACGCGCTGGATCGCGAGCATCGTCAGCGGCTCGACGAACTGGAGGTGTTCCTCGCCGAGCCGCGCCGCGCGGTCGATTGCTTCGGCCGGCTGTTCCGCCGTGCGATCGGCCAGGACATGCTCGGCATGGCAACCGGTGAAGCGATGTCGCATCTGCGCCGGTTGGAGGTCGAGGGGCGTGCGGTGCGTGAAACCGCGGACGGCGTGTGGTGGTTCAGCGCGCGCTAGCTTTCGTACCCGCTCATTATGGGTATGGATCATCGCCGTTACTTGGCGGAATAGTAGAATTACGAACTGCCGATCGCACCATTTTGGTCCTATGCCGGCGTAAATCTCTGGCTATATATGGTTGTCGAGTGATGACGGAGGAACGGGGAATGTCGGACATGCATGATCAAGACACGGCTATCGGCCTGGGCATGGCCGCGATCGATCGTCGCAAGCTGATGGGCGGCATGGCCGTTCTGACCGCAGCAAGCACGGTCGCGGCGCCGGCGCTCGCCGCCGTCACCGGCCCCGAAATACGCACGCTGCGCGCGACTTATGCGCTGCGTAACGGCATGAAGATCAACGGTTTCTTCGCCGCACCGAAGGGCAAGAACGATCTCGGCGTGGTGCTGGTGGTGCCGGCCAATGACGGCCAGGCGGTCGAAGAGATTGCACTGCGTTATGCGCGCAGCGGTTTCTTAGCCATCGCGCCCGATTTCGCCCAGGCGCAGGGTGACGCGGGTGCCGGTGCGGCACGCGCCACCAAGGTCGCCGAAGTGATGCGCGCGATGCCGGGCCTGAAGAAGATGATGCAGGGCAACGGCCGGGTCACCGTCGTCGCGGCCTGATCAACGGCGCTACGGGCCGTAACTGAGTGCCAAGCGGCGCGGGGGACATGTGTCCGCCGCGCCGCTTTGCTTTGTGATCCCGGGTGCTTCGGCTCTTGACCCGTGAGCGGCGCCATGTTCCACTTATGTTCATACGGACATGAGTCGAAAGGGACAGGCGATGGCTGCCGATCTGATCTTCTACACCAACCCGATGTCGCGCGGACGGATCATCCGCTGGATGCTCGAGGAAACCGGCGCGCCCTATGACACGGTGGTGCTCGATTACGCCTCGACGATGAAGCAGGAGCCCTATCTGTCGGTCAATCCGATGGGCAAGGTGCCGGCGATCGTCCACAAGGGGCGGGCGGTGACCGAATGCTCGGCGATCTGCGCCTATCTCGCCGACGCCTTTCCCGAAGCCGGACTCGCGCCGCCGACCAGTGATCGCGCCGATTATTATCGCTGGATGTTCTTCGCCTCGGGACCGTTGGAACAGGCGATCACCGACAAGAATCTCGGCGTGGAACCCAATGAGCAGCAGCAGCGCATGGCCGGTTACGGCAATCTCGGGCTGGTCATCGATGTGCTCGAAAAGGCCGTGGCGGCGCATCCCTATATCGCCGGCGACAGCTTCACCGCGGCCGATGTCTATGTCGGGTCGCAGGTGGCCTTCGGCCTGCAGTTCGGCACATTGCCCAAGCGAGACGCCTTCGCCGCCTATGCCGAACGCATCACCGCGCGCGATGCGTACAAGCGCGCCAACGATATCGACAATGCGCTGATGCCAGCACCCGAGCCGGCGAGCGCCTAACGCCGCCCCGGCAGTTCGCGCATCACGGCGTGGCGCCAGGCGTCGGTGCCGCTCGACCAGCCGGCGATCTCGTCGGTGGTGCGGGCGCAGCCGCGGCACAGGCCGGATGCGGCATCGATCTCGCAGATATTGATGCACGGACTGACCATGCGCTTCACCGGCACGAAGGTGATGAAACTGTCGTCCACGCGAAAAGGACTCAGTCGGTCAGCTTGGCCGACAGGAATCCCGGCATCGGGCCGTTCCAGCCATCGTCGGGACCATCGTCCTGCGGGGCAGGGTCGCGACGGACCGGACGTTCGTCGCGCGGTGGACGCGCCTCGCGGGCGGGACGCTCCTCACGGGCGGGACGTTCTTCACGGGCGGGGCGCTCGGCGCGCGCAGGACGTTCTTCACGAGCCGGGCGTTCTTCACGCGCGAGACGCTCTTCGCGCGCTGGGCGGGCTTCACGCGGCTGACGCGGCTCCCGCGCCGCCGGCGCTTCCGCCCTGGGCTTCGCGCCGCGACCGCGACCACGGCCCTTTTCGGCGGGTGCGCCCTCGGGCATCTCGACGCCCTCATAGCGCTCGATCTTCAGGCCGGTCAGCTTCTCGATATTGGTGATGTTCTCGGCGTCGTCGGGCGTCGCCAGCGTGAAGGCGACGCCGGTCGCGCCGGCGCGACCGGTGCGGCCGATACGGTGGACATAATCGTCCGGGTGCCATGGCGCGTCGAAGTTGAACACATGGCTGACACCCTTGATGTCGAGCCCGCGTGCCGCAACGTCGGAGGCGACAAGGATGTTGACGTCGCCAGCCTTGAAACGGTCCAGCTCGGCGATGCGCTGTGATTGCTCCATGTCGCCATGGATCTCGCTCGACCGGTAACCGGCGCGCTGAAGCACCTTGTTGAGCTCGCGCACCGTGGTCTTGCGGTTGGAGAAGATGATCGCCGTCTTGACGTCTTCGAGCTCGAGCAGTTCCTGCAGCTTGTCGCGCTTCTTCGACGCGCTGACCGGCACCAGCCATTGCTTGATGTTGATGTTGGCCGTCGCGGGGCGCGCGACCTCGATCGTCTTTGGGTTGGACAGGAATTTGTCGGCCAGCTTCTTGATCGGCGGCGGCATCGTCGCCGAGAAGAGCAGGGTCTGGCGCTGCTTGGGCAGTTTGGTGCAGATTTCCTCGATATCGGGGATGAACCCCATGTCGAGCATGCGGTCGGCCTCGTCGATCACCAGCATCGAACAGCCGGTCAGCAATATCTTGCCGCGCCCGAACAGGTCCATCAGCCGGCCCGGCGTGGCGATCAGCACGTCGACGCCTTTTTCCAGCGCGGCGGTCTGGTCGCCCATCGACACGCCGCCAATCAACAGCGCCATCGAGAGCTTGTGATATTTGCCGTATTTCTCGAAATTCTCGGCGACCTGCGCGGCCAGTTCGCGCGTCGGTTCGAGGATCAGCGAACGCGGCATCCGCGCGCGGCTGCGGCCATGAGCGAGGATGTCGATCATCGGCAGCACGAACGAGGCGGTCTTGCCGGTCCCGGTCTGCGCGATGCCAATAATGTCGCGCATCATCAGCACGCTGGGGATCGCGCTGGCCTGAATCGGAGTCGGCTCGGTATAGCCGGACTCGTTCACGGCTCTCATTAGTTCGTCTGATAGGCCGAGGTCGGCGAAGCTCATGCGGTTTCCGGAAAAAAAGACTGCCGGCCAAGGTGCCGGACAGAGATTCTGCGCTTGCGGATCAACGGCGTTTTGTCAAGGTAAAGGCGTTTCGGTTGCGCCTAGTGCTTCACCTGCAACCGCTTGAACCCGGTAATCTCGCACGTACTGCCCGAGCGCGAGCGCAGCGCGTCGCGCTTGGCGCACAGCATGCCGTCGCTGGTGCGCTTGAGATACACGCCGGAGTAGAAATCCAGCGCCTGACAACGGTCGGCGAGGTGGGCGCGGACCTGTTCATCCTCGGTGGTCAGCAGATCGATGGTGTTGGCAGACGTCATCACCGCGCCGGCCAGCGTGTCCATCGGCACGCATTTCGGGCCCTTCTTCTCGACCAGCCGCACCGGTTTGGGCATCGGCAGGGGCATGGACGGCGACGCGTCGAGTCGCGGAATCCGGATGACGATGCGCGAGTGGATCGTCAGTTGCGCCAGCGCGACGCCGTCGAGCGGCGCCGGCTCGCTCGCCATGGCGGCGGGGGCGAGGGCGAGCAGGATCAGGACAAGGGGCGCGGGAATCGACATGTGAACTGCCAGCGTTAACCGAAAGGGTTGAACACGCGATGAATTGCCGGAGTTCGCCCCGACATGATAGTCGGCATGACATGACTCCTGCCCAGACTCTAATGATCGATCAGACCCGCGCCATGCTTGGCGACAAGGGCGTCATTACCGACGCGCAAGAGATCGCGCCCTGGACGACCGACTGGCGCGGCCGCTTCCATGGCGCCACGCCTGCGATCCTCGCCCCCGATAGCACCGAACAAGTTGCAGCGATCGTGCGGCTGGCCGGCGAGCACAAGGTCGCGCTGGTGCCGCAGGGCGGCAACAGCTCGATGGTCGGCGGGGCGACGCCGCCGGCCGATGGCTCGGCGCTGATCCTGTCGCTCAGGCGGATGAACCGCGTGCGTCGCATCGCGCCCGAGGAGGGGCTGGCGGTGGTCGAGGCGGGCATGATCCTCGCCCATCTCCACGATGCGGCGCTGGAACGCGGCATGCGCTTTCCGCTGACGCTGGGGGGGAAGGGCAGTGCGACGGTTGGCGGCCTCGTTTCGACCAATGCCGGCGGCACCCAGGTGTTGCGCTTCGGCACGATGCGCGCGCTGGTCGCCGGGATCGAGGCGGTGCTGCCCGATGGCCAGATCCATGACGGTCTTGCCCCGCTCAAGAAAGATAATCGCGGTTACGACCTCACCCAGTTGCTGGTCGGCGCGGAGGGCACGCTCGGCGTGGTCACCGCCGCCGCGCTGCGCATCGTGCCGGCGATCGTGCAGCGCGCGGTCGCCTGGGTCGGCCTGGCCGATCCGGCCGCCGCGCTGACATTGCTGCGTCGGCTGGAGGCAGCGACCGACCGCATCGAAGGCTTCGAAATCATCCCGGCCGATTCTCTGCACGCCGTTCTCGCGCACATCCCGGCGAGCCGCGCACCGCTTGCCGAAGAGCATCCCTGGCACGTGCTGATCGAGGCGACGATCGACCAGCACGATGCCGAGCCGCCCGCCCAACTGCTTGAACGCCTGCTCGCCCCGGCGCTCGCTGACGGCGCGGTGCGCGATGCCGTGATTGCCGCCAGCGAGGCGCAGGCCGAGGCGTTCTGGCGCATCCGCGAATCGATCTCCGAATCGGAGCGCGCCATGGGCCCGGCCGCGCAGCACGACGTGTCGGTGCCGATCGCGGCTATGCCACGCTTCATGGTGGAGGCCGCGGCGGCGTGCGAGGCGCGTTTCCCGGGCACGCATGCCAGCGGCTTCGGCCATCTCGGCGACGGCAATGTCCATTTCCATGTCCGCGCCCCCGCCGGCGTCGATCCGGCGCGCTGGTATGCCGAGGAAGCACCGGGCATCACACGCTTCGTCGACGACCTCGTCGTCGCGCTCGGTGGGTCGATCTCGGCCGAGCATGGCATCGGCCAGATGAAGCTCGCCGAACTGGAACGACTGTCCTCGCCGGCACGGCTTGCGGCGCTCCGCGGGGTCAAGGCGGGGCTCGATCCGCAAGGACTGTTCAATCCCGGGAAACTCGTCACGCTTGCGCAAACGCCGCCCAGTCCATAAGGCCAGCCGCCAATACGCGCGCCTGCGCGGACAACCTATTCAACCCGTATCTTTCTGGAGAGTTTCGATGGCCAGCGCGCCGCAGTCCGCCCTTCCCCTGTTCTACAATGCGCTCGAGCCGCTTTCGAGCGAAGCCCATGCCGCGTTCAAGCTGCGCCCGGCCGATGCCGCGCCGTTCTTCGTCGGCCAGCACGCCATTCCGATCACCACCGACGAGTTCGTCTCGGCGCAGCGCCGCTTGCCGATCGTCTTCACCACCGGTGACGATGCCATTCCGATCGCGCTGATGGGCCTCAACGAGGGCGTCAACGTGTTTGTCGGCGACGACGGCAAGCTGACCGACCAGAACATCTACGTCCCGGCCTATGTCCGCCGTTACCCGTTCATGCTCGCCAAGCTGCATCCGCAGGCGCAGGAAATGTCGCTGTGCTTCGATCCGACCGCCGACACGCTCGGCGCTTTCGACGAGGGCCAGCCTTTGTTCGAGGGCACCGAGCCGAGCCAGACGACCAAGGACATTCTGGCCTTCAACGAACAGTTCGAGCAGGCCGGCTCGCGCACCGCCAATTTCATGACCGAGCTGCGCGAACTGGGCCTGTTGATGGACGGCGAAGTGACGATCCAGACCGAAACCCAGGAGCAGCCGTTCATCTATCGCGGCTTCCAGATCATCAACGAGGAAAAGCTGGGCGAACTGCGCGGCGATCAGCTGCGCAAGATCCACAAGTCGGGCATGCTCCCGCTGATCTACGCTCACCTGTTCTCGCTGTCGCTGATGCCTGACATCTTCAACCGCCAGATGGCGCTGGGCAAGGTGCCGCAGCCGCAGCTGAGCGCCTGATAAACCGGCCGATTCGGCCAAAAAAGGGTGGGGATATCAGACCCCTTGAAGTGCTGAAACCAGCGGCCTATATAGGCCTTGCGCGACGTCGTGTTCCCCCCTTTCGCGGGGTCGCGTGATGCACCTTCGGGTGTATCTCCTCCCTGAACCTTGGCCACCGCGTGCTTGCACGCGGTGGTTTTTTATGTGCCGTATGGCACGGGTAAAGCGTGTATCGCCGCCGTTATGCTGGCGAATTCGGTCGCGTGCCGCTACGTCAACCTGGCTCATTTCGGGTAAGTCACATCCCGCAGAAGCAATGGCCATGTCCGCCGAAGCCTGGATGTATCGGTGGCGAAGGTCGTGGCGTGAGCGATCTATTCGGCGGCGAGCACGGCGAATCGGTCGTCGCCCGGCGCGAGCGCCTCATCGGTCAACGAATCGATCATCGTGCGGAGCATGGCTGCCGTTGCCGCGAGGCCTGCGCCCGGTTGGTCGAGCGCCGAATCGAGATAGAGCGAGCGGTCGATCTCGACCTGGATGGCATGGAAGCCGCCCGCGACATGGGCGTGGCGATCGAGGATGTGTCCGCCCGCATAAGGCGAGTTGAGCGCGCTGGCGATGCCGGCGCGTGCCGCCACCATCTCGAGGCAATGCACGAAACGTGTCGCTGCCGATCGCCCGAAACGGTCTCCTAACACGATTCGCGGGAAACCCCGCCCGAGCGGCGGCATCGAATGCAGGTCGAGCAGGACCGCAATGCCGTAGCGCTCCTTCGCCCGCTTCAGTGCCGCGGCCAGCGCGGCGTGATAGGGGCGATAATCCTGCAGGATCCGCGCCGCGATCTCCTCGCCGTCGAATCGCCGCCCCCAGATCTCGCCCGCGCCGGGCACGCGGCGCGGCACCAGCCCGAGCCCGCCGCGCAGCTTGGCCGAGGGGTGCGGGCTCGCATGGCGGTCGGCGCCGGTATCGATGCCGGGATCGCGCTCATGCTCGGCGCGGTTGAGGTCGATCCAGGCGCG
>NZ_JAQGLG010000203.1 GCF_028292965.1 Sphingomonas bacterium | reverse complement strand
CGCCGCCCGTGCCATGCCCCTGGGGCTCATCGTGTTGACCGCGTTCGTCGCGGTCACACTCGCCCTGCTGGTGCTGTTCGCACCGAACCGTCGTGCCGAGGCGGCGGGCGGGCTGGCGCTGACGGCGGCGTTGCCCGAGGCAGTGCCCAAGGGCACGGTCCTCACGGTCGGCGATCCGGTGACGCAATGGGTGGTCCAGCACAATGGCTGGGACAAGGGCCTGCCCTTCACGATCAAATGGGTGCAGATCACCGGCGGGCCGGATGTGACCGAGGCGTTCCATGCGAGAGCGCTCGACGTGGGCTTCGGCGCCAATGTCCCGCCGATCCACGCGACCTGGGTCGGGCTGCCGGTGAAGATCATCGCCGCCGCCTATCGACGCGACCCGCTCGACCATCCGGCCTTCGTGCTGGGCATCGCGCCGGGCGCACATATCCGTACGATCGCCGATCTGCGCGGCAAGCGCATCGCGATCAGCCCGAGCCAGGTGCAGGGGCAGATCGTGCTCCAGACGCTCAAGGCGGCGGGGCTGACCAAGCGCGACGTCACCCTGGTCGAGTTGCCGTCGAGCATCGGCGGCGACGTCTATACCAACGCGCTGGCCAGCAATGCGGTCGACATGGCGCCGATCGGCGGCGGGATCGTCGCCGAGCGTTATCTGCGCAAGTTCGGCGCGGACGGTGCGACGGTGCTCAACCATCCCGATTTCCGCGACGACCCGGTGTTCGCCTATGTGCCGGTCGAGGTCCTGCGCGATCCGGCCAAGGCCGCCGCGCTCAAGGCGTTCGTCGTGCTGTGGGGCCGCGCCCAGGCATGGAAGCTGGCCCATCCCGAGGAGCTGGCGCGTGGCTATTATGTCGGCGAACAAGGCCTGAAGCTGGCCGATGCCCGGCTGATCGTCGCAGCCGCCGGCAAGCCCGATATCCCGGCCGGCTGGGCGCATGCGATCCGTTGCGAACAGACCGCGATCGACCTGCTCGCGCCCGAACTCGGTCATGCCCGGTTCGAATCGGCAACCCTGTTCGACCCGCGCTTCGAAACGCTCGCCGCGCGCGGGTTCGAGGCGGCGGGCCAGCATGCCTCGACGCCGCCCACCCCGTAACGCGCAGGAGATGTGATGAACGCTCCCTTCCAACTGGTCACGCCGCAGCGGGTCACCGCTTTGCCGCCGGCGGTCGAACTGCCAGCGCTGAGGTCCGTACGGCCCGGGCAGCATCGGCTCGGACTCGGCGCGCCGCTCAGCTGGGGCTGGGTGCTCGGCCCGCTGCTGCTGATCCTCTATTGGTCGGTGCTGTCCGCGACCGGCTGGCTCGATCCGCGCGTGTTGCCCGCGCCCTGGACCGCGGTCACCGCCGCGGAGGAGCTGATCCGCGACGGCCGGTTGCAGGACAATCTCGCCATCTCGGCCTGGCGCGCGGCGCAGGGGCTGGTGTTCGGCGCGCTGGTCGGGGTCGGCCTCGCCCTGCTCTCCGGGCTCAGCCTGCTCGGCGGTTATGTCATCGACGGGCTGGTGCAGTTGAAGCGCGGCATTCCCGTGCTGGCGCTGATCCCGTTCATGATCCTGTGGTTTGGCATCGGCGAGGGAATGAAGGTCACGGTGATCGCGGTCACCGTGTTCGCGCCTGTCTATATCCAGACCCATTCCTCGCTCCGCGCGATCGATCTGAAGCAGGTCGAGCTGGCTGAGACGCTGGGGCTCGGTCGCTGGGGCTTCATCCGCCATGTCGTGTTGCCGGGCGCGCTGCCCGGCCTGCTCACCGGCCTGCGCTTCGGCGTCACCGCCGCCTGGCTGGCGCTGGTGGTGGTCGAGCAGCTCAACGCGACCAGCGGGATCGGTTACATGATCACGCTGGCGCGCAACTATGCCCAGACCGATGTGATGCTGGTCGGGCTGGTGGTCTATGCGCTGCTCGGCTTGACCTCGGATGCCGCCGTGCGGCTGATCCAGCAGCGCGCGCTGCGCTGGCGCCGGACGCTCGCCTCGTGAGCGCGGTGGTGCAGGTCCGCGGCCTTGTCCGCCGCTTCACCCGCAAGGGCGTGCTCGACGGCGTCGATATCGACATCGCACCGGGCGAATTCGTCGCGCTGCTCGGGCGCAGCGGATCGGGCAAGAGCACGATGCTGCGCGCGCTGGCCGGGCTCGATCATGAGGCCGAGGGAACGGGCGAGATCCTGGTCCCGGAGCGGCTTTCGGTGATTTTCCAGGATGCCCGGCTGCTGCCGTGGAAACGCGTGCTCGACAATGTCGTGCTCGGCCTCGACGGCGTCGATCGCCAGGCGCGTGGGTTAGAGGCGCTGGCCGAGGTCGGGCTGGCCGGGCGCGAAGCGTCCTGGCCCTATGAACTGTCGGGCGGCGAGCAGCAGCGCGTCGCGCTGGCCCGCTCGCTGGTGCGGCGGCCGGCCTTGTTGCTCGCCGACGAGCCGTTCGGCGCGCTCGACGCGCTGACCCGCATCCGCATGCACGCGCTGCTCCGCCGGCTGTCGGCGTTGCACAAGCCGGCGGTGCTGCTCGTCACCCATGATGTCGACGAAGCGATCGAGCTGGCCGACCGCGTGGTGGTGCTCGACGACGGCCGGATCGTCGCCGATCTGCCGGTCAGGCTGCCGACCGAAGGGGTCGCCCGCCGCGAGCGCGCCGCCGCGCTGCAGAACGAATTGCTCGGCCTTCTCGGCGTCGCCGTCGACGCCACCACCTCACCTTATGCCCGCAGCGAAAGGATCACCGCATGACGTCGGATCGCAAGTTACGCCTCGGCGCGTTCCTCCAGGCGACCGGCCATCATGTCTCGGCCTGGCTCCATCCCGACGCCGATGCCGATGCAGGGCACAATCTCGACCATTACAAGCGGCTGGCGCAGACCGCCGAGCGCGGCAAGTTCGATCTCGTCTTCGTCGCCGACAGCCCGGGCGGATATGCCGATTTCACCGACGAGGCGACCTTCCGCCAGAATGCCAAGGCGGCGCATTTCGAGCCGGTCACATTATGGTCGGCCTTGTCGCAGGTGACCGAGCGGGTAGGCTTCGTCGCCACCTCAACCACCACCTATGAGGATCCCTATACCACCGCGCGCAAGTTCGCCTCGCTCGACTGGGTCAGCGGCGGGCGCGCGGCATGGAACGTCGTCACCACCGGCGCCGACGTCTCGGCCAATTTCAGCCGCACCGAACATCTCGACCATGCCAAGCGTTATGAGCGCGCGGAGGAATATATCGATGTCGTGAAGGGGTTGTGGGACAGCTACGAGGACGGAGCCTTCGTGCGCGACCGCGCCAACGGCGTGTATCTCGATACCGACAAATTCCATGTGCTCGGCCATCAGGGCGCGCATTTTCAGGTGCGCGGGCCGCTCAATATCGCGCGGCCGCCCCAGGGTTATCCGGTGATCGTACAGGCCGGGGCCTCGGAGCCGGGCCGGGAACTTGCGGCGCGGACCGCGGAGGTGATCTTCACCGCCAATCTGGTGCTGGAGGACGCGCAGGAATTTTACGGCGACGTGAAGGCGCGCGTCGCCAAATATGGCCGGCGGCGCGAGGATCTGCTGGTCATGCCCGGCATTTTTGCCGTGCTCGGCGGCACCGAGGCCGAGGCGCAGGCGAATTATGAAGAACTGCAGGCGCTGGTCCACCCCGCGGTGGCATGGGGCATCCTGCGCCGTCATTATCAGGGCGTGGACCTGTCGGATTATTCGCTCGACGACGTCGCGCCACCGCTGCCGGGCGACACCAATGGCAGCAAGAGTCGCCTGAAGCTGGTGTCCGACCTGGTCGAGCGCGAACGGCCGACCTTGCGCCAGCTCTATCGCCAGGTTTCGACCGCGCGTGGGCATTTGACCACCGTCGGCACGCCCGAACAGGTCGCCGACCTGATCCAGACCTGGTTCGAGAATGGCGCGGCCGACGGGTTCAACGTGATGCCGCCGGTGCTGCCGACCGGCCTGACCGATTTCGTCGACCAGGTCGTGCCGATCCTCCAGCGTCGCGGCCTGTTCCGCGAGGAATATGAGGGCCGCACGCTGCGCGAGAATCTCGGGTTGCGGCGGCCGGCCAACAGCCTTGCCCGGAAGCCGGACGCCTTGGCTGAAGCTTCGTAAGTGCGAACGGCGGCATCACGGGCACCGCGTACTAGAGTCGTTTGCGATCAACTTTAACCGTCATGCCGGACTCGTTCCGGCATCCACCGTTCCGCAAATGCAGCGATCTTTACTTTTGCGGAACGGTGGACCCCGGAACAGGTCCGGGGTGACGTCGCGTAAAGATGGTCGAATTCGATTCTAGCACCCCATAGGGCATCCGAACGGCCCGTCGCTCTCGCTTGTCTCATCCCGTCGTCGTCGCGGCCGGCATCGGCTCATTGAGCAACGGCACAATCTCGCGGTTGAGATCGTCGAGGTCGAACGCCGATGCCTTGGCGTAGCGAATATGGCCCGAGCGATCGATGACATAGTTGGTCGGCACGCCCTCGAGCACCGGGTAATTGCCCTTGATCCGCTTGGCCGAAGGGATCTTCATCACCGCGAACAGCTTCTTGAGCTGGTAGGGCTGCAGCGAGTCCTCGGTGGCGATGGTGAAGACCTTCAGGCCGTGGCTCTTCTGCATGTCGTAATAGCGATCGAGCAGGGGTAGCTCGCGCTTGCACGGGCCGCACCATGTCGCCCAGAAATTCAGCACGATCACCTGGCCGCGCAGCTGGTCGAGCGTGATTTTCGTGCCGTCGATCATCGTCAGCTGGAAATTCGGTGCGACATCGCCGACCTTGGGCGCCGCCCCGATCGTCAGCACCGCGCCCGCGCCGAGCGCCAGCATTCGCATCCAGCGAGGCAAAAGTCGCGACATGGTATACCCCCCTTATTTTGCCGAAGGATTGCCGGCGGTTGCCGCCGCGTCAAGCGACATCGCGGCCATTGCGGACCGGTATCGCGGTACGAAGCTGATTCAACCCGCGGCGCGGCGCTCTTAGCGTCAACACATGCGCGCGCCTTGCCCTCCGTCGATCATCGCTACCGGCCCAGCGCCTGAGCACCATTCTCTGTTCCGCCCTCTGTTTCACTCTGTTCCGGCGCTCTGTTTTCTCTGTTCGCTCTTCTGTTCCGACACAGTCGCTAATAGCGCGCAACCGATTGAACCGCGGCCGGAAAATTCGGGAAGCATGGCGGAGAAACTGCGAAAAAATTTGCGTCCTCTGTTATTTTCCCTGTTATTCGCACCGGAACAGAGAAATCCGCCGCTTTCCCGCCGCCCGATCCTTTGGTCCGGGCGCCGTTGCCCCGGCTGCGCGACCCGGCTAACAGCCGCGCCAACCACCACGCCCGTCCAGCACAGGGGAACCCGATGACGCCGACCGTCAAAACCATTCTCGACAAATATGAATCCGACAGCCCGGCCGTGAAGGCCAAGCTCGCCCGCATCCTGATGCAGGGCAAGCTCGGCGGCACCGGAAAACTGATCATCCTGCCGGTCGACCAGGGTTTCGAGCATGGCCCGGCGCGCAGCTTCGCGATCAACCCGCCGGCCTATGATCCGCATTACCATTACCAGCTGGCGATCGATGCCGGCCTGTCGGCCTATGCCGCCCCGCTCGGCATGATCGAGGCCGGCGCCACGACCTTTGCCGGCCAGATCCCGACCATCCTCAAGCTCAACAGTTCGAACAGCTGGGCGACCTCGATCGACCAGGGCGTCACCGCCGGCGTCGATGACGCGCTGCGCCTCGGTTGCGCCGCGATCGGCTTCACCATCTATCCCGGCTCGGACAATATCTTCGAGATGCTTGAGGAATTCCGCGAGCTGTCGGCCGAAGCCAAGTCGGTCGGCATCGCCTCGGTGTTGTGGTCCTATCCGCGCGGCGGCGACCTTTCCAAGGACGGCGAGCTGGCGCTCGACGTCGGCGCCTATGCCGCCCACATGGCGGCGCTGATGGGCGCGCACATCATCAAGACCAAGCTGCCCACCGCGCATATCGAGCAGAAGGAAGCCGTCGCGGCGTACAAGGACGGCGACTGGTCGACCATGGCGAAGCGCGTCGAGCACGTCGTGCAGTCGAGCTTCGCCGGCCGTCGCATCAACGTCTTTTCGGGCGGCGCGGCCAAGGGTGCCGACGCCGTCTATCAGGACGCGCGCGACATCCGCGACGGTGGCGGCAACGGCTCGATCATCGGCCGCAACACCTTCCAGCGCCCGCGTGACGAGGCACTGGCGATGCTCGACAAGCTCGTCCGCATCTACAAGGGCGAGGAATGAAGCGGATGGCCGTCGCCAGGCGCTCGTTCGTCGGTGGCGGCCTCGCGCTCGCGCTGCTCGGCAAGGGAGCATTGGCGATGGCGGAAGGAACGGCGATGTACGGCATGATCGGCAAGATGAAGGCGCAACCGGGCCAGCGCGCTGCGCTCGTCGCGATCCTGACCCAGGGCTCCGGCACCATGCCGGGTTGCCTGAGCTACATCGTTGCCGAGGATCTCGCGGACGTCGATGCCTTGTGGGTCACCGAGGTGTGGGACAGCAAGGCGTCGCACGACGCTTCACTCGCGCTGCCGGCGGTGAAGGACGCGATCCAGCGCGGTCGCCCACTCATAGCGGGCTTCGAGAAAGCTGCCGAGACGCGACCGGTGGGTGGCGTGTCGCGATGAGTGATCCGCGCTGGACGGAGGTCGATGACTATATCGCCGGGCATCTGCTCGGTGACGATCCGGTGCAGGATGCGACGCTCACCGCCAACGCTGGCAGCGATCTGCCGCCGATCGACGTCTCGGCAGCGCAGGGCAAGATGCTCCACCTCTTCGCCCGCATGGCCGGGGCGAAGCGTATCCTCGAGGTCGGCACGCTCGGCGGTTACTCGACCATCTGGCTCGCCCGCGCGCTGCCCCAGGGCGGCCGATTGGTGACGCTGGAACTCGAACCGCACCATGCCGATGTCGCCCGCGCCAACATCGCCCGTGCCGGCTTCGCCGACCGCGTTGATGTCCGTACCGGCCCTGCGGTCGACACGCTCGACGCGATGATCGCCGCCGGCGAGGCGCCGTTCGACCTGGTATTCATCGACGCCGACAAGCCGAGCAACGTCGCTTATCTCAACGCCGCGCTGGCCCTGTCGCGCCCCGGCACGGCGATCGTCGTCGACAATGTCATCCGTGAGGGCGGCGTGCTCGACACTTCCGGCGTCGATGAACGCATCGAAGGGGCGCGCCGCCTGTTCGAGGCGGTCGCCGCCGAACCCCGCCTTTCCGCCACCGCCGTTCAGACGGTGGGCGCGAAGAAGTGGGACGGCTTTCTCCTCGCGGTGGTGCAGTGATGACTGACGACGATCCCCTCGGCCCGCTCGACCCGGACTTCGCCGCAGCCTTCACCCGCGACCAGCGCCGGCCGCCATGCCAGCTCTATCTCGTCTCGCCGCTCGACGTCGCTGGAGCCTTTCCCGACCGGCTGGCGCGCGCGCTCGATGCCGGCTCGGTCGCCGCTTTCCAGTTCCGCGTGAAGGACATCGACCAGCACGCCGCCGCCGCGCTTGCCGAGCCGTTGCAACGCATCTGCGCCGATCGCGAGGTGGCGTTCATCATCAACGACAGCATCGCGCTGGCCAAGCGCCTCGGCGCGGACGGCGTCCATCTCGGTCAGGGCGACGGCGATCCGCGCGAGGCGCGTAGCGTGCTCGGTCCCGAGGCGCAGATCGGCGTGACCTGCCATGACAGCCGCCACCTGGCGATGGAGGCTGGCGAAGCGGGTGCCGACTATGTCGCGTTT
>NZ_JAQGLG010000199.1 GCF_028292965.1 Sphingomonas bacterium | reverse complement strand
CGCCGCCCTCGCCGCGCGGTTCGGCGCGAACAACACCAGCAGGCCGAGCGTGACCGCCACGAAGGCGGCCAGCGCCACAGGCCCCCAGGGCGCGGAGCGGGCGGCTGCGGGCATCAGCCGAGCACGTTGAACAGTTCGCCCTCGAGCTGCCGCGAGACGAAGCCCTCGGCCCCCCGGGTCAGCTCGCCGGCGACGGTGATGCGGCGTACCGCGCGCGGCAGGTCGAACTGGGCGTAATCGATCGGCCCGGCATGGGCGACCGCCTGATTGTCCCACACCACCAGCGACTTGGGCCGCCAGTGGAAACGCACCTGATATTCCGGCCGCGTCGCCTCGTAGAACAGCAGGTCGAGCAGCGCCTTGCTCTCCGGCTCCTTCAGCCCGACGATATGGCTGATCGTGCCCGGGTTGAGGAACAGCAGCTTCTCGCCGGTCTCGGGATGGATGCGCACCAGCGGGTGCAGCGCGACGAACGGCCCGGTCGAACGGCCGTCCTTGCGCGGCCCGCGATTGCCACCGTCATAATCGGTCGTGCGATGCACCGCCTGCAACCCGTCGATCAGCGTGCGGATCGGCGCTGACAGGCCCTCATAGGCGGCGATCAGGTTGGTGAAGAGCGTGTCGCCGCCATAAGGCGGGATCTCGACCCCGTGCAGGATCGAATAGCGGTTGGGGTTGGCGACGAAGGTGATGTCGATATGCCAGCCCTTGTAATCGCGCGGCGGCTCGCGGCCGGGCGGCAGCGAGGTGTTGCGCTCGCGCCGGGTGCGATATTCGTCGACCGTGCGCTCCCAGATCTCGGGATGATCTTCGAGGCCTTCGGAGATCGGGTGCGCCGGGGTCAGCGGGCCGAACGCGCGGCCGAACGCCTTCAACTGGTCGTTGCTGATATCCTGATCGCGGAAGAAGACGACGCGCCAGTCGTGCAGCGCCTTCTGGATATCGGCGGCGATCTCCGGCGTGATCGGCTGGCGCAGGTCGATGCCGGATATCTCGGCACCGATCGTCGGGGTCACCGGATCGACGGTGATGTGACCATAAGCGAAGCGTTTGCGGTCGGTGTCGGGGCGCAGGGCGGTGATGGCGTTCATGGACGTGCTCCTCTGGCTGGGCTTCAGGCGGCAATGGGTTCGGGCGGAACGAGCTTGAGGCTCTCGGCCGGGTAGCGCGCACCGACGGTCGATCCGCGCGGGAAGGCCGCCTCGAGCGCCTCGATCGACTCGGCATCGAGTTCGAGCTCGTTGGCGGCCCAATTGGCCTCGAGATGGGCGATGTGCCGCGTGCCCGGGATCGGCACCACGCCCCGGCCCAGCACCCAGGCCAGGCTGACCTGCGCGACGCTGACGCCGAGCCGCCGGGCGACCTGTTCGATCGTGGCGCGGCGCAGGCTATTTGCCGCCACGGCATCGGGCTGGAAACGCGGATGCTGGTGGCGCCGGTCGTCGGGATCGCCGACATCGGCGCCGGCAAGGAAGCCGCGCCCGAGCGGGCTATAGGCGACGAAGCCGATGCCTAGCTCGCGTACGGTCGGCAGGATCTCGACCTCGACGTCGCGCGTCCATAGCGAATATTCGCTCTGCAACGCGGTCAGCGGGAAGGTGGCATGCGCGCGGCGAATGCCCTCGGCCGAGGCTTCGGACACACCGACGCCGCCGATCTTGCCTTCATCGACCAGCCGGCCGAGCTCGCCGACCGAGTCCTCGATCGCGATATCGGGGTCGACGCGGTGAAGATAATAGAGATCGATATGGTCGAGCCCGAGCCGCGACAGGCTCGCCTCGACCGCATCGCGCGCCTTGACCGGCGCCACGTCCCTGCCGCCGCCATTGGGGCGATGGACGAACTTGCTGGCGACGATCAGGCCGTCGCGGCGATCGGCGATCGCCTGGCCCAGCAGGGTTTCGTTATGCCCGGCGCCATAGCCGGTGGCGGTGTCGAAAAAGGTCACGCCGAGATCGATCGCGCGGTGGATCGTGGCGATCGACGCATTGTCCTCGGCCTGTCCGTAAGTGTGCGACAGCCCCATCGCGCCATAGCCCTGACGGCTGACTTCGAGCTTTCCGATGTGCGGCATGGATATGTTCCCGAGCAGTTTGCGGTGGCCGAAAGCTGCGCCCATCGCAGCAATCGGCGAACGAAGAATATCTTGGTCGCGGCGCAGAATCCATATCAAACTAGTAGGAATTCATTTCGCGCCCGGTCGTGGCCGGAGCCTCGCGCGCGCGTGCGCGAATTCATCAGCCATATTCAGCCTAACCAACTGATGTTTAGTCATTATGTGAATCGATGAAGCGTTCGCTATCAGCGACGAGCCGAGTACCCTTCAGAAAATCTTGGCACCCGTAAAGATTCAATTCCCATTGACTTGATATGAATTAGGAATCAGCCTTGAGCCTCGATCGGAAAGGGTCGGGCAGCGCCGCGACACGCGACTTCGCGGGTTAGAACGAGACGCTGCTCGCCTGATCATGGCGGCCCGGGAGAGGGGTCGTGATGACCCCGGTCAAACCGCTACCGACAAGGTCAAGGGAGGCCAGGATGACGAGATTTCACCGCGTGTTATTGCTGTCGACGATTGCCACCGGCGTGGGGTTCGCCGCGCCCGCTTTTGCCGCCGGACCTGCCGATGGCGGCGCGAAAAGCGCGGCACCGGCAGCGGCACCGGCGCCCGACGCCAGCACCGACGCGACCGAGGGTGGCGATGTGGTGGTGACGGCGCGCCGCACCAGCGAGCGCGCCCAGGATGTGCCGATCGCGCTCTCGGTGCTGACCGGCGAGGGGCTGGAGCACAAGGGCGGCTACACGCTGACCGACGTGCAGTTCCAGACGCCCAGCCTGACCGCCTACAACTCCAACCCGCGCAACTCCTCGATCGGCATTCGCGGCATCGGCGTTTCGTCCGCCTCGGACGGGCTCGATACCTCGGTCGGCGTCTATATCGATGGCGTCTATCTCGGCCGCCCGGGCATGGCGCTGTCCGATCTGATCGACGTCGACCGAGTCGAGGTGCTGCGCGGGCCGCAGGGCACCTTGTTCGGCCGCAACAACTCGGCTGGGGTACTCAACATCACGACACGCAAACCCGAGTTCAAATTCGGCGCGACCGCCGAGATCTCGGCCGGCAATTACAATTACAACCAGGAGCGCGTCAGCGTCACCGGGCCGCTGATCCCCGACTTGCTCGCCTTTCGCATCACCGGCTTCAACACCCACCGCGACGGCGTGCTCGACAATATCAAGACCGGCGTCGGCGCCAACAGCGTCGGCCGCAGCGGCGGGCGGGTGCAGTTGCTCGCCACCCCCTCCAGCAACCTGACCTTCCGCCTGTCGGCCGACTATTCGATCGAGGACGACACGTGCTGCGTCAGCGCGACCAAGCTCGTCCTGCCCGCCAGCCTGAGCGCCACCACCGCGCGGACCTTCCAGGCGCTGGCCGCGCTGGGTTATTCCCCAACGGCAAGCCTGGATTACACCCAGAACAATTCGCCGCAGAACATGAAGACCGATCAGAAGGGTTTCTCGCTGCAGGCCGACTGGGATTTCGGCCCGGCGACGCTGACGTCGATCACCGCCTGGCGTTACTGGCATTTCAACCCGGTCCAGGACAGCGACGGCACGCCGCTCGACGTCATTCAGGTCAATGTCGCCCAGACCCGCGACCAGCAATTCTCACAGGAACTGCGCCTCGCCTCGAAGCCCGGTCGCTTCACCTGGCAGGTCGGCGGCTACCTGTTCCGCCAGGTGCTGAGAGACCACTTCATCCTCAACCAGTTCGGCTATGATGCGAGCAATTTCTACACCACCTACGCCCAGCTCGCGAACCCCGCCGCCGCGGCGATCGTCATCGCGCCGGGCTCGCAATATCTCGACGATGTCCGCACCACCGTCGACAGCATCGCCGCGTTCGGCCAGGCCAATTTCCAGATCACCGACCGGCTGACGCTGACCGGGGGCGTGCGCTACACGCACGACAAGCGCTACGGGAAATCCGACACCTCGACCTTCGGCACGCCCTATGCCGCCACGTCGCTGCCGTTCCATTATGACAGCACGGTGGAGGGCAACAACGTCTCCTGGCTGGCGACTATCGCCTACAAGATCGCGCCGGACGTGCTGGCCTACGGCTCCTACTCGACCGGCTACAAGGGTTCCGGTCTGAACCTCAATTCTGCCGTCTCGGCGGGCACGCCACTGGTACTGGCGCCCGAAAAGGTGCGCAACTGGGAACTTGGCCTCAAGACCCAGCTGTTCGACCGGCACCTGACCTTCAACATCAGCGCCTATTCGACCGACTTGTCGGGCCTGCAAGCCAATATCGTGCCGACCAACGGCAACCGCTCCTACCTCGCCAATGTCGGTGACGTGCGCGCACGCGGCGTCGAGGTGGACGCGTCATGGGCCGTCACGCGCAACCTGACGATCGACGCCAACGGCTCGTACAACGACGCCAAATATAGCAGCTATCCGAACGCGCCCTGCCCGGTCGGCGTGACCGGTGTCTGCAACCTGACCGGCAAGCCGCTGTTCCAGGCGCCCAAATGGGTCGCCAATGCCTCGGTCGACTATCATATCGATTTTGGCGGCATCAGCCCCTATGCCGTCGCGCAGTTCAGCTATCGCTCGGCCACCTTCGGCACCGCCGATGACGGTCCCTATAGCCGCATCGACCCCTATGCCCTGGCCAATTTCCGCATCGGGGCGAAGTTTAGCGACGGGCGCTACGATCTCTCGGCGTGGATCAACAACGCGTTCGACAAGAAATACTTCCAGAACCTGTCGACCACCGCGATCGTCGGCACTTCGCCCTTTGCCTATGCCGGGCAACTGGGCACGCCGCGCACGGCGGGGGCGACGTTCAGAGTCTCCTTTTGAGCATGGAGCAGGCCTGATCCAGAAGGCGCGCAGTTCAGGATTGCGCGACTTCTGATGCTCGCGATCGGGGTCTGCTGTCCCGACCCCTGCGACAACCATGATCGGCGCGAGACCGGCCATTTCCACTGGAGGAAAGAGAGAACCACAACCAAGCCAAAGCCACCCATTCC
>NZ_JAQGLG010000197.1 GCF_028292965.1 Sphingomonas bacterium | reverse complement strand
CGCGGCATCGTTCAATGGACGGACGAGCGGCGCGCTGGCCTGCAATTGCTCGACATCCTATCCGCCGACGAGCTTGGATCCGTTGGCCGTCTCCGCGCGGTTCCCATTCAGGTGGGAAGTGTGCGTGACGTCTCGTAGATGGCACATGGGGAGCGTTGCAATTGGCGCAGGTGCCAAAGACAGCTACTGGAGTTGACCCTCGCGGGCCTAACCGGCAAAATTGAGCGCGTTCTGCTGCATCCGGCGCTCGCCCTGTGCCGGCTTGGCCGCGTACGCTTCGCTCGCCAGGAACGCCGCAAGCGCCGCACTAAGCCAACGACCGCGACAACCACACCACCCGCCCGATGATCTCCACCTCAGCCGCCGGACGCGGCGCGATCGGCGGGTAGTCGGGATTGTCGCTGGTGATCGCAGCCTGCCCGGCCTTCACGCTCACCCGCTTGACGACCAGCGCGCCGTCGAGGCGGATGACGTGGATGCCGCCGCGCGCGCCGACGGCGCGGTCGGTCTCGTCGACCAGCATCATGTCGCCGTCATGGATCAGCGGCAGCATCGAATCGCCACGCGCCGGCAGCAGCGACAGGCGCGCCGGATCGCGCCCGGCGAGGATCGCGGAGTCGAGCACCATGCTGCCCGCCAGCCGGTCATCGTCGGCCAGCGTGCCAGGCCCGGCCGAGGCGGCGAGATCGAGCCGGCGGATCGTGGGCGGGGCTGCGCCCGGCGGGCCGCCCAGCACTTCCTCATCGACGCGCAGAAAGGCGGCGAGCAGGCGACGGTCGCGCTCGGCCAGCGAGCGCGGCGTACCGCGCTTGATGAACTGCTGCAGATAGGCCTCGTTGCGGCCGATCATGCGCGACAGCGCGGCATAACCGACACCGCGTTCGGTGATTAGCGCGTCAAGCGCGGGGCGCGGATCCAATGCCTCCATATCGGACATAATAGCCTAGGATTTTTCCTAGACAAGTTGGAAATGATGGAACAGAACATGAACATCTAATGAGACTCGGAAAAAGGAGGCCGCATGTCACTGCTCGGCAAGATCAACCGGTTCCTGCGCACGACGCAGATGCCGGAAACCAAATTCGGGCGCAGCGTGGCCAACGACCCGCGGCTGGTGCGCGACATCCGCAACGGGCGCGAGCCGCGGCCGGCCATGGCCGCCCGGATCGAGGCCTTCCTCGCCGCCGAACAACCCCATGGCGCGTGAGGCCGATCCGATGATGATGCTGATGCGCGCGATCGATGCCGATGCCCGCCGCGCGGGTTGTCCGGTGACCCTGGCGCGAGCGGCGTCGACGCGCTGGTCGAGCGCGACCTTTGTCGGGGCGCGGCATGAGCTGACGGTGGAGGCGCCGGAGTCGCCGGCGCTCGATGCGTGGCTCGACGCCCTGCCCGCGGCCGAACTGCCGGTGCGTTCGCAACTGGTCGCCGACCTGGTGGTCAAGGGCGTGACGCGCGAGGCCGGGGTGGCGATGGTGGCGATCGAGGCGCTGACGGTCGGGGTGTGATGACCTGACGCAAGCCGGCTGGAGAAGGGAGATCGGAAACGGTGTCGTTTGCGGCCACCCCTCTCCCCGGCCCTTCCCCCATTAAGGGGAGAGGGAGAAGGTTTGCCGATCTTCGCTTGCTTCATACCCCAAAATGGGTCATTATGACATTCACCGTGCCACTTGTTACGTGGCGGTAAAGATCGACGCGGTTGGTGCCGGCTCGGTGGCACGCGGCGAACGCAGTTGGGGGACTGTGGTCATGAATATGGTTTTACCGATGGCAGGCGTTATCTCGCGACCGCGCAACCGTGTCGCGACCCGGCTGATCATGGAGATGCAGGTCGACGGCGTCGCCACGCTGATGGGGGCGTTCGGCGGCAATTTCGACCGCGCGATCATCTTCTTCGCGCTGCTGCGCGAATCGAGCGACATCCGCCGTTGCGCTACCGGCACCGTGAACGCCGAATATGGCCAGCGGCCGGGCATGAGCGTCAATGCGCTGGCCGCATCACTGGCGCGGCCGTTCGAGACGGTCAGGCGGCACGTCAATGCGCTGATCGAAGCCGGGCTGTGCGTGCGCGACGGCCAGCAGGTCCGCGCCGCGGAAGATGCCGCGGAGCGCCCGGCGATCGCCCCGGTGCTGCGGCGCCTGCACGACATCATGGTGCGGCTGGCGGAGGATATGGCGAGCTTCGACCTGCCGCTGCCCCCGACCCGCGCCCGGGAAACGCATGATGCGCAGGCGACGGTCGCCGCGGCGATCGACATGCTGCTGACCGCGATCGAATTCCACGCGCCGCAGCATCCCGAGTGGCTGGAGGTGATCGTCTATGGGGCGGTGATGGTCGCCAATGCCCGGCCCTATAGCTATGATCCGGTGCTGGCGAACATCTATAGCGAGAGCGATACCGTGCCGCCCGAGAGCCTGCGCCTGCCGGTTGCCACCGCCGCGCTCGCCCGCGCGCTCCACCAGCCTTATTCGACGATCGGGCGGCATATCGTGCGGATGGTGGCGGACGGGCGGCTGGTGCGACGTGAGGGCGGGGTGATGATTGCGACCGACTGGATGCAGACGCCGTCGCAGACCGCCGGCGCCCGGATCATCGCCGAACGCACCGCGCAGATCTTCGCCCGCCTCGCCGCGAGCGGCTTCGCTTTCGACATGCCCGGCAGGCTCTATTGCGACGGCCGCCCGGCACTGGTCGATTTCGGACCGCGACATGAAGTGAAGAGGGCACTGCCGCTCGCTGCCTGACTCCGCGTTTGATTGGGGGCTTGCCATGCCGCGAGGCGTGGGCCAGCGCATCCGGGCGACCACCCTCGAGGTCGCGATGGAGTGAGCAGGCATGAAACCGCGCGAACTGATCGGCACCGCGACCGTGCCCGGCGGCGAACCCGTGCGCCTGTTCAAGCGCGGCGGCGATTTCATGATCGTGCTCGAACGCAACGAGTTGATGAACAGCCGCATGAGCGGGTCGGAAGAAGCGCTGGCGACGATGACCTGCGATCGGCTGACCGGGCGCAAGGCGCCGCATATGTTGATCGGCGGTTATGGCATGGGCTTCACGCTGCGTGCGGCGCAGCGCGTGCTGGGCAAGGATGCGCGGCTGACGGTCGCCGAACTGGTGCCGGAGATCATCGACTGGGCGCGCGGCCCGATGGCGGAGCTGACAGCAGGCTGCCTTGACGATCCGCGCGTGACGGTGGTCGAGGGCGATGTCGTCAAGCTGATCGCGTCGGGCGTCGGCGATTATGATGCGATCCTGCTCGATGTCGACAATGGGCCGGACGGCCTGACGCGGGCCGGCAACAACCGGCTCTATTCGGCGCGCGGGCTCGATGCGGCGCGCGCGGCGCTCAAGCCGGGTGGGGTGCTGGCGGTGTGGTCGGCGGCCTCAGATGCTGTGTTCGCGCGAAAGTTACGCGATGCTGATTTTGCGGTCGAAGAAGTCGCAGTACGGGCGCGGTCGAACGGCAAGGGGCCCCGCCACGTGATCTGGTTCGCGACGAAGCGTTAGGTCAGCGGCGAATGGCGAGGCGGCGCAGCGAGTCGAGCGCGTCTTCGAGCGATTCCTGCCGACGGATCGGCAGCGGCAAAGGTGGCGGCGGTGGTGGCGCTTCGACTTCGCGCTTGGCGACGCTGCGCTCCAGCCTGTCGAGCAGCGCGTGGATCGTCGCTGAAGGATCCGGCCGCGGCATCGGCGGGACCGAGGGCGTGAACGCCGATGGCGTCGGCGGCGCCGGCCGCGGCACCAGCGGCGCGAGATCGAAGGTGTCGAAGCGCTCGCCCGGATCGAACACCGGCCGGCGCGGCGTCATGCGCAACGGTGCGGGTGCGGGGAACCAGTCGGCGGGATCGTCGGGGATCGATGCGGGGTCGAACGCGGCGAGCGGCTGATCGAGATCGGCCGGCAGCGGCTGCTCTTTTGGCATCGCACAGCTATCATCGTCGGATTCCAGCGTTTCCTGTTCGAGGATCGGTTCGGCCTCGACCGGCACGATCTCGATCACCTCGTCATCGCTCTCGTCCACACCCATATGCACCGGGCGTTCGGCATGGACTTCGAGAAATGGTGTGCCGAGGTCGCGCGACGCGGACAACGGCCGGCGAGCGGGCGCGTCGGGATGCGCATCAGCGCGGCGCAGGCGCGGCATCTGTTCGTCCCCGGCGCCATCGGCGCCGTGCTGGACGACGATCGAGCGGGTGCCGAGCAATAGGAACAGCGCAAACCACGCGACCATGCCGGCACCGCCGCCGACCAGGAAGATCAGGATGAAGCGCGCGGTGAAGCCGAGTGGCGGTTCGGCGGCGGAAAGCACCGCGGCAATCCCCGAATCGACCACCAGATCCTCGAGCATCTCGGTCGGCATCAGCGCGAACAGCGCGGCCGTCACGAAACCGATCACGCCACCGGCAAGCGGCGCTACGGGGAGATTCAGGCGCTGACGACGGAGGAAGGCGACCATGAATTGGGTGATGCCACGGCATCCGTGAGTTTTTGGTAAACAGGAGCATAACGCGCGACATTTCGTGCCCAGTCGCGCTCGGCCTCGACAAAGGCGCGGCCGCGGTTTCGCCGTGCTTCCCAGTCGCTGCGGTCGGCCAGCAGGCCCGCCATTGCGCGTGCCATCGCGCGCGGATCGTCGGGCGGGAACAGCGTGCCAGTCTGGCCGTCGCGGATGAGTTCACGGTGGCCGCCGACATCCGAGGCGGCGACAAGGCGGCGCTGCGCCATCGCCTCCAGCGGCTTCAACGGCGTGACGAGATCGGTCAGCCGCATGCGCTTGCGTGGATAAGCGAGGATGTCGATCAGGCCATAATAACGCTCGACCTGGTCGTGCGGCACGCGGCCGATGAAATGGATATGATCGGCGACCGGCGAAGCCGCGGCCTGTGCGCGCAACTTTTCCTCGGCCGGGCCGCCGCCGACGAGCAGCAGATGCGCGGCCGGCCGCGACGTGACCAGCATCGGCATCGCCGCGATCAGATCGTCGAGCCCCTCATAATCGTAGAAGCTGCCGATGAAGCCGATCACCTCGGCACTATCGAGACCGAGCTCATCCGCGAGCGCGTCATCGCGCGGTGCGGGCGTGCCGAACAGCGACAGGTCGACGCCGTTGGGTGAGACGATGATCTTGCCCGGATCGACACCCCGCGCGAGCAGATCACGCTTGAGGCCTTCGCAGATCACCGCGACGGCGTCCGCCTTGTTGACCGCGCGCGTCTCCAGCGCGTGCGTCAGGCGATAACGCCATGATCCTTCGCGGCCCTCGCCATTGCCGACCGCGGCGTCTTCCCAGAAGGCGCGGATCTCATAGACCAAAGGCAGCTTGCGGCGCTTCGCCACGCGCAACGCGGCCATCGCGTCGAGTACCGGCGAATGGGCGTGCAGCACGTCCGGCTGGAACGCGTCGACCACCTGATCGATGCGGCGTGCGAAGGCGCCGATCTCGCGCCACTCGCCGAGCGGGCTCGGCCAGCGCGCCGGCGGATCGGTGCGGTAGAAATCGATCCCGTCGACCGTCTCGGCCCCGGCGTCGAACGCGCCGTGGCGCGGTCCGGTGACCGCCGCGACCTGCCACCCCGCGCGCATCTGCGCCTTGAGGATAGCGCGGGTGCGGAAGGTGTAGCCGCTATGCAGCGGCAGGCCGTGATCAAGGATGTGGAGGACGCGCATGGTGCATCATCCCTGCCACAGCAGTGTTTAACGGCACGTCAACCCGGGGCGGCTAGAGCGTGAGGCTCATCCCGATCACGGGCGGAGCAGGACGGCGCATGATCGACAATTTCGCGCTCGCGATCAGCCATGGCCTGATGATGCTGGCCGCGTGGCTGTTGCTGCGCCGCGACGATCTCGACAAGGAACCGTCACGCCACGACGTCGCCAGACCCGAAAAGGGCAAGCGCGGTGCGTGATCTCGTCTTCGTCGCTTTCCTGTTGGCCCTGTTCGGCGCCGGTCTGCGGCGCCCGTTCCTGTTCGTGCTGGCCTATGTCTATATCGACATCGTCTCGCCGCAGCGGCTGACCTATATCCTGCTCAACAGCATCCCGATCTCGCTGATCGCGGTCGGACTCGCTGTGCTGAGCTGGGCGCTGGTCGACGACAAGCGCGACACCAGGGTCGCGCCGCGCCAGATCCTCATCCTGCTGCTGCTGCTCTATTGCTACATCACCACGCGCGGCGCCGACTTCCCGGTCGAGGCGGCGGAGAAATGGGACTGGGTGTGGAAGGCCCTCGCCTTCGCCGCTTTCCTGCCGCTGACCTTGCACACGCGGTTGCGCATAGAATCGCTGCTGTTCTTCATGATCGCCTCGGCGGCATCGATCATCATCGTCGGTGGCATCAAGACGCTGTTCTCGGGCGGTGGCTACGGCGAATTGAACCTGATGGTGTCGAACAATTCGGGGCTTTACGAGGGCTCGACCATCTCGACCGTGGCGGTGGCGATCATTCCCATCATCCTGTGGTTCGCGCGCTATGGCACGATCGTCAAACCCGACTGGAAGGTCAAGATATTCTGCGGCGCGCTGATCTTCGCCTGCGCGCTGATCCCGGTCGGCACCTCGACCCGTACCGGGCTGTTGTGCATCGTGCTCGTCGCGGTGCTGCTGTTGCGCGATACCAGGCGCAAGGTGTTGTATCTGTGCATCCTCGGCGGGATCGGGCTGGCGGCGGTGCCGCTGCTGCCCTCGGCCTTCACCGACCGGATGAGCACGATCAAGACCTACAAGGCCGACGAATCCGCCTCGACCCGGCTCGCCGTGTGGCAATGGACCTGGGACTACGCCAAGACCCATCCGTTCGGCGGCGGCTTCGAAATGTATCGCCAGAACCAGATCCGCTACGACACCGAAAAGGTCGAGGGCAGTGGCAGCAACGTCTCGATCGATCGCAAGCTGACGATCGACAAGGCGCGCGCCTTCCATAGCGCCTATTTCGAGATGCTCGGCGAGCAAGGCTGGCCCGGGCTGATCCTTTGGCTGACGATCAATATCATGGGGTTGGTGCGGATGGAGGTCATTCGCCAGCGCTACCGCAAGGCGGGCGACGATGACGCCTGGGTCACGCCGCTGGCCGGCGCGCTGCAGACGGCGCATCTCGTCTATCTGCTCGGCGCGGCGTTTATCGCCATCGCCTTTCAGCCGTTCGTCTATATGCTGATCGGCGCGCAGATCGGGCTCGACACCTATCTCGCCCGGCGGCGCAGCGAAAGCGGCTGGCGCCCGATGCGCAAGGTAACGCGTCGCACGCCGGAGCCGGCACTATGAGGCACGAACTGCGCACCCTGACCAGCCTCCGCGGCATCGCGGCGTGGTTCGTGGTGCTCTATCATATCCGCCTGTCGGTCGCCGGCCTCGCACCGGGCGCGGTGGCGCTCTTCGCCAAAGGCTATCTGGCCGTCGATTTCTTCTTCCTGCTGTCGGGCTTCGTCATCTGGCTGAGCTGGGGCGACCGGCTACGCAAGGAAGGCTGGCGCGGCGTGCCGGCATTCCTGCACAAGCGCATCGCCCGCGTCTGGCCGCTGCACTTGGTGATGCTGGCGGGCGCGGTGGCGCTGGCGCTGCTGCTGGTCGGTACCGGCCATGCCACGCCGGACGATTATCCGTTCGCGCAACTGCCCCTGCATGTGCTGCTGCTGCAGAATTGGGGCTTCACCGATCACCTCGCCTGGAACGACCCGAGCTGGTCGATCAGTTGCGAACTCGGCGCCTATCTGCTGTTCCCGCTGCTCACGCTGGCGATCGACTGGAAGCGCGTGCCGACCGCGGCGGTGATCGGCGCGGGCGCGGCATTGCTGATCCTGCTCCACGCGGTGATGGCCGAGAGCGGCACGACCAATCTCGGCTTCGATATCGCGCGTTTCGGGTTGCGGCGCTGCATGCTCGAATTCGCCTGTGGCACGATGATCGGCGCATTGTGGTGGCGCTGGCGCAACACGCCCCGCCTGCCCGGCTGGACTGCCGCGGCGATATCCGTGGCACTGCTGCTGCTCTGGGCCGGCGGCACGATGCCCGAAACGCTGGCGATCCCGGGCGCGTTCGCTGCCGGCCTGCTCGCCTTCGCCTTGTCGAGCGGGCGCAAGGGCAATCCGCTCGAGGCTGACTGGCTGCACTATCTCGGCGAGATAAGCTACGCGACCTACCTGTCGCACTTCCTGCTGTTCGTCGCCTTCAAACTGGCGCTGGTCAGCGACGCACGCGCCATCCCGCCGATACTGATCGCTTTGTATCTGGCGATGGTGCTGATGGCCTCGATAACGCTCCACCATCTGGTCGAACGCCCGGCGCAGAAATGGGTCAACCGCCTGCGCCTGCCGATCCTCACCCGCGAGCGACGCCACACCGCGCGCTAGGCTGACACCACGACGTCCTGCAGCATCGCAATGATCGCCCGATTGAACGCCGGGATATCTTCCGGCTTGCGGCTGGTGATGAAATTGTCGTCGATCACCACTTCCTCGTCGACCACGTCGGCACCGGCATTGGCCAGATCGGTGCGCACCGATGGCCAGCTCGTCATGCGCCGCCCATCCACGACATCGGCTTCGACCAGCAGCCACGGCCCATGGCAGATGGCGGCGATCGGCTTGTCGTCATCGGCGAATTCCTGCGCGATCTCGACCGCGCGTTCCTCCATCCGCAGCGCATCGGGATTGGCTACGCCACCGGGCAGCAGCAGCAAATCATAGTCGTTGGCATCAACCTGACCGAGCGTGATGTCGGGCGTGATCGTCGCGCCCTTCTCGGCATGTTTCATGCCCTGAATCGGATCGGTTCTGGGTGAAGCGAGCGTCACCTTGGCGCCGAGATCGAGCAGCGCCTGGCGCGGCTCGAACAATTCGGATTGCTCGAATCCATCGGTCGCGAGGATCAGGACGCGGGCGTGGGAAATGTCGGCCATGACAGGAAACTCCGCTGCGAGGGGGAACGCCCGCTCAACGACCGGCCCGGTCACCCGTTCCGGAACATCGCGACGATCCAGGCATTTCCAACGGCGAAGCGAAGGAGCGGGCGTGACGAGACTAAGTTATTGCGACGACAGCAAGCCGGGCATCACCCGCCGCAAACTCAAACTCGGCTGGGCCTATTATGCACCCGATGGCGAACCCATCACCGATCGCGACGAGATCGACCGGCTCAACCGCATCGGCCTGCCCCCCGCGTACCGCGACGCATGGTTCTGCCCCAGGGCGAACGGTCACATCCAGGCGATCGGCTGGGACGACAAGGGTCGCAAGCAATATCGTTACCACGCCGATTTTCGCGCAAAACGCGATGGCGCCAAATATGACCGCTGCGCCGAATTCGGCCAAGCACTGCCGCGCTTGCGCAAGCAGGTTGAACTCGACCTGAGCAAGCGCGGCATGACCAAGGAGCGCGCGGTCGCGGCGGTGGTGCGGCTGCTTGACAATGGCCAGATTCGCGTCGGCAACGAGGCTTATGCGCGCGACAACAAGAGTTTCGGCGCGACCACATTGCGAAAGCGCCATGCGAGGATCAGCGGCGACACGCTGAAACTGCAGTTCAAGGCCAAGTCGGGCAAACTGTGCACCCTGCGCATGACCGACCGCTCCCTTAGCCGCTTCGTGAAGAAGATGCTGGATCTCGATGACCAGCATCTCTTCGCCTGGCTCGATGCCGAGGGCGAAGCGCATCCCGTCACCTCGTCCGACGTCAACGCCTATATCCGCGCCGCGACCGGCGAGGATTTCACCGCCAAGCATTTCCGCACCTGGGCGGCGAGCGTCACCGCGTTCGAAGCGCTTGCCTCGGCCGAGCACGACCTCAGCCTGACCGCGATGCTCGAACCCGTCACCGAGCGGCTCGGCAACACGCCGGCGATTGCGCGCAAATCCTATGTGCACCCGCATCTGATCGCGCTGATCAAGCAGGGTCAATCACGCTTCCGCGAGGCGCTGCGTCTGCCGCGCGCATCCAATTATCTGAGCCGGGCCGAACGAGGCTTGATCGCTTTCCTGCAAGGGGGACCTGCGGCTAAGACTGCCTGATGTCCAAGACACCGCACCCCGCCGCGACGCCGATCGCGCCGCCTTTCACCGTCACCGATCTCAACGGCCAGCTGCAGAGCCTGGTCGATGCCAGCTACGCCTGGCTGCATGCCGAATGGCTCCAGATCCTGATCGCGCTGGGCCTGGGCGCGGCGGTCGTGCTCGCGCTGACCGCCGGGCGCGCGCTCGGCAACCGGCTGTGCAACCGCGACACCGGCCGGCAAGGCACCGGATGGTGGACGATCATCGGCCGCGCGATCGCCCGCACCAGCTTCTTCTTCATCCTGATGCTGGCGATCGTGCTGGTCGCGCGCATTCCCAACCCGCCCGAGGCGGTGATGCGTGTCGTCTCGGGCCTGTTCACCATCGCCGCCGCCTTCCAGGCCGCTTTGTGGGCGCGCGAGATCATCCTCGGCGCGGTCGAGCACAAGACCGCCTCGGGCGACTATCATGGCGAGGCGCTGGGCAATGCCGTCGGGCTGATCCGCGTGCTGGTGACCTTCGCGCTGTTCGCCATCGCGCTGGTCGTGGTGCTGTCCAATCTCGGCTGGAACGTCAGCGGCCTGATCGCCGGCCTCGGCGTCGGCGGCATCGCCATAGGCCTCGCTGCGCAAGGCATCTTCGCCGACCTGTTCGCCGCGCTGGCGATCATCTTCGACCGACCATTCCGGCGCGGCGACGCGATCAGCTATGACAAATCGTCGGGCACGGTCGAGGCGATCGGCCTCAAATCGACGCGCATCCGCGGCACCAACGGCGAGGAGCGGATCATTTCGAACAAGCAGTTGCTCGATAAGGAGATCATCAACAACACCCAGCGCAGCTATCGCCGCGTCCAGTTCACGCTCGGCCTGGCGCAATGGACGCCGCTCGCCAGGCTGGAGGCGCTGCCCGGGATGATCAAGGAAGAGATCGAGCGCGCCAGGATGACCTTCGTCCGCGCCGGTTTCCTCGCCTTCGGGCAAAGCAGCTATGATTTCGACGTGCAGTTCGATTCGCCCAGCGCCGCCTTTCAGGACATGTTCGACGCCCGCCACATGATCGGACTCGCCATCATCCGGCGCCTTGGCGACGAGGAGATCGACCTCGCTTACCCCACCCAGACCGGCCTGACCGCCGCCGAAGCGGGCATGGATCCGCGCAGTGTCCCTACCCGAGGCCGCAAACGCGAGATCAGCGCGCCACCGTCATCGGGCGACCGCTCCGCCAACGATCAGGAGCATGGCTAGGGTCCTCTCGCTCAAGCAGACGCCGGCCCTCTTCCGTCCAGGCAAGCAATCCACCCCGGTGGAGGCCGGCCCAGTATCGAGCCTTCAGCGGATAGCGCAGTACGCCCTCGCGAGTGCTTCCCGACTGGGCCCCGGCCTCCGCCGGGGTGGAGGGAATTCGAATGCCACCTGCCGACTTCAATCTTCCAGACTTTAGCCTTCCAGCGTGTCGGTCTTGCGGCCGAAGATGCGCTTGATCCCACGCCATATCGCGGCGCCCGCCACGACGACCAGCAGGATCAGCTTCTTACCGAAGCCGAGCACGAGCGCGAGGAAACCGAGTTTCTTGATCGCCACCACGCCGACGCCCGCCGCGACCAGGCCGGCCAGACCATATTCGGCGGTCTTGTCGACCGACTTGTCATAGTCGGCATAGGTCGAGCCCTTCTCGAACCCGGCCGCCTTGCCGAGATCGGCCGCAGCCGTGCGCACTTCAGCGAGATGGGGCATGTCCCAGATCATGTTGAGGCTGAGCACGCCGTGCCGCCCGAGTGATCGTACATCGTAATTGAGGCCGTCGACCGTCGAGTCGCTCGACTTCAGATCGCGCGCCCAGATCAGCGAGTGACTCGCCTTGTCATAGGATGGCTGCTGCGCCCAGCCGACGACGCTGAGCTCCGGATAGCCTTCCTTCTTGCGCGCCTCATTGTCCGCCGCCTCGCCTTCGCGCAGGTCGTTCAGAACCTTGTCGTAATCCTGGCTGCTGGCGTCGGTATCCGGCACATAGCCGCTGTCCTGATAGGTGACGACCGCGCCCCAGATATTGTCAGCCAAGGTCTTGTCGGCCGGCAGGATCAGGCCAAGCACATTGCTCACCGCACTGGGCGGGTTGTGCCACACATCGACCAGCACGCGCTTCGCCTCGTCGGGGCCGAGGAAATAGTATCGCGTGCCGAGATGCATCACGGCGTGCGCTGCGGGGATCGCCACGTCGCCGGTCTGCTTGTGCAGGTTCTTCACGAACGCGATCAGTTCGGGCGAAGGCCCCGTCTGCGCGGTCTGATTACCGTCCTGCGCGCCGGCCGGTGCGGTGACCGCCGCCAGTGCGAGCGCAAGCGCGCTCGCCGTCGTCCTGATCTTCATATCCCTAAGCCCCCGATACGGCGAGGGAATCGCCGCCGCGCGAAGAGGCCGCGAAATGCCACGCAGGTCAAGTCACGTCGCACAGTCGATCATTTTTGAATTTCGGGTTCGCTCTTGCCTTGCAACACTTGCGTGTAAATACGCGGCCTCACCCGCATATGCCGCCGCATATTCCTGTTTTCGGTCGGCCAAGACTTGCGCCGATACGGAGTCGACGCCTAAGGGGATCGCGCGCGATGTTGCGCTGCCGCAATCGGGGAAGAGCATGGCGACGATCACCCCTCAGGAACGCGCCGGACAGATCGGCAGCGAGACCGTGTCGGGCTGGGTGACGGTCAGCCAGGAGATGATCGACAAGTTCGCCGACACGACTGGCGACCATCAGTTTATTCATATCAACCCCGAACTGGCGAAGCTCACGCCGTTCGGCGGCACCGTCGCTCATGGCTTTCTCACTCTGTCGCTGATCCCGCTGCTCGCCGCGAAACTGATTGACGTGCCGCAGATCGAAGGCGTCAAGATGGGCGTCAATTACGGAGGCAACAAAGTGCGTTTCCTGCAACCGGTACGCTCGGGCAAGCGCGTGCGCGGTCGCTTCGTGCTGGCCGAATTCGCCGAGAAGCGGCCCGGCCAGTGGCAGCAGACCCATGAGATCACGATTGAGATCGAGGGCGAGGACAAGCCCGCGATGATCGCCGAATGGATCGGCCTGATTTTCGTTTGAAACTTCTCCCCCTCCGGCTTGCGGGAGGGGGTCGGGGGGTGGGCGCCCGCTCTCCACGAAATTCACCGCCCCTGATTAGCCGGGCGCCCACCCCCAGCCCCTCCCGCTTGCGGGAGGGGAGTTGAAGAAGGAAATTCCCAATGCGTTCCGCCGTCATCGTTTCCACTGCCCGCACCCCGATCGGCCGCGCCTATCGCGGCGCGTTCAACAACACGCCCTCCCCCACGCTGGCCAGCCATGCGATCAAGGCCGCGGTCGAGCGCGCCGGGATCGACGGTGCCGAGGTCGATGATGTCGTCTATGGCTGCGCGCTGCAGCAGGGCCACCAGGCCGGCAATATCGCCCGCACCTCGCTGCTGCGCGCCGGCCTGCCCGTCAGCGTGTCGGGCATGTCGCTCGACCGGCAATGCTCGTCGGGCCTGATGGCGATCGCCACCGCGGCGAAGCAGATCATCACCGATAACATGGATATCACCATTGGCGGCGGCGTCGAGAGCATCAGCCTGGTGCAGACGCCCAAGATGAATGTCGCGCCCGACCCCGAACTGGTCGCGATGCACAAGGACATCTACATGCCGATGCTCGGCACCGCCGAGGTCGTCGCCAAACGCTACGGCATCAGCCGCGACGCGATGGACGAATACGCCCTCCAGTCGCAGCAACGCACCGCCGCCGCGCAGGCCGCCGGTTATTACGACAAGGAGATCGTGCCGGTCACCGCGACGATGGCGATCGTCAACAAGGAGACCAAGGAGGTCACTTATAGGGAAGTGACGCTGGCGAAGGATGAGGGCAACCGCGCCGACACCACGCTGGAGGGCCTGAAGGCACTGCAGCCGGTGATGGGCCCGGGCATGACGATTACCGCCGGCAATGCCAGCCAGCTGTCGGACGGCTCCTCGGCCAGCGTGTTGATGGAAGAGAAGCTCGCCGAGAAGCGCGGTCTCCAGCCGCTCGGTCGTTATCTCGGCATGGCGGTAGGCGGCACCGAGCCGGACGAGATGGGCATCGGCCCGGTCGTCGCGATCCCCAAGCTGCTCGAACGCTTCAACCTGAAGATGGACGACATCGGCCTGTGGGAGCTGAACGAGGCGTTCGCGGTGCAGGTGCTGTATTGCCGCGACAAGCTCGGCATTCCCAACGAACTGCTCAATGTCTCGGGCGGCGCGATCTCGATCGGCCATCCGTACGGCATGACCGGCGCGCGCGCGACCGGCCACGCGCTGATCGAGGGCAAGCGTCGCGGAGCCAGGCACGTCGTGGTGACGATGTGCATCGGTGGCGGCATGGGCGCGGCCGGGCTGTTCGAAGTCCTCTGAACCCGACCGGATAAAGGGCGCCGCACCGGAAGCGCGGCGCCCTTTTCATGCATGTTGCAGCACGGCCTGAACCGCAGGCGCCTCACTGCTTGGCGATGATCGTCGCCGGAATAGCCGCGATGTTCGAGATTCCTTAACCGCTTAGGGGCAAATCTTTCGTCAGGGAGCGGGAGATTTTTCATGAAGGGTTTGCTGCTGGTCGGCGCTGCATTGGCCGCGGGCGGCTATGCCTTTTTCGGCGGCATCAACGATGGCGGCATCGATCGCGTCGCCGCCCGACCGCCCGAGGTGACCTATGCCGCCTTTGCCCGTTTCGCCGACGACATCGCCGCCAAACCGGCGATCGAGGGCGTGTGCGTCGATCGCATGTGCGATCATCAGACGACGGCGAAGTTTCTCGTGAGCAAGGACCCCGGCAAGTCGCTCACCCTGTCGTTCCGGATCGGCGACAAGGAGCAGGCGTCCGTCACCGCGCGTTTTAAGCCCAGCGACACGGCGTCATCGACGCGGATCCACATTCTGGCGACCGGCACGGCCGAAACCAGCCAGGCGGAGGCCATGAAGAAAGTCGGGCAGATGGTCGACAAGATGATCGCTTATATCGACAAGGATGTGCCGATCCCGACCGAAGTGACGAGCACGACCACCATCACTACGAACTGACCGAGGGCAGTTCAGATCGGCGCTATGCTCAGCGATAATGGTCGTGATCATGAGCCTGGTCATGATGACCGCGACGATCGCTGGGATAGCCGGGATGGTCACGGCAACCCGCAACGCTCAAGCCCACGAGGATCAGGGCTGCGGCCATGGCAATTGTCTTGCGCATCGATTCTCTCCTTGATGCGAGATCAATGGGTGGCGGACCGTGTTGTTCCGTTGCGGCCGGTTCGGCTGCTCCGCCCATTGGATTGACCGCGAAGAACGCCGCGTGTCTGATGACCAAATGGCCAGCCTGTTCGATCGGATTCACCCGGCTTACCGCACCGATCGCGCGACTATCGGTTGGCCTGCCTTGCCTATCTGGCCTTTGCGGCCGTCATGTTCGCGATATCGACCTATGCCGGGCAAGCCTTGTCGAAGACCGTTATCGGATCGGCTGTCGCGGTCGCGTTATGCGTCGACCTGCTTCTGCTGCTCGTCACGATCCGCCGACTGCGCAACGCCGGGATCAGCGCGTGGTGGGTGCTCCTGTTTCTCTTTCCCATGCATTTCAGCTGGGATCTGCTCGATACGACGGTCGCCCTGCCGATATTTGCCGGTGTCACGCCGGCGCCACTCTCCGTGGTGCTGATCGACTTTCAGCCGCTGATCGCCTGCTTCCCGATCATATGGGGATTGATGAAGCCGACAACCCCGGCGGGCCTTCGATCGGCCTGAAAGCGCGGATCGCCGGGAAACCTCCACCGCTCCGCTCGTTATGCCTGCTGAACGAACCGGAGACATGCCATGGCCGACACCGACGACATCAAGCAGACCCTGTGGAAGAAGATGGCGGCGAGCCCGTTCGTGATGGTCGGCCCGGCCGACGGATCGACGCATAGCGAGCCGCTGACAGCGCAGCTCGACGAGGATCAGACCGACACGTTGTTCTTCTTCGCCGGCAAGGACAACCGCCTCGCCGGCGGCGGCAAGGTGATGGCGCAGTTCGTGTCCAAGGGGCATGATTTCTTCGCCTGCCTGTCAGGCATGATCGCGCGCGACAACGACTTCGCGATGATCGACAAGCTGTGGAACAAGCAGGTCGAGGCCTGGTTTCCGGGCGGCAAGGACGACCCCGATCTGACGCTGCTGCGCCTCGACATCGACAGCGCCGAATTATGGGAAACCGATATGAGCCTGTCGGGCAAGGTCAAGATGCTGTTCGGCGGGAGGATCAACCCCAGCGAGGAAGGCAGCCACGCCAAGGTGGGCACGACGGCAACATGACGGCGCCGCACGGCGCAGCGCCCGTACCCCCGCCGTCACTGGTGCGACGTCTCGCGGTCGAGGCGCACGCGGTGTGGCTGGCAACGCGCGATCCGCGCACCCCGCTGGGGGTGCGTGCGGTCGGCTGGCTGATCGCGGGCTACGCGCTGTCGCCGATCGACCTGATCCCCGACTTCATTCCGGTCCTCGGGCTGGTCGACGACATGCTGCTCATCCCGCTCGGCATCTGGTTGTTCGAGCGCCTGCTGCCGGCGGGACGGATGGACGAATATCGTGCCGAAGCGATGGAGGCACAGTCCGGGCCCCAAGGAATGGCCGGCGTGGCGATCGTCATCGCGCTGTGGGCGGTGATGGTGGTGATCGGTTACCTGCTGGTACGGTTCTTGTGGAGCTGAGAGGGGACCGGTGACGTCGTCCAGGTCGCTGTGCGTCAACAGCGCCGTTGTTGGTGCGACCGGCACCGGCCCGTGATTATCCTGCGTGTGCGGCAATCCACTGTTCGACGACAGGCGCGATGATCTTGCGCCATTTGCTGCCGTTGAAGATGCCGTAATGGCCGGCGCCCTTGGCCATGACATATTGCTTCTCGCTGTCTGGCAGGCTGGTCGCCAGCGTCAACGCGGCTCTGGTCTGGCCCAGGCCTGAAATATCGTCCTTCTCGCCCTCGATCGCCAACAGGGCGATATCGGTGATGGCGCCGGCATCGACCACCCGGCCACGATGCGTCATCGTGCCCTTGGGCAGCGCATGGTCCTGAAACACCACGTCGATCGTCTGGAGATAGAATTCCGCGGTCATGTCACAGACCGAGCGGTATTCGTCGTAGAAATCCTTGGTTGCGTCGGCGCTCTCGTCGTCGCCCTGCACCAAGTGTTTGAACATCTCGTAATGCGACATCATGTGGCTGCCGAGGTTCATCGACATGAAGCCGGCGAGCTGCAGGAAGCCGGGATAGACCTTGCGCCCGGCACCCGGATATGTCGCCGGGATCGTCGCGATGACATTCTGCTCAAACCAGGTGTGCGGCCGCTCGGTCGCCAGCGTGTTGACCGCGGTCGGCGCCTCACGCGTGTCGATCGGGCCGCCCATCAGCGTCAGCGTTGCCGGGCGATGCGGGTTCTTGTCGGCGCTCATCAGCGCGGCTGCGGCATAGCAGGGCACCGATGGCTGACAGACGGCGAGCATGTGTGGGCGACTGCCGTCGCCGGTCTTGCCGATCGTCTCGAGGAATTCGACGATATAATCGACATAGTCGTC
>NZ_JAQGLG010000149.1 GCF_028292965.1 Sphingomonas bacterium | reverse complement strand
CCCTGCGCCATTGCCCTAGGCGCCATTGCGGTCGCCATCGATCTCCACCGTGAAGGACCAGCCAACCGGCAATTCCGCCGAAAACACGACATTCGGACCCGTCATGTCATAGCGGATATCGACGTCGCGCACGGGATCATGGAACAGGACTTGCGGGTCCTGCTGGACAGAGGTTGCATCCACCGCAAGCAACAGGCTGAGAAGGCTGACGATCATCGGCGCAGCTTGCCCGTGATCGGCGAAATCCGCAATCGGCGGCGGCTAGTCCGTCTTGCCTGCCCGGAAATGCAGTCGCAACCCGACCACCAGCGCATCCGGCACCGCGCCCCAGCTCGGGTGCCGGACATATTGCACGTCCGGCTGCACCACGACCCAGTGCGCCAGCCGGCGCCGCGCGGTGAGTTCGAGCGTCGTTTCCGAGCGGCCGCGGGGCGTGAGCGCAAGGGCGAAGGCCCGCAGCGCTGGGTCGCCGAGGCGGGCATGGGCAATGGCGATGCCGTAATTGCGATCCTTCGTGCCCCAGGTAAGCCCGCCGCCGGCATAGACCCCGATCTGGTTGACGTCGGACGTCGCGCGGCCGGCGCGGACCCAGCCGCGCAGCGCGCCGCTTTTGTCGTTGCCGAGCAGCGTCTGCTCATACTGCACATAGGCGCCCGCGCTGCGGCCTTTGCCCAGGTCATCGAGCCGCTCGAAGCGGTCGGTATAATACCAGGCACCGACCTGAAGCTCGCCGCCCACACCGACCTTCACATCGCCCTCGACCGCCAGCAGCGCGCCGCTGCGGAAGAACGGGCCGGGCAGGGTGCGGTGCGGATGGTCGGGGTCGCCCGAGATCGCGTCGAACGCCGCCACGCGCAGCGTCCAGCGCGGCCGCTCGACTGCAACGACGAGGCCGGGCGAGGTGATCGGAAAGATCGACGGACCGTTCAGGCCGGACTGCGAATAATCCGGCGCGATGCCGAACGAGCTGTTGAGGAACAGCGCGCCGACCGATTGCAGATCGAATTCGCTGTTGAGATCGACCAGCCCCGCCTTGGCGCGCACGCCGCCGCCGAGCGGCGCCTCGACCCATGCCTCGAACGGGCGGATGGCGTGGGGCGCGTCGACATTGCTCACCACCTGCGCGTCGCCGACAACCCGGTCGGAGAAGCCGCCGCCATGGAGCAGGAAGATATCGGCATGGGCGTGGGCGCCGTCGATACCCAACAGGCCCGTGCCGCTGTCAAGGTCGAGATCGAGCCGCCCGATCCAGTGCGTATCACGCCGTTCGCCGCCGGCGACGTTGCCGATGATGTCGGTGGTATAACGGATCGCGGCCGATGGTTTATGCTCGTCGGCCCGGACGGCCGCCGGGGCGAGCAGCACGGCCGCGCCGCAGATCAGGCTTTTCAACCATGGCATGAGGCGGCGATCTTCCCCCGGCTTTCGCCCGACGCGCGTAGGGAAAGGCGAATAGCGATGCAATGTATTATTGTAAATGACAATACATTATATCATCCGGTCGGCGACCGCCCGAAATCGGGCCGCCCGGATGTACGTGCGTGCTGCCTTACCGCCAACCCGGCGCCTCGCCTTGGTCCAGTTCGGATAAAAGAGGCAGACCAATGCCAGGCGCAGGCGACGGATTGAAAGTGCGGCGACGCGGTGCGAAGTTGCCGTCACCCAGGCCGGTGAGGAAGATGCCCCCAGCAGATCTCGATACCCAGGTGATCCGCTCCTGCGCGTCGATGCCATGGCATCAGCACGACGCGGGCTATGCCGCGATCGTGCTGGCCGGGCGTTATGTCGAGGCCGGCGATGGCGGGCGGCGGCGGGTGAGCGCCGGCGACGTGATCGTCCACCGGCCCTTCTCGGCCCATGCCGACTGGTTCGAATCGGTCGGCGCGACGGTCGTCAACATCGCGCTGACGCACGGCGCGGCGCTGCGTCTGGCGACCGGGCGCGTCGCCGATCCGGAAGCATTGGCGCGCGACATCCTGGCCGATCGCGACGCCGCCGAGCGCCTGCTGCGCACAGCGATCGTCAGGGTGGATGGCGAGAATGACGCGCCCGACCGGCTCGCCGCCGGGCTCGATCATGATCCCGGCCTGACGCTCGGCGACTGGGCGGCGCGCACCGGCACCGCGCCGCGCACGCTGCGCCGCCAGTTCGACCAGGCCTATGGCATCTCGCCTTTGCTGTACCGCACGCGCAGCCGGGCGCTGCAGGCATGGAAGCTGATCGTCACCACCGAGCGGCCGTTCGCCGGCATCGCCTATGATCTGGGTTTCGCCGACCAGGCACATATGAGCCGCGCGGTGCGCTGGCTGTCAGGTCGGCCGCCGCGCGCGTGGCGCGGCGGGATGGCCGCTCGATTCAAGACGGCGATCCCGCGACCGCCCGATAAGGGGGCATGACCAGATTCTTTCTCGCGGCCCTGCTCGCGCTCGTCCTGCCGCCTGCCGCCGCCGCGGCCGCGTCGATCGACGCGGCACGTTCGGCCTATATGGCCTATGACGTGCCGAAGGCGGAGGCGCTCTATCGCGCGGTGGCCGACGATCCCGCCGCATCGCCAAAGGACCGCGGCACGGCGGAAGTGGAGCTGGCGCGGATCGCCTGGCTGGTCGACGATCGCGGCGCGGATGCCGCTGCCCGTCTCGCGCGCAGCCTGGTGGCCAATCCGGAACCGTGCGCCGGCGCCTTCCTCTATGGCCGCATCCTCAATGCGACCGGTCGGATGCGCGACGTGCCGCGGCTGGTCGGACCTTATGTGGCGCGCTGCGTGGCGCTGGAACCCGGGGTGGCGACCGAGGTGACGCGCAG
>NZ_JAQGLG010000119.1 GCF_028292965.1 Sphingomonas bacterium | reverse complement strand
GCGGAGATGTCGTCGGCGCGGGCGACGCCGGCGAACCCGCACAGCGCCGCGAGCAGGAGAAGCCAGCGCATCATCATTCGAGCCATATCCGCCATCGCGTTTCTGTCGGGCAATTTTCCGACCCGTTCAAGCGCCTTGCGGCAGCTGCCTCTCACACGAAGCTGTACGGATCGACGTCGACCACCACGCGCACCTTGGACGGCCATTCCAGCGCGCCGAGCCAGGCGCGGATCACGTCCTGCACGTCCAGCGCACGCCGGGCATGGACCAGCAGCCGGTAGCGATGCCGCCCGCGCAGCATGGCGAGCGGGGCGGGGGCGGGGCCATAGACTTGCATGCCTTCGACCTCGGGCGCGGCACGACCGATCAGTTTGGCGATCTCATGCGCGGCCGACTGATCCTCGCTCGACACGACGATCCCGGCAAAGCGACCGAACGGCGGCGCGCCGGCCTCGCGGCGCGATTCGGTCTCGGCGAGGTAGAAGGCGTCGGCATCGCCGGTGATCAGCGCGCGCATCACCTGTGCATCGGGGCTGTGGGTCTGGATATAGACATGGCCCGGCTTGGCGCCGCGCCCGGCGCGCCCCGACACCTGCATGATCTGCTGGAAGGTGCGCTCCGACGCGCGCAGATCGCCACCGCCCAGGCCGAGGTCGGCGTCGATCACGCCGACCAACGTCAAATTGGGGAAGTGGTAGCCCTTGGTGACGAGTTGCGTGCCGACGATGATGTCGATCTCGCCCGCCTCCATGCGGTGGACGAACTCGGCTGCCTTGGCCGGCGACCAGATCGTGTCGGAGGTGATCACCGCTGTCTTGGCCTCGGGGAACAGCGCGCGGACCTCATCGGCAATGCGCTCGACGCCGGGGCCGACGGCGACCAAGGTGTCCTCATTGCCGCATTCCGGGCAGGCGCGCGGCACCGGCTCGACATGGCCGCAATGGTGGCAGGCCAGGCGGCGCACCAGCCGGTGCTCGACCATCCAGGCGGTGCAATTGGGGCATTGGAAGCGGTGGCCGCAGGTGCGGCACAAGGTCAGCGGGGCGTAGCCGCGCCGGTTGAGGAACATCAGCGCCTGTTCGCCGCGCTCCAGCGTTTCCTCCAGTGCCTTGACCAGCCGCGGCGCGATCCAGCGGCCGCGCTCGGGCGGTTCCTGCAACAGATCGATCGCCTGGATCGCCGGCAGTTCGGCCGCGCCCCAGCGGCCGGGCAGTTTGAGTTCGGCATAGCGCCCGATCTCGACCTGCTGGCGCGTCTCGATCGCCGGTGTGGCCGAGGCGAGAATGACGGGGCACTCCTCGAACTTGCCGCGCATCACCGCCACGTCGCGGGCGTGATAATGCACGCCTTCTTCCTGCTTGAAGCTGGTCTCATGCGCCTCGTCGACGACGATCAGGCCGAGATTGGCGTAAGGCAGGAACAACGAGGAGCGCGCCCCGACGGTGACCAAAGCCTCACCGCTGGCGATGGCGCGCCACGCGCGGCGGCGTTGCGATTGGCGCAGGCCCGAATGCCACGCCACCGGCGCGCAGCCGAAACGCGCGGCGAAGCGCGTGAGGAAAGGTTCGGTCAGCGCGATCTCGGGCAGCATGACGAGCGTCTGCCGCCCCTCGCGGATCGCCGCCGCGACCGCTTCGAAATAGACCTCGGTCTTGCCCGAGCCGGTCACGCCGTCGAGCAAGGTCGGCTGGAAACGATGCGCGGTGACATCGGCGACCAGCGTCCCGGCGGCGGCGCGCTGGTCGGGCGACAAAGCCGGCTGGAGGAAATCGGGGTCGGGGAGCGGGAAGGGGCTGTCGATATCGACCTCGACCGCCTCGATCGCGCCGATCTTGACCAGGCCGCGGATCACGCCGTCCGACACATCGGCAGCCAGCGCCAGTTCGCGGATCAGCCCCTGGCGATCGGCAATGCGCTCCAGCGCCTGTTCGCGCTGCGGGGTGAGGCGCTCGGGCACCAGCCCGGTCGGGCGATATTCGGTGACGGTGCGCGCGCCCTCCAGTGCCGAACTCGACGGCATCGCCATCCGTGCGACGGAAGCCGGCGGCGCGAGATAATAATCCGCGGTCCATTCGATCAGCCGCCGCAAGGGTGCAGCGAGCGGCGGTACCGGCGCGACGCCCATCAGGTTGCGCAGCCGGTTGTCGCCGACCTCGGCATCGGACGGCATGCGCTCGGGCTCCCACACCACGCCGAGCAACTGGCGCGGCCCGAGCGGGGCGATGACGATCGAGCCCGGCTCGACGCTCATGCCATGCGGCACGCGGTAATCGAGCGGGCCGAGCGCGGAGTTCATGACGAGGACGCGGGCGCGGGACATTGCGGCCCATATGGCGACGGATATGGTTTTTCGAAACTACTCGTTCGCGGCGCGGGGCAGACGGCGGCGCAGGGCGAAGGCGCGACGGCGGCGCTTGCCCTCGTACAGCGCGCTGTCGGCGGCGTGGAGCAGGTCGCGCATCGCCTCGATATCGTCGCTCAGCACCGCCGTGCCGACCGTGCCCGAGACGGGGATTTCGCCCGCCGGGGTGATCGCCGGCGTGGCCAGGGCGCGCGACAGGCGCTGCGCGAAGGCCTGCGGGTCCGCGACGAATTCCTCATGTTCGATGATCAGCGCGAATTCGTCGCCGCCGAGACGCGCGGCGAAGCTGTCGCACAGCCAGGGCTGGCGCAGCCGCGCACCCACGGCGCGCAGCACATCGTCGCCGGCCATATGGCCATGCGTGTCGTTGATCGCCTTGAAATCGTCGAGATCGATCACCGCCAGCATCATCGGCGAGCCGCGCTCGCCCGATCGGATCATCGCCATTTCCAGCGCGCGGTTGAAGCTGGCGCGGTTGGCGATCGAGGTGACCTCGTCGATATTGGCCGAGGCGCGCAGGCTCTGCTCGAGGCGATAGCGTTCGGTCACATCCTGCATCACGCCGATGACCGCGATCGGCTTGCCGCCCTCGACCTCGAGTTCGCCGACCGAACGGATGCGGCGCAGCTGGCCCTTGGCGGTGATGAAATCGGCCTCGACATCGAACGGGTCGCCGGTCTCGATGGTGTGGGCAAGCGTCTCGGCGGCCTTGCCACGGTGGTGCGGCGCATAGAAATCGAGCGCGCGGCCCATGCGCGGCAACTCGCCCGGTTCGAGGCCGTGGATGCGATAGACCTCGTCGGACCATTCGAGCTGGGCGTCGTCGAGCCGATAGCGATAGGAGCCGACCCTGGCGAGGCGCTCGGCCTGGCGGAAAGTGCGGTCCTGGCGACGATAGCGGCGTGTCGCGGCGGCGCTCTCGCGTGCCGCCTGCTCGGCGACGCGCATCGACAGGCGTGTCGCGATCAGCGCCTCGGTCACCCGGCCGAGCTGGCGCAGCGCCTCCTGCCGCGTCTCATCGAGCAGGCGCGGTGTGGGGTCGAGCACGCACAGCACGCCGATCCGCTGCCCGGCAACCGTGATCGGCACACCGGCATAACCGCGCGTCGCCGCGAGCCCGGTGACATTGACGTTGGCGGCAAAGCGTGGATCGCCCGCCGCGTCCTCCACCAGCAGCATCTCGCCGCTGGCCAGCACCACATCGCAAAAGGCGTGGCGTCGCGGGCTGACCAGCGCGCCGATGCCGTGGCGCGCCTTGGCCCAGGCGTCGCGCTCGCCGACGATAATGATCCCGCCGATCTGAAAGCCGGTCACGTTCGCGGCAAGCGCGGCGATCGCGTCCAGCTCGGCCTCGGGAGTCGCATTGCCGAGATCGAGCTTCGCCAGCACCGCCAGCCGGGCTGCTTCATCGGAGGAAGTGGCATTCATCCTGCCACCTTGGCCCGGTGGACCTTAAAATCTCGTTGTATTCTGGACCATAATGGCGGTTTAGATACCCGATATGGATCACCTGTCCGCCGCCTGGGCCAGCCATCTCGCGCGCGACCGGCGGCGCTCGCCGCATACCGTGCGCGCCTATCAGGCGACGGCCGGGCGGCTGACCCGTTTTCTGTCGGGGCATTGGGGCGGCGCGGTCGATGCGGCGGCCCTCGCGCAGACCAGCGCGGCCGATCTGCGCGCCTATCTCGCCCAGCGCCGCGGTGAAGGGCTCGGCAATGCATCGGCGGCGCGCGAATTGTCGGCGGTGCGCGGGTTCCTGCGCTTCGTCGGTGGCGATGGCGCGGCGCCGCGCCTCAAGGGGCCACGCGTCAAGAAGGGCGTGCCGCGCCCGATCTCGCCCGACGAGGCGGTGGCGCTGGCCGAGGATGTCGCCGACGAGGCGCGCGAGGCGTGGATCGGCGCGCGCGACTGGGCGGTGCTGATGCTGCTCTACGGCGCCGGCCTGCGCATTGGCGAGGCGGTCGGGCTGACCGCAAAGATCATGCCGCTCGGCGCCACGCTCAGCGTCACCGGCAAGCGCGACAAGACTCGCATCGTGCCCTTGCTGCCGCAGGTGCGCGCGGCGATCGAGGGCTATGTCGCGCTGTGCCCCTGGCCGCTCAAGCGCGACGAACCGCTGTTCCGCGGCGCGAAAGGTGGCCCGCTGTCACCGGTGCTGATCCGCCGCGCGGTGCAAGGCGCACGCGGCCGGCTGGGTCTCGGCGAACGCACCACGCCGCACGCGCTGCGCCATTCGTTCGCGACGCATCTGCTGGGCCGAGGGGCGGACCTGCGCGCGCTGCAGGAACTGCTCGGCCATGCCAGCCTCAGTTCGACACAGATCTACACTCAGGTCGATGCCGCACATCTCCTGGATGTTTATCGCAACGCCCATCCGCGGGCATAAGGCCGCGGCGCGCCAATAATGGATCGTCACCCCGGACTTGTTCCGGGGGCCACCGTGCCGCACATCAACGGTCGCTGGGTCTGCTGATCAGTGGATGCCGGAACAAGTCCGGCATGACGGCTTGGGCATTGAACGGGTTAGGCCCGTGCCGCCACCTTCCGCTCGATCGCGTCCCAGATCAGCCCGGCGACATCGGTCCCGTCGAAGCGCTCGATCGCGACGATGCCGGTCGGCGAGGTGACGTTGATCTCGGTCAGCCACTTGCCGCCGATCACGTCGATGCCGACGAACAACAGGCCGCGCCGCTTCAGTTCCGGCCCGAGCACCGCGCAGATCTCGCGTTCTTCCGCGGTGAGCTCGGTCTTCACCGCCGAACCGCCCACGGCGAGGTTCGAGCGGATCTCGCCCGCACCCGGCAGGCGGTTGATCGCGCCCGCGACCTCGCCATCGACCAGTACGATGCGCTTGTCGCCCTTCGCCACATCGGGGAGGAAGGCCTGGATCATGTGCGGCTCGCGCCAGGTCTGATTGAACACCTCGATCAGTGCCGAAAGGTTGGCGCCATCGCTGCCGACCTTGAAGATCGCCTTGCCGCCATTGCCGTGCAGCGGCTTGACCACGATCTCGCCATGCACCGCGAGAAATGCCCGCACCTCGTCGAGGCTGCGCGTGACGAGCGTCGGCGGCATGTATTGCGCATAGTCGAGCACGAAGACCTTCTCCGGCGCGTTGCGCACGCTGGCGGGGTCGTTGACCACCAGGGTCTTGTCGGCGATCCGTTCGAGCAGGTGGGTCGCGGTGATGTAACCCAGGTCGAACGGCGGATCCTGCCGCATCAGGATGACATCGGCCTGCTCGCCGAGATCGAGGCTGACCGGCTCGCCGAAGGTGAAATGATCGCCATCGACGCGCTGCACCGTCACCGGATGCGCCCTGGCCCAGAGCTTTCCGTCGGCCCAGTTGAGGTCCTCGGCGGCGTAATGAAACAGCCGGTGCCCGCGCGCCTGTGCCGAGAGCATCAGCGCGAAGCTCGAATCGCCGGTGATGTTGATCTGGTCGAGCGGGTCCATCTGGACGGCGACGGTAAGGCTCACTGCATTCTCCCTGTCGCCGCGCATGTAGGTATGCCGGGGGCCGCTGTCATCCGATCTGGATAATCTCGACACGAAGGGACCATGCGGCCGGTGCCCGGCGGCGCGCAATTCCCTGATAAGATTGTGCGAGCTATGGTCGGCCGATGGTCAAGCTCACACCCGCTCCTCGTCCGCTGCGCCGCTACACCACCCTGCCGATCGTGCTCGATATGCTGCTGAACCAGCGGCTGACACTGGTGAGCTATTCCTCATGGAAGGATGCCAACGATCGCAAATCGATGGAGGTGTATCAGAAGACGCTTCACCTCGGATTTGTCGGCGCGATGTGCCTGACCGGGGCCGCCGAGACATTTCACCATTGGCAGGTTTTTGCTGGCGATTCATCGGGCGTGTGCGTCGTGTTCCACCGCAAACCGTTCGAGGCGATGATCGCCAAATGCGCGAACTGTCAGTTTGGTGCGATGAACTATGTCAATCTCGACGCCATCGGCGAGATCGACGCGACGGACATTCACAGCCTGCCGTTCCTGAAGAGGAAAGGTTTCATCGATGAGGCGGAACTCCGCGTGATCGGCCACGCCGCCGACAAGGTCGACAAGGTCGATATCGCCCTCGATCCGACTAGCGTCAGGCAGTTGACCTTCAGCCCGTTCATGCATCCCGATCTCGTCGCCTCCGCCAAGCGCGTCATTCGCGGTCTGCCGGGATGGGAAAAGCTGCTGATCACGCATTCTCGCCTGACCGACAGCCAGGAATGGCAGCGCGCCCTTGCGAAATTTCCGGAGCGGCACGGCATTACCTACGGCTAGCGGATTCGTCGTCACCCGATCCAGGCATTCTCGATATGGCGCGGCCGTGTACCCGGCGCGAGCAGGATGACGTCGACGCGGATGTCGTCGCCCGGCCCGGCATAACGCGACATCAGATATTCCGCCGCCGCCGCGACTCGCGCCAGCCGCCGCTCGTCGATCGCGAAATCGAGTTCGGCCACCGTCGCGCGTGCCTTCACCTCGACGAAGGCGACGAGATTGCCCTTCCTCGCCACCAGATCGACCTCGCCTGCCGGCGTCCGCACCCGCCGATCGAGGATGCGCCAGCCCTTCAGTCGCAGCCACCAGCCGGCGAGCCGTTCGCCGCGCCTTCCGGCAGCTTCGGCGATGCGACGGTCCCTCACCCCTTCATCTCCATCGCCCGGGCATAAAGCGCCTTGCGGTCGAGCCCGAGTCGCTTCGCCACTTCGCCGGCCGCCTGCGACGCGGAGAGGCGCGTCAGCGCCTCGGCCAGCGCGACATCGCCATCTTCCGCGCTGGCCGGTTCCGGCGCGCCCGGCTGGTCGATGACGATGACGATCTCGCCCTTGGGCGGCGCATCGGCATAACGCGCGGCGAGCGACGACAGCGTGCCCGTCACCGCCTCTTCGAAACGTTTGGTGATCTCGCGCGTCACCGCGGCCTCGCGGTCGCCGAGCCCCGCCGCCAGCGCGCGCAGCGTCGCGGCGAGTCGTGGCCCCGATTCGTACAGCACCAGGGTCGCGCGAACGCCTGCGATCTCGGCGATCGCATCGTCACGCGCCTTGGCTTTCGATGGCAGGAAACCGACGAACAGAAAGCGGTCGGTCGGCAATCCGGCCAAAGTCAGCGCCGCCACCGCCGCGCATGGCCCCGGGATGGTCACGACATTGTGCCCCGCCGCGCGCGCGTCGCGCACCAGCTTGTAGCCCGGGTCGGAGATCAGCGGCGTCCCGGCGTCCGACACCAGCGCCACCGCCTCATGCCCCATGCGCGCGATCAGCCCGGGTCGCACGGCTTCCGCATTATGGTCATGATAAGGTGTCATGGGGCGTTTGACGCCGATATGGCGGAGCAGGCCGGCGGTGACCCGCGAGTCCTCCACGGCGATGACGGCGGCGTTCGCCAGCACCTCGGCGGCACGCGGCGACAAATCGCCGAGATTGCCGATCGGTGTGGCGACGATATAGAGGCCGGGCGGGAGTGAAGCGTTCATGGGAGTAGGGTTCATGGCAGAGGCGTCGGCAGTCCCGCAACGGGCATCGACAATTTGGCGTACGGCAATCGTCGCCGCGGCACTGATTCTGAGCGGTTGTCAGTCGGTTGTGCCGCGCGGTCGGCCCGCGCCGATCAAGCGTCCACCGGTCACCCGCCCGGTGCCGGTGCAGCAACCGGTGGTCGAACAGGGCATCCCGACCGACACCGAGCGCCACCGCATCGCGCTGCTCGTGCCGCTGACGGGCGCCAATGCTGGTGTCGGCCAGAGCCTCGCCAATGCCACCCAGCTCGCGCTGCTCGACACGCGCAACGAGCGGCTGCGCGTCACCACCTATGACACCAACACCGGTGCCGCCGCAGCGGCGCAGCGCGCCATCGCCGACGGCAACAAGCTGATCCTCGGCCCGCTGCTCGCCGCCGATGTGCGCGCGGTGATGCCCGTCGCGCGCGGTGCCGGCGTGCCGGTGATCAGCTTCTCCAACGATGCCGGCGTGGCCGGCAACGGCGCCTATCTGATGGGCAATCTGCCGACCCAGTCGATCGGCCGCGTGGTCGATTACGCCCAGACCCAGGGTGTGACGACCTTTGCCGGCCTCGTCCCCAACGGCCTGTACGGCGAGCGCGCCTCGACCGGGTTCCTCCGCGCAGTGGAAGCCGGCGGCGGCAAGGTCGTGTCGCTGCAGGTCTATGCCCAGGGCACGCTGGCCGGGGCGGTCGGCAAGCTCGGCCAGGCTGGACCCTATCAGGCGCTGCTCGTCGCCGACAACAGCGCGGCCGCCTCGGGCGTGGTCGCGTTGGTGCGGCGTGCCGGTGGCGGTGGGGCGCATATACTCGGCACCGACCAGTGGAATCTCGATGCCGCGCTGGCCGCCAAGGCGCCGCTCAACGGCGCGTGGTTCGCCAGCGTTTCGGACAATCTCTACCGCCAATATGCCGCGAAATACCGCGCGCGCTTCGGCACCGCGCCGTTCCGCCTGTCGAGCATGGGCTATGACGCGGTGCTGCTGACGATCCGCATCGCGCGCGACTGGCCGATCGGCCGGCCCTTCCCGGAAGAGCGGCTGCGCGATCGCGACGGTTTCGCCGGCCTCGACGGCGCGTTCCGCTTCGGCCGCGATGGCACCGCCGAGCGCGCGCTCGAGGTGCAGGAGATCCGCGGCGGGACCACGGTCGTGGTGTCGCCGGCGCCGAGCGGGTTCTGATCAGGAACCGGTAAGCGCCGCTCGCCGGCGCTTGCCGCCACCCTGCCTGGCGCGGGGCGGTGCCGCGCCGTGTCGGTGGCCTGCGCCGGGCTCCGGAGTGTATTGCGTCGGCGCGACCGCCACCTCGAGCGAGGCGGGGATCATGTCGAGTGTCTGCCCGTCACGGTGCCGGCTTAACTTCGATGTGAACAGTTGATGCAGCCACCGCGACGATATGGCAGTTGATGGTTGCGGCATTACCGCGCCATTAACCCTGTGCCGCCACCGCCCGTGACTACGGGATATTACGAACTGATAATTTCGACGGCACCGGAATAAGCAGGAGATCGGCGTAACCTGAACAAATGCGCGCTGAAGGAGTTCTATACTTCATGACTGAGGATGCGCAGAAATACGAAGTCTTCATCGACTCCGTGGACGGGTCTCCGGATCATGAAGCGTTGCGCACCAACTGGTGTTGGCATCGCCTCGACGCGGGCGGGGAAATCCTGGTGCGTGGCAGCCTCCATGGCTCGCTCGAGGCATGTTTCGCCTCGGTCAAACGGCACATCGTGAAATTCGGCCAGGCGCCGGTCAAGATCAACCTCCACGAACCTGTCCGCCGCCCGCGCCTGGCGCATCGGGCCTGAAAGCAGTTCAGCTTTCTTCCGCGTCGAACACCTGCCGCGCGATCTTCAGCGCGGTCATCGCCGCCGGCCACCCCGCGTAAAAGGCCAGATGGGTGATCGTCTCGACGATCTCCTCGCGCGTCACCCCATTTTCCAGCGCGCGCTTCACATGGAAAGGCAGTTCGTTGGTGCGATAGAGCGAGATCAGGCTGGCGATCGTCACCAGACTGCGATCGCGCTTGCCGAGTTCCGGCCGCTCCCACACCTCGCCGAACAACACCTCGTCGGTGATCGTGGCAAGCGCCGGCGCGAAATCGCCGAACGAGGAGCGGGCAGCGGTCGGTTTGTCGGTCATCGAAGCATTTCCCTTTTGGTTCACGCCGCGAGCGAGGCGTTGTCGATCACGAAGCGATATTTGACGTCGCTCTTCTGCATTCGGTCGTGAGCTTCGTCGATCTGCTGGATGTCGATCATCTCGATATCCGAGACGATGCCGTGTTGGGCGCAGAAATCGAGCATCTCCTGCGTCTCGGCAATGCCGCCGATCAGCGAGCCGGCGATAGACTTGCGCCCGAAGATCAGCATGCCGACACTGGGCGAGGGATGGGGATGTTCGGGCACGCCGACCAGGCACATCGTCCCGTCGCGCTTGAGCAGCGCGACGAACGCGTCGAGATCATGGCTCGCCGCGACGGTGTTGAGGATGAAGTCGAAGCTGCCGGCATGTGCCGCCATCTCGTCGGGATTGCGCGACACCACCACCTCGTCGGCGCCAAGATCGAGCGCGTCCTGGCGCTTGCTCTCCGACGTGGTGAAGGCAACGACATGCGCGCCCAGCGCATGCGCCAGCTTCACGCCCATATGACCCAGCCCGCCGATCCCGACGATGCCGACCTTCTTGCCCGGGCCGACCTGCCAGTGGCGCAGCGGCGACCAGGTGGTGATGCCCGCACACAGCAACGGCGCCACCGCGGCGAGCTGCTGGGCCGGATGGTCGATGCGCAGCACGAACCTGTCGCTGACCACGATGCGCTGCGCATAGCCGCCCAGCGTATGCCCCGGCGCCTCCGGCGTCGGCGAATTATAGGTGCCGGTGAAGCCGTTCTCGCAATATTGCTCAAGTCCCTCGGCGCAGGATGGACAATGCTGGCAGCTATCGACCATGCACCCGACGCCGACGGTCTGGCCGACGGCAAAGCCGGTCACCGCGTCGCCGATCGCGGTCACCGTGCCGACGATCTCATGGCCGGGCACGCACGGATATAACGTGCCGCCCCATTCCGCACGCACCGTGTGCAGGTCGGAATGGCACACGCCGCAATAGGCGATGTCGATCTGCACGTCGTGCGGCCCGGGCGCGCGGCGCGCGATGTCGAGGGCTTCGAGTTTCTGATGGGCGGCAAGCGCGCCAAAGGCTTTGGTCATGAGGATGTTCCTTGAAAGGGTGAACGGATGGTAGAGGGAGGAGGGGTGTGCGGCTATTTGCCCACGCGCGCGGCGTGCACGCCGGAATAGCGCCCGCCTTGCACCTCGAACGTGGCAAGAACCGTGGCGATGCGATCCAGATCGGCTCTGGTCAGCTCGATCGTCGCGCCCCCGAGATTTTCTTCCAGCCGGTGCAGTTTGGTCGTGCCGGGGATCGGCACGATCCATGGGCGCTGTGCCAGCAGCCAGGCGATGGCGATCTGCGCCGGCGTCGCCTGCTTGTCCGCCGCGATCTCACCGATCATTGCGACCAGCCGCAGATTGGCCTCGCGCGCCTCTGGCGCGAGGCGCGGAACCGTGTTGCGGAAATCGTTGCTGGCAAAGGTGGTGCGCGCATCGATCGCGCCGGTCAGGAAACCCTTGCCGAGCGGGCTGAACGGCACGAAGCCGACGCCCAGTTCCTCCAGTACGGGCAGAATTTCCTTCTCCGGCTCTCGCCACCACAAGGAATATTCGCTCTGCAACGCGGTGATCGGCTGCACGGCATGTGCCCGGCGGATCGTCGCCGCCCCGGCCTCGGACAGGCCGAAATGCCCGACCTTGCCCTCGGCGATCAGCTCCTTGACCGTGCCCGCGACATCCTCGATCGGCACATTCGGGTCGACGCGGTGCTGGTAGAGCAGTTCGACACGATCGGTGCGCAGCCGCTTCAGCGAGGCTTCCGTCACGGCGCGGATATTCTGCGGCCGGCTGTCCAGGCCGTCCGCCACCACACCGCCGGTGAAGCCGAATTTGGTCGCGATGACGATCTCGTCGCGAAACGGCGCCAGCGCCTCGCCGAGCAGTTCCTCATTGTCGCCCGGGCCATAGGCTTCGGCGGTGTCGAAGAAGGTGACGCCGCGCTCATAGGCGCTGCGGATCAGTGCGATGGCGTCGCCCTTGTCGGCGGCCGGGCCGAGCCCGAAGCTCAGGCCCATACAGCCCAGGCCGATCGCCGATACTTCGAGGCCGCTGCCGAGAATACGCTTCTGCATGATGGGGTTCCTTGTTTGAAAGAGGGTCAAGAAAACCGTCATGCTGAACTTGTTTCAGCATCCATGCGCGGTCATCTGAGCCGGGAGCGACGCTCTTGTGGCCGCTGGCCGCGCATGGACCCTGAAACAAGTTCAGGGTGACGATGGAAAGAAAACGCTAACCCGCTAATCGGCCGTCGGCCCGACCAGATATTCCTCGTCGGTCACCTGCTCCAGCCAGTTCACCGCCACACCATCGAGCGCCTCCTGCACCGCGATGTGCGTCATCGCGGTGGTCGGCGTGGCGCCATGCCAATGCTTGTGGCCGGGTGCGCAGGAGATCACGTCGCCGGGGCGGATCTCGACAATCGGACCGCCCTCGCACTGCGTCCAGCCACAGCCCGCGGTGACGATCAGCGTCTGGCCGAGCGGGTGGGTGTGCCACGCCGAGCGTGCCCCGGGCTCGAAGGTCACCGCCGCGCATGACACGCGCGCCGGCGCCGGCAGGGCGTCGAGCGGGTCGATGCGAACGATACCGGTGAAATAGCCTGCTGGCCCTTGTTGCGAAGGCTGCGACCCGGCGCGCTTCAGATACATGGTGGTTCCTCCGGCGGTGAGGCGGCTTATCTAGGCACCCGTCCATCATGCGATTAGATGCGATACCGTGCATGGACTGCTGAGGAATGCTCAATAATGGCGCGCGCCAACGTCAACGACCTCGTCGCCTTCGTCGCCGTCGCGCGCGAGCGCAGCTTCACGCGTGCCGCGGCCCGGATCGGCGTGTCGCCCTCGGCACTCAGCCACACCCTGCGTGGGCTGGAGGAACGGCTCGGCGTGCGTTTGCTCACCCGCACCACGCGCAGCGTGACGCCGACCGAGGCGGGGGAGCGCCTGCTCCTCACCATCGGCCCGCGCCTCGACGAGATCGAGGCCGAGGTCGAGGCGCTGGCCGAACTGCGCGACAAGCCGGCCGGCACGATCCGCCTGACCGCGACCGAGCATGCGACCGAAACCATCGTGCTGCCCGCGCTCGAACGCATCCTGCCATTCTATCCCGACATCAAGGTCGAGATCGTGATCGACTATGGCCTGACCGACATCGTCGCCGAGCGCATCGACGCTGGCATCCGCACCGGCGAGCAGGTGGCCAAGGACATGATCGCGGTGCGCATCGGCCCTGATATGTGCATGGCCGCCGCGGCGTCGCCGGCCTATCTCGCAAAGCACGGCAAGCCGCGCACGCCGCAAGAGCTGACCGAGCATAATTGCATCAATCTGCGCCTGCCGACGCATGGCGCCTCTATGCCTGGGAGTTCGAACGGGGTCGGCGCGAATTGCGGGTGCGCGTCGACGGACAATTGGTGTTCAACAGCGCCGGGCCGATGATCAAGGCGGCGCTGGCGGGCCTCGGGATCGCCTTCCTGCCCGACACCCATCTTCAACAACATCTGGAGAGCGGCGCGCTGGTCCGCGTGCTGGCCGACTGGTGCCCGCCCTTTCCGGGCTACCACCTCTATTACCCCAGCCGTCGTCAGCAGACCGCGGCGTTCAGCCTGCTGGTCGAGGCGCTGCGCTACCGCTCCTGAGCATCCTTCTTGCCGGGCGGCAGCGAGCCTCGCCCGGTCTGCGGGAAGCCGTCGCCCGCCGCGGAGTCGCTGGCAAAATCCTCGCCGGGGTTGCCGCCGCCGGCACCGCCGCCGCTGCCATGCACCTCGCCGGTCTTCTCGTCGAAAAAGGCGCGCTGCCCATTGTCCGGCCGCAGGCGGTCGTCGGGTGGCGCGCCCGCGCCGGCCGGACCTTCCGAACTGGCGGCCATCGCACGGATGCCGGCAAAGTCGTTGCTGTCATATTCCTGGCCCGAATAGCCCGGACCATTGCCCAATTCGCCGTGCTGCACGTCGATTTTCCGGCCCCGCACGGCGGTCGTGGCGGGCGGTTCGGGAAGATCGGGGTTGGGCTTTTCGTCGCGGTCGCTCATCTGCGTTTCCTCCATTCAAGGGGTCAACGCCCGGCGGACGCCGCAGGTTCAGCCGAGCACGACCTTTGGCAGGATCGCGTCGAGCAGCAACATGCCGGCCTCGCATACGCGCAGATGGTCGCCGTCGCGCGCCATGAAACCCTGTTCCGTCAGCCGCGCGATCGCCGGTTCGTCGACCAACGCCGCGATCGGCGCTTCGCCGAGCATGGCGATGCGGCCGAGATCGATGCCCTCGCGCAGCCGCAGGCCCATCAACAAGCCCTCCTTGGCGCGATCCGCGGGCACCAGCGGCTCCTCGCTCTGGGCGCCGTGGCCGTTGCGGGTGACCGCCGCCAGCCAATTCTCCGGCTTGCGGTGCCGCACGGTTGCCAGCCCGCCGCGCCGGCCATGCGCACCCGGGCCGATCCCGGCATAGTCGCGGTAACGCCAATAGGTCAGGTTGTGGCGGCTCTCGGCGCCGGCCCGGGCATGGTTGGATATCTCATAGGCCGGCAGACCCGCCGCCGCCGTCATTGCGCGTGTCGCCTCGAACAGGTCCGCCGCGTCGTCGCCATCGGGCATGGTCAGGCGTCCCGCCGCCGCCTCGGTGGCGAAGCGCGTGCCGGGCTCGATCGTCAACTGATAGAGCGAGAGATGCTCGGTGCCGAACGCCAGCGCGCGCGCCAACTCGATCTCCCACGCCGCCAGCGACTGGTCCGGCCGGGCATAGATCAGATCGAAACTGACGCGGGCAAATGCCCGTTGTGCCGTCGCCAGCGCAGCCAGACCTTCCTCGACATCATGGGCGCGCCCGAGGAATCGCAAGGCCTTGTCGTCCAGAGCTTGCAGGCCGAGCGAGACACGGTTCACCCCTGCCTGTGCGATATCGGCAAAACGCGCCGCCTCGACCGATGAGGGGTTAGCCTCCAGCGTGATCTCGATATCGTCGTCGAACCCCCAGGCGGCTGCGGCCGCGTCGATCACCGCGGCGACGGTTTCGGGCGGCATCAGCGAGGGCGTGCCGCCGCCGAAGAAGATCGACCCCAGCCGCCGCCCCGGCAGCAAGCCTGCCTCATAAGCGAGGTCGGCGAGCAAGGCGTCGCGCCACGCCGCCTGGTCCACCTCCTCGCGGACATGGCTGTTGAAGTCGCAATAGGGGCATTTGGAGACGCAGAACGGCCAGTGGACATAAAGCGCGAGCGGCGGCGTTTCGGCGGCGTTCATGGTCGCGCGCTATGACCGTTACGAGGAGACTAGGGAAGATGCGCGTATTGTTGTTGCTGCTGGTCATGCTGGCGGGCTGCGCGGCGGAGGCGCCGCAACAGGTGGTCGAGCACCGCTCGACCATGGCGCCGGCGCCGCGCGGTGCCGAACTGCTGCGCACCGCGATGTTGCGCGGTCACAATGCCGCGCGCGCCGCGGTCGGTGTGGCGCCGTTGCTGTGGGACGATCGCCTCGCCGCCGACGCGGCGACCTATGTCGCGACGCTTGCCCGCGAGCACCGCTTCGAACATGCCGCCCAGCCGCAAGGCCCGGGCCGCGAGGGCGAGAATCTGTGGATGGGCACGCGCGGCGCCTATGCTTTCGATGAGATGGTCGGCCATTGGGTCGACGAACGCCGTTATTACCGCGCCGCCCCGACCCCCGATTTCAGCACAACCGGCCGCTGGGGCGATGTCGCGCATTATACCCAGATCGTGTGGCGTGGTTCGACCGCGGTCGGTTGCGCCGTGGCCAGCGATGCGGAGAATGATTATCTCGTCTGCCGTTATGCGCCGCCGGGCAATGTGGTCGGTGAGGTCGCGTTCTAGCTTCGTTAGGGTTGCTGTGCGACTAGCGAGCCGCAACAGGAGGCAGGCATGACGGCGGTGATCTTGACGGTAGTGGGTAGCGATCGCCCGGGGCTGACCAAGGCGCTGGCCGATGCGGTCCATGCCGCCGGCGGCAACTGGCTGGAGAGTCATCTGGCGCTACTCGGCGGGCGTTATGTCGGCTCGGTGCTGGTCGATCTGCCCCAGGGTGCACAGGCTGAACTCGAAGCTGCGGCGCAACGCATCGATGCGGAGGGCCTGTCGGTCACGGTCCTCGCCGCCGTCGAGCAGCCCGCATTGGCTGGCACGATGCTGCGCCTCGAACTGGTCGGTCAGGATCGCCCGGGCATCGTCCGCGAGGTGACGACCGTGCTCGCCGGGCTCGGCGTCAACATCGAGGATTTCGACACCAGCATCGAGGCCGGTGCGCAATCCGGCCTGCCGCTGTTCCGCGCCACCGCGCGGCTGCTGGTTCCCACCGGCACCTCGACCGATGCGGTCGGCGAGGCGCTGGAGGCGATCTCCGGCGAGATCATGGTCGACTTCACTGTCTCCTCACCGAACTGACCGCAGTGCCCATACCCGGTCGGTCTCCACCTCGCGCGGAAAGCGCCCGACCAGCCGGTAATCCCGCGCCAGCCGCTGTTCGACGATCGCCTGCATCATCGGATTGATCTGGGGATCGTGCGTTTCCTTGTCGACGATCACCGACGGCCAGCTGTCAAGGATCCGGCGGACCTCGCTGGCGGGATCGACGCCGAGCGCCGGGGCCTCGCGCGTCAGGCTGAGATGATAGGGAAAGGCCCAGCGCGTCGGCAGGCATGAACCGGTCAGATGATAATAGATCGGGTCGGTATCGAACACATAGAGGCACCCGGTGCCGCGATGCGCGGCGATCAGGCGCGTGATCGCCGCCGCCGATTGTGCATCACCGCGATAATCTTCCCGCACATCGGCATCGGCGCGGTAGTGCACCAGCATGCTGAACGCCGAGGCAAAGCCGATCAGCGCGCCCGACCAGAAGCGGCGGATGGCGAACATCGGCGCGGCGAGGACCGCCAGCGGCACGAACAGCGGCAGCGCATAATGGTCGAAATAGCCGCCGAAGCCGAGAAGGCTCAGCACGGCGACGATCGCCCAGCCGGCGACGAAGCGATGCGCGGCCACACCTTTCGGCAAGCGGCGCCACACCCGCCCAAAGCGCCGCAACGGCCCCTCCGACAGGATCACCGGCACCAGCAACGGCAGCAGGTGGATCGCGATCTTGCAGAGTGAGAAGGCCGCGTCGTCATAAGCGCCGCGTTGAAAGATCGACACGAAATTGGCGTAGACGAAGGCGTCCGCCTGCCCGATCGCCGCGTACCACCCGAACGCCGCGAGCGTCGGCAGCAAGGCGAGGCCACACCACAGGCTCATGTCGGCCAGCAGGCGCGGCCAGCGCGGATCGGCGCGCCATGACAGCCAGCTCAGCACGAGACCGAAATAGATGCCCTCGGCCAGCACCGAATATTTGATCTGCATCGCGGCGCCGAGCAGCAGCATGGCGCCGATACCGCGCCGGCGGATCGTCGCGACATCGGCATCGATCGCGCCGATCGTCAGCCATGCCGCGATCACCACCAGCAGGTTGAAGAAGATCGGCGCCTGCCCGCCTTCGCCGCCGCACATGGCGAGCGCGGGAATATAAAGGAAGCCGGCGACCAGTGCCGCGCCGGGAGGGGCGATCCGCCGCGCGATCGTCGCGATCATCATCGCGGTCGCCGCGACGGAGGCCGTCGCGACCAGCTGATATTGGATGATCCCGTCGCCGCCGAGCAGCCGGATCGCGCCATAAAGCAGGAACAGGCCGATCGGCTTGCGATCCCACAAATCGACATAAAGCAGGGTGCCACGGAGCAGCCGGTCGCCCGCCAGCAGGTAGAATTGCTCGTCCGAGTCGATCAGCGGATTGCCGAAATCGCGCGACCTGATGAGGAACGCGGCGGCGACCAGCAGAAGCAGGCCGAGCCGCCACCACAGTGCTTGCGTGACGATCGATCGTGGTGCGTTCGCCGTTCTCTGCACGACCTGGCGAGGGTCACGGACGCGGGCTTCGGGCGGAAACTCGGAGAAACGAAACATCACTCAACTGCCCGCTAAGCAACACGGCAGCACCGGCGGGTGCTGCCCGCCAACGCACCGGGCCGTATTCGGGTTCGGCAAGGCGCTGAATACCGGAGCGGTTTCGTCGGGCACGGCGCATGTGTCGCCGGATGCCCTAGGGACAGAGTGTCGGAATCGGACAGGCTGGCGCATCGCCACCCAATGGCGCGGCGATGATGCGCGAATGTGTCGAAATGTTACCGCGCCGCTTCGCCGCGGTATGTTCGTTACAGGACGGCGGCGACCAGCTGGCGGAACGCGTCGGCGCGGTGGGTGAGCGGCGTCTTGGCCTCGGGCGCCATCTCGCCGAAGGTCAGGCTCTGCCCGTCGGGCAGGAACATCGGGTCATAGCCGAAGCCGTTCTCGCCGCGCGGCGGCCAGACGAGCGTGCCCTCGACGCGGCCCTCGAACCACTCGACATGCCCGTCGGGCCAGGCCAGCGCCAGCGCGCAGACGAAATGCGCGTCGCGCGGCGCTTCGTCGATCGCGCCGAGCCGGTCCTCGACCAGCTGCATCGCCACGCCGAAATCCTTGGCTTCGCCGGCCCAGCGTGCCGAGAAGATGCCGGGGTCGCCGCGCAATGCATCGACGCACAGGCCGCTGTCATCGGCCAGCGCGGGCAGCCCCGAAAGGTCGGCCGCCTGCAGCGCCTTCAACTCGGCATTGGCGACGAAGGTGGTGCCGGTCTCCTCCGGCTCGGGCAAATCGAGGTCGGCTGCCGACACCGGCTCGATGCCGTAGGGCCCGAGCAGCGCCTTGATCTCGCGCACCTTGCCGGCGTTGTGGCTGGCGATGACCAGCTTGCCCGGGGCGAGCTTGCGGATCGCTTGTGGCGTATCGCCCTCACCGCTCATTTGGCGACGGCTTTGGCCTGGGCGGCGAAGATGTCGGCGCAGCCGATCCGCGCCAGCCGCAGCAACCGCAACAAACCTTCCTCGTCATAGGTCGCGCCCTCCGCGGTGGCCTGCGCCTCGGCGATGTTGCCGTTTTCGAGCAGCACGAAATTGGCATCCGCATCGGCATTCGAATCCTCGTCATAATCGAGGTCGAGCACGGGAGTTCCCTTGAAGATGCCGCACGACACGGCGGCGACCTTCTGCGTCAGCGGATCGGCGGCGAGCTTGCCGTCCGCCATCAGCCCGTCGATCGCCAGCCGCAGCGCGACCCAGGCGCCTGAGATCGCCGCGGTGCGCGTGCCGCCATCGGCCTGGATGACGTCGCAATCGAGCGTGATCTGGCGCTCGCCGAGCAGCTTGAGATCGGTCACCGCGCGCAGCGAACGCCCGATCAGCCGCTGGATCTCCTGCGTCCGCCCCGACTGCTTGCCCTTGGCCGCCTCGCGATTGCCCCGCGTATGCGTGGCGCGCGGCAGCATGCCGTACTCGGCCGTCACCCAGCCCTCGCCCTTGCCGCGCAGCCAGGGCGGCAGGCGCTCCTCGACCGAGGCGGTGACCAGCACCTTGGTATCGCCGAACCCGATCAGTACCGATCCCTCGGCATGACGCGTGAACTTCGGCTCGATGCTGATCGCACGCATCTGATCGGGGGCGCGGCCGGATGGGCGCATAATCGGGAGTCTCCTTGGAAAGCGTTGCCCGTAACCGGCTCTCCGGTGCTTGTCATCCCGCTACCGGGCATCGCACCCCATCCCGTCACCCCGGACTTGTTCCGGGGTCCACGGTGCCGCAGGCGGTGAGGCAAGAACTTCGGCGGTGACGCTCGCCGCCCGGTGGACCCCGGAACAAGTCCGGGGTGACGGGGAAGATGATGGCAAAGTTGTGTTCGAGAACCACGACCCGTTGAGGAGTCGGACCCGAACCTCTAGATACCCCCGATGCCCGCGCCGCCGATCACCGAACTGAACGACCGCGCGCGCGACATCTTCCGTGTCGTCGTCGAATCCTATCTCGACACCGGCACCCCGATCGGCTCGCGCACCATCGCGCAATTGTCGGGGTTGAACCTGTCGCCGGCCTCGATCCGTAACGTCATGCAGGATCTGGAGGAGCTCGGCCTGCTCGCCGCCCCGCATACCAGCGCCGGGCGCTTGCCGACCGAAACGGGCCTGCGCCTGTTCGTCGACGGCATGATGCACGCGCTCGAACCCAGCGCCGAGGAACGCGCCGCGATCGAATCACGCGTGACGCAGGTCGGGCCGGTCGAGGAGGCGCTCGCCGCGACCACCGCAGCGTTGTCCGGCCTGTCGGCCTGTGCCGGCCTGGTCTTCGTGCCCAAGCGCGAGATGGTGCTGCGCCAGGTCAGCTTCGTGCCGCTGTCGGCGGAAAAGGCACTGGCGGTGCTGGTCAGCGATAGCGGCGCGGTCGAGAACCGCGTCATCGACCTGCCGCGCGGCATCGCGCCGAGCGCGTTGGTCGAGGCGGGCAATTACATGACCGCGACACTCGGCGGGCTGACCCTGGTCGAGGCGCGCGAACGCATCGCTCGCCAGGTCGCGGCGGAACGCGCGGCGCTCGACGGGGCGGCGCGCACTTTGGTTGAGCGTGGCCTTGCTGTGTGGAGCGAGGATGGCGACCGCCGCCCGGTGCTGATCGTGCGCGGGCAGGGCCGGCTGATCGACGCCGCCGACGCTGCGCAGCTCGAACGCATCACCGAATTGCTCGACGATCTCGAGGGCAAGCAGGAGATTTCGCGCCTGCTCGACAGTGCCGCGGCGGGCGACGCGACGCGTATCTTCATCGGTGCGGAGAACCAGTTGTTCTCGTTGTCGGGATCATCTGTCATCGCCAAACCGTTCCACGGACCCGGCGGCCGGGTGGTCGGCGTGGTCGGCGTGATCGGGCCGACTCGGTTGAACTATGCGCGCGTCGTGCCCATGGTGGATTTCACGGCCGCGACCCTCGCGCGGTTAATGAGTTAAGAGAGAAGAATGACGAAGAAGAACGACGAGACTGCCGCCGACATCGCCGAAGCCGAGGATGTCCGCGCCGAAACCGCCGAAGCCGCGCCCGAACTGGCCGAGCATGACCGCGTTGCGACGCTGGAAAAGGAGCTGGCCGACTCAAAGGCAGCGGTGCTCTACGCCCATGCCGAGGCGCAGAATATCCGTCGCCGCGCCGAGAAGGAGGCCGCCGACGCGCGCACCTATGCCGCAACCGCCTTTGCGCGCGACATCCTGACCGTCGCCGACAATCTCGGCCGCGCGCTCGAATCGATCCCGGCCGAGCTGCGTGAGGACGAGAAGCTGAAGGGCCTGATCACCGGCCTCGACGCGACCGGCCGCGAACTCGCCTCGGTCTTCTCGCGCCACGGCATCGTCAAGATCACCACGATCGGCGAAGCGCTCGACCCCAACCGCCACCAGGCGATGTTCGAGCTGCCCAGCGACGAAAAGCCCGGCACCGTCGTGCAGGAAATGCAGGCCGGCTACATGATCAAGGACCGCCTGCTGCGTCCGGCGCTGGTCGGCGTGGCGAAGAAGGCGGACTGATTTCTTTGCCCTCTCCCCTTCAGGGGAGAGGGCAGACGAGCGAAGCGAAGTCGGGAGAGGGGCATTGGGATACGGCGTCGCATGCGACTGCCCCTCTCCCAACCCTCTCCCCTGAAGGGGAGAGGGCTATAGCCCGCACATATGAACCCGAACCTCACCACCGACCGCCCGACCTTCGTCACCCATCTCGAATGCTCGCTGACCGGCGAGCG
>NZ_JAQGLG010000090.1 GCF_028292965.1 Sphingomonas bacterium | reverse complement strand
GACGAGCGCATCCTGTGGGCGTCGAAGATGACGCTGGGCGACAACGACATTTCGGCCGCGCTGATGACCGCGGAGATGCTGCCGGTCGAGGGCGGCACCGAGTTGACGCTGACCTTTCAAGGGGCGTTCTTCGAGGGATCGGACGGCCCGGAGATCCGCGAGATGGGCTGGAAGGCCTTGCTCGACCGGCTCGCCGGGGTATTGGACTGAGCCATCTTGCCCGATCCCGCCCCTACCCCCCCAGTTCCTGCCCCGGACGTCCATCTCGTGCTGCAGGCGCTGGGTGACGCGACGCGCCGGCGCATGGTCGAGGCGCTGGGCAAGGGGCCGCTGTCGATGTCGGCACTGGCCGCGCCGTTCGACATCACGCTGACCGCGATCGGCCAGCATCTGCATGTGCTGGAGGAATGCGGGCTGGTCACCACGCAGAAGATCGGCCGCGTCAGAACCTGCCAGCTGCGCGCCGAGGGGCTCGATGCGCTGGCGGCCTGGGTCGAGGCGCAACGCCCGGCATGGGACCGCAAGCTCGACCGGTTGGCGGACCTGCTGCGCGACGGGTGACCCGCGCCGCGTTCCGCCTCGCACCCCAAACCCGACCGCATCGCTGTTGATTTCGCCCGGGCGCCATGCCCCAATGACGCCCGAAGGCCGGGGGCAACGGCAAAAGGGGGAATGAGGATGACACCGGAACTCGCACTCGGCGAACTCGTCGCGGCATCGGGGCATGGTGCGGATCGCGGATCGTTCCGCGAAGGGGCGCCCTCGCCATTCGGCAACAGCATCAACCACACCTATTTCGTGCTGCGGCGCTGGGTGGCGATTCTGGCGATCCTGTTGCCGATCACCTTATGGCTCGGCACCGCGCCGACCCCGCAGCCCTCGATGAGCGAATATTACCACAATCCCGGCGGCTGGATGCGCGACGTGTTCGTCGGCGCGCTGTGGGCCGTCGGTTTCGTGCTGCATTTCTACAAGGGCTATACCCGCGCCGAGAGCATCGCGCTGACCATCGCCGGCTTCTGCGCGGTGATGGTGGCGATGGCGCCAATGGCGTGGGTGCCGACCCATTGGGACTGCGCCAATCCGCGGCTGATCCCGGCGAGTTGGGGGCTGCATGCGGTGTTCGCCGGCACGCTGTTCGTGATGATCGCCTATGTCTGCATCTTCCGCTCGGGCGACACGCTCCAGCTGCTCGATGACCTGAAGGTGCGGGCAGCGTTCCAGCGCGTCTATTATGTGCTCGGCACGCTGATGGTCGCGGTGCCGCTGAGCGAACTGGCGATCTGGTACAGCGGTGGCATGCAGAAGGGCTCGCTGATCATCTTCGCGATCGAGGCGGCCGGCATCTGGGTGTTCGGCACCTTCTGGCTGGTCAAGAGCCGCGAGATCGCGCGCATCCAGGCGCAGGGCGCGGGCTGAGCCGGTCCGTTTTCCCTGTTCCGGCGCGATAACAGGGGAAATAACAGAGGATATTTTATTTTTTGCGTCGGCCGGGTGGCGTGAAGTGGAAGATAATCTTTCTGTTCCAATAGCTTGAGAAAGGTCCGTCGACCTGCGGAACAGAGCCATAACAGGACCCGGCACAGACATGATAACAGGGCGGGAACAGAGAATAACAGAACGGAACAGGGGAAGCCGCTGGTGCGCGACAATGTCCTTGATCGATATGGCCGGGCCGGTGCCAGGATAAGCCAGCACGCACAGTCTATCGAGTTGAGCCCGATGCGCCAGGCCGACGAACTGGCGCCGGCCGCGGCGCGAGGGGTCAATCTGTTGACGCGGAACATCGATTGCGCGGCGTTGTGGCGGCGGGACGCGTGATCGCCCTGGCCCGCTAAAAGCCGCCCCCGCGGCGTACGCGTTTCAGGAATGAGCGCCGCACCCCGCGCGCTGCCGCCGCCTTGATCCGTTCAAGTTCTTCATCTTCGGGCCGGGGATTGTGACCGGGTTGGCTCGAACGCCGACCCAGAAAGCGGAGGAGATTCGCAAAAGCGCGCATGGCCAAGGCTAGGACGTGGCCGTTCCCACCACAAGCGAGGAACGAGGCGTGCGCCGTTTCGTTTCCGCAGCCATGACGCAATCCGCCTCCATCGGTGCCGAGGCTCGCATCCGCAACCCGGCGCTGGCGCCACTCGCCTTCCTCATCGGCGACTGGCAGACGACGGGCACGCATCCGCTGGTGCCGGGCAAGACGCTGTGCGGGCGGACGTCGTTCGCCTGGCATGAGGGCGGCGCGTTCCTGATCATGCGCTCGGAGGTCGACGAACCGCAATTCCCCAGCGGCGTGGCGATCATCGGCAGCGACGATGGCGCCGGGACTTTCGCCATGACCTATTTCGACGAGCGCGGTGTTTCGCGGCTGTACCGGATTGAGGTCGGCGCACGGAGCGTGACGTGGCAGCGGGACGATCCGGCGCTTGCGCAATCGATGACGATCGCGGCCGGGGACGGCGACACGCTGGTCGGCACTGGGCGGATGTCGCAGGATGGTGGCGCCTGGGGAGACGATCTGTCGCAGGCTTTTACGCGCGAGGCGTAAGGGTGAGATCACGCTGATCTTGTCCGGCACTTACCCCGGCGAGACAAGGTGTCGTGTTCCTGCGCACGCAGGAACCCAGGGTCACGAGCGTTACGACTGGAACCCTGGGCTCCTGCTTTCGCAGGAGCACATAGTTGAATGCCGGTCAGCGAGATGCGGCATGAGACGGCTTTTTCGAACGGACCAACATGCAAAACGCATAGACGTGGGTGATCATCAGCAGCGGCACGTAAAGGATCGGGATGACATAGGCCGCGCCCAGCGCGCCGGCATGTTCGGGCAGGCCGCCGCGTATCGCGTGCGCGTAGTCGAGCAGGAGATCGCTGGTGCCGACAAGGTTGAACGCGACGACGAATCCCCAGAAAAGCGGGCGGACGCGCCAGGCGAGCAGCGCGGCGATGGCGAGCAGGCCGGTGGCGAAATCGCCATAGGCGGCCGCCGGTGCGAAGCCGGCGGGCAGGCCGGGGCCGACGACGCCGGGCAGGAGGAAGACGAGGCCGAAGAAGCGAAAGCCGTGCAGCGTGGCGATCGCGCGGTGCGCCCGGGCGCGGTCCATCGCGGCGAGCCTCGGCAGGCCATAGGCGCCGAAGCACAGCGCCCAAGCGACATAACCGAGGACGAGCTGGACGAGGAAGATCATTGCGGTCGGCATGCCGGCCTCCTGTCTGAGGAAGCAGGCCATTTAGGATTGCCGCTATCGCGCGACTATCCGATATAATATCCACAGGTCATGAAGCCGAACTACACAATCCGCCGGGGTGCGCTGGAAGGTGTCGAGACCTTTCTCGCCGTCGCGCGGCACCGCAGCTTTCGCCGCGCCGCTGCCGAGCTCGACGTGACGCCCTCCGCGGTGAGCCAGGCGGTGCGCACGCTGGAGGCGCGGCTGGGCGCGGCGCTGTTCACGCGCACCACGCGCAGCGTCGGCCTGACCGAGGCGGGGCAGCGCTTCTTCGATCGCGCCGCGCCGGCCTTTGCCGAACTGGTCGCCGCCGGCGAGATCGCCCGCGATCTCGGCCAGCGGCCGGCCGGGCTGTTGCGCCTGTCGGTGCCGCGTGGCGTCGTGCCGTTGATCCTCGAGCCGGTGATCGCATCCTTCGCTTTGGCCTATCCCGAGATCGAGCTGGAGATCGCGGCGAGCGAGGAGATGGTCGATCTGGCGAGCGGCGGATTCGATGCCGGCATCCGTTTCGGCCAGTTCATCGCGCCCGACATGGTGGCGGTGCGGCTGACCCCGCCCTTCCCCTTCACGGTCGTCGCCAGCCCGGACTATCTGACGCGCCATGGCCGGCCGAAACGGATCGAAGATCTGCGTGACCACGCCTGTCTGCGCCTGCGCCGGTCGAACGGCGCGATCGCGCATTGGGCGTTCGCGGACGGCAATGAGCGGATTGACGTCGCGGTATCCGGCCCGCTGATCGCGCATGACTATCCGACCTTACTCGGCGCCGCGATGCAAAGCGTGGGGCTGGCGCAGGTGCCGGGGCCGTTGGTGCGCGCGCCGATCGCTGCGGGAAGGTTGATATCGGTGCTCGACGACCTCGCGGTGATGACGCCGGGGGTGTTCCTCTACCATCCCGGCAAGCGCCAGATGCTGCCCAAGCTGCGCGCGTTCATCGACCATATCAAGACGGTGGGCTGAGCCGGCCTCACGGCATGCGCGACATGACATCTGTCACCTCGCCCGTATGACATCACACACTGACGCCGCGCCGCGCATCGGGCCATGGTGGCGGTCTGTTCGCAGGAGGAGCGAGGCTGATGTTCGATCAAGATCTATCCGTGGTCGCCGCGTTGAAGGGCGTGTCGAAGCGGCTCGGGGGCAATCCGGTGCTCGACCGGCTCGACCTGGCGGTGCGCGCCGGCGAGGTCACCGCGTTGCTCGGCCCCAATGGCGCGGGCAAGACGACCAGCGTCGGTCTGTTGACCGGGCGCATCAAACCCGATGCCGGGCAGGTGACGCTGTTCGGGCTCGACCCGAGCCGCTCGGCGAGCCGCGCGCGCATGGGCGTGATGCTGCAGGCGGCGGGCCTGCCCGATGTGCTGACGGTCGAGGAGTTGGTGACGCTGCAATCGGGCTATTATCGCGACCCGCGGCCGGTTGCCGAGACGCTGGCGATCGCCGGTCTCGCCGATCTCGCGCGGCGGCGCTGCGCCGCCTTGTCGGGCGGGCAGGCGCGGCGGGTGCAATATGCGCTGGCGATCTGCGGACGGCCCGATCTGCTGGTGCTCGACGAACCGACCGGGGCGATGGACCGCGAGTCGCGCCACGCGCTGTGGGCGACGGTGCGCGAAGCGGCCAATGACGGCGCGGCGGTGCTGCTGACCAGCCACGACCTGGCCGAGGCCGATGCGCTGGCCGACCGCGTGCTGGTGATGGAGCGCGGCCAGATCCTCGCCGACGACACGCCCGCCGCGATCCGCGCACTGGTCGGCGGGTCGACGATCCGCTGCCGTACCGCGCTCAGCCCGGCCAACGTGCTGGCGCTGCCCGGCGCGCGCCGCGCCGAGGCGAGCGGGGCGGAGATGCTGATCGTCACCGGTAACGCGGTGGCCACGGTGGGCGCGTTGATCGCGGCGGATGCGGCGCTGGCCGATCTGCGCGTCGCCGATGCCTCGCTGGAGGACGCCATCGCCGGCCTCCTGCAAGCCGAGCGGAGGATCGCGGCATGAGCGCGCTGACGATCACCGCGGCCGCGCCGCGCAGCGGGGTGTGGCGCCGCGAGTGCCTCGCCGAGATCCGCATGGCGTGGCGCATGCCGCAATTCCTGCTGCCGACGGTGCTGACCCCGGCGGCGTTCTATGGGCTGTTCACCATCGCCATCGCCAAGACGCCCTCGCCCGCCATGGCCGTCGCCTCGCTCGCCGGATACGGCGTGTTCGCGGCGATCGGCCCGGCGCTGTTCGGCTTTGGCGCCGGCGTGGCGATGGAGCGCGAGCAGGGGCGGATCGAGCTGAAGCGCGTCTCGCCGTTGCCGGCGGGCGCGTTCGTCGCCGGCAAGCTGTGCGCCGCGCTGTCGACCACCGCCGCGGCGCTGGCGCTGATCTATGCGCTCGCGATCTTCGCCGGCGTGCGGCTGGCGCCGGAGCAATGGATGCTGCTCGCCGCGGTCCATCTCGGATCGACCATCCCGCATGCGCTGATCGGCCTCGGCATCGGCATGCGGATGGGCGGCAAGGGCGCGGTGGCGATCGCCAATGCGCTGTTCCTCGGTTCGTCGGTGATCGGCGGGCTGTGGATTCCCACCGCCTATCTGCCACGCTGGATGCAGGCGATCGGCCAGGCGGCACCTTCCTTTCATCTCGGCCAGCTGGCGCGAGCGGTGGTCGGCGCGGACACGATCGGGCAGAGTTGGGTCCATGGCGCGGTGATCGGCGCGATCACTGTGGCGGCGGCCTTCTGGGCGTGGACCGGCTGGCGGCGCAGCCCGGCTTGACGGCGTGGATGGCGGGTGGGACGCTGGTGCGATGAACGTGAGCAGCAAGGGCGGTGACAGTGGATGGCTGGCCAGCCCCTGGCCGTGGCTCGCCTATCTGCCCTTTTATTGCGTGCCGTGGCTGTGGCAGCGCCCGTCGGTCGCGCAGCTGATCGCCTTTGCCGCCGCGCTGCTGCTGTTCCTGCCGGTCTACCTGCTGAGCGACCGGTTGCGCGGCGCCCGGCTGATGGCGGCGTCGGCGGTGGTGCTGGGGATCGGCATCGCGCTGGCGCGCTGGGGCGGTAGCTGGACGGTGTTCCCGATCTACGCCGCGGCGATGGCCGGCACCGCGCGACCGCCGCGCATGGCGATCACCGCGATCTGGTGCTGTGCCATGGTCACGGCGGCGGTCGGCCTGATCCATGGCCAACCGCTATTGTGGTGGGTGCCCGGCGTGATGCTGGTGGTGATGACCGGACTGGGCACGGTTTCGCGCAAGAATCTGCACGAGCATAACCGCGCGCTGGGCGAAGCGCAGGACGAGGTGCGCCGGCTGAGCCGCACCGCCGAACGCGAGCGCATCGCGCGCGACCTGCATGACCTGGTCGGGCGCTCGCTGACGTTGGTCGCGCTCAAATCCGATGTCGCCGCACGGCTGGTCGCTTCCGATCCAGTGCGTGCCGAACAGGAGATGCGCGGCGTGGCCGAGGTGGCGCGCGAGGGCCTGGCCGAGGTGCGGGCGTCGCTTGCCGGCATGGCGGGC
>NZ_JAQGLG010000044.1 GCF_028292965.1 Sphingomonas bacterium | reverse complement strand
GAGGCGGTGCGCGCCAGCATGGGAGCGCTGTTCACAGTGCCCGTCGTGCAATCCGGCTGGGAGGAGTTCCTTACCTGGCTGCGTACCGGCGCCGGGCAGCTGGTCGGCCTCAGCCTCGACACCGATCACGACTATCGCTCGGCCCGCTACAATGCACCGACCTTCCTGCTTACAGGCAACGAGGCGCAGGGCATGCCCGACGACTATGCCGCGACGTGCGACTTGCTGGTCAAGATCCCGATGCGCGGCAAGGCCGACAGCCTCAACGCCGCGGTGGCGACGGCGGTCATGGCCTATGAGGTATTGGCGCAGGCCGGCAGTTGACCCGAACGCTGGCTCGCCGGTGAACGAGCCCGTCACGCGTCGTTCAGCGCGGATCCCGTAGCTGGGCGTACGGGAGATACTTCATGAAGTTCGCCATTGCCCTTGCCGCCCCTGCCCTGATGCTCGCCAGCGCTGCGTCGGCGCAGCCTGCTCGCGAGACCTATCGCGCCTCGGGCACCATGCCCGACTGGAACCTGCAGATCGATCGCAGCCTGATCCGCTATGTCGGTGATCGTGGGCGTACCCGCATCATCGCCCCTGCGCCGGTCGCCCGGCCGAGCTTCAACGGCATGCGTTACGTCACGCCGCGCATTACCGTCGACGTGACCTATGCGCGCTGCATCGACGGACGCGGCCTAGCCTTTCACGACCGCGTCACGGTGACCTATGGCCGCCGCACGGTGCGCGGCTGCGGCGGCGAGCGCCTGACGGCGCCGCTCGCGCTCAACGGCACGCGCTGGATGATCGCCAGCCTCGATGGCCGCCCGGTGCGTACCGCCCGCACCAGCGACATCCGCTTCACCGACAGCCGCGTGCAGGGCAATGCCGGCTGCAACAGCTTCGGCGGCGCCTATCGGCTGGTTGGCGACCGGCTGAGCGCGGGCCAGGTGATCTCGACCAGGATGGCCTGTGTCGGTCCGGGCATGAATGTTGAGGGCCGCTTCTTCGACATTCTCGCCGACGCGCGAGTCGAAAGGCGCGGCGCCGAGATCATCGCGCTGAACGGCAATGGCGGTTCGGTCGAACTGCGCGCGGTTCGTTGAGTGGTTGAGACCGGAGAGGCGGCTCGCTTTGACGGCTACTCCGCCGCCTCGCCGATATCCTCGATCAGTTTCGGACCGTCGCCATAGCGCGCGAGCGCTTCGACCGGCGCCACCTCCTCGATCTCGCGCGCGCCGGGCTCGATGTTGAGGTCGCGCAGCTTGCGCGCCGTCACCAGCGTGCGTGACTCGAAGCTGGCGACGAAGCTGTTGTAATTGTTGACCGCGCTGGTCAGCCCGCCGCCGACCTTGCGCAGGTCGCCGGCCGCCTTGGCCAGCCGGTCGTACAATTCCTTGCCCAGTTCGCCGATCTGCCGCGCTTCCTTGGCCAGTCGTTCCTGACGCCACACCGCCGAGACCGTGCGGGCGATGGCGATCAGGTTGGTAGGCGTGGCGAGCAGCACGCGCTTCTCGAAGGCGAAGTCCCACAAGGTCGGGTCATGCTCGAGCGCGGCGGAGAGGAAATGCTCGCCCGGCACGAACATGATCACATAATCGGGCGCATCGGCGAACTGGCTCCAATAGGCCTTGTTGCCCAGCGCGTTGACGTGCGCGCGCATGGCGTTGGCATGCAGCGCCAATCCCTTTAGCCGCTCCCCCTCATCCACCGCACCGAACGCGTCCTGATAGGCATTGAGCGACACCTTGGCGTCGATCACCAGTGCCCGCCCGCCCGGCACGCGGATGATCGCGTCGGGCCGCAGACGCCCGCCCTCGTCGTCGCTGACGCTGACCTCGGTCTGGAAATCGGCATGTTCCGACAAGCCGCAGGTTTCGAGCACATTCTTGAGCTGCTGCTCGCCCCAGCGCCCGCGCGACTTGGGGGCGTTGCGCAGCGAGTTGACCAGCTTGGCGGCCTCGCTGCTGACCTTTTCCTGGCCGATGCGCATCGCCTCGATCTGGCCCTTCAGCTCGCTGAAGGCACCTTTCCGCTCGGTCTCGACCTTGCCGACAGCCTCCTCGTAGCGCAGCAGGCGGTCGCTGACCGGCTGAAGCATCGATTTGAGGTTCTGCCCGGCGGTTTCCTCGGACTGACGGAAACGCTCGTCGGCGCGCTTGAGGAACACTTCCTGCGCCTGACCCAGCGCCTTGGCCGACAGTTCCGCGAATTGACCGGCCATCGCCTCCTTGGCCTCGAGCAGCTCCTTCTGTCGCGACTCGAACGCCGAGGCGAGCGTCTTCAGTTCGATATTCTCCAGCCGCGCGATATCCCGCTCGTCGCGCAAGCCGGCCAATTCCTCGCGAAGCTGCTCGCCGGCGCGCGCGCGTTCCTCGGCGGAAGCCAGATCGACGATCGCGCGCTTGAACTCCTCGGTGCGAACGTCGCGTTCGGCGCGCAGTTGCGCCGCACCCCGGCCGCCGAGCAGCCAGCCGACCAGTAGCCCCGCCACGAGCACGGCGACCATTGCCAGTGCTGTCATCATCCCGCCCATTCACGCCTCACCAGAACATTCGGCGAACTTTCTAGACCCTCGTACAGTTTTGGCAAAGCGGCTTGCGGTGGGCCGTGCCCGCGTTACCTATCGCGCCCATGTTGACCGATATCGAAATATCCCGCGCCGCCACGCTCTAGCCGATCGGCGCCATCGCCGCGCGGGCAGCGATCCCCGCCGAGGCGGTCGAGCCCTATGGTCATCACAAGGCCAAGATCGACCTGTCGCGCCTCTCCGCGCCCGACAAACAGGGCAAGCTGATCCTCGTCACGGCGATCAACCCCACGCCGGCCGGCGAGGGCAAGTCGACCACCTCGGTCGGTCTCGCCGATGCGCTCAACCGCATCGGACGCAAGACGATGATCGCGCTGCGTGAGCCCTCGCTCGGGCCATGCTTCGGCACCAAGGGCGGCGCGACCGGTGGCGGCTATGCCCAGGTCGTGCCGATGGAGGACATCAACCTCCATTTCACCGGCGATTTCCACGCCATCGGCGCCGCCAACAACCTGCTCGCGGCGATGATCGACAACCACATCTATTGGGGCAACGCGCTGGGCATCGATGCCCGGCGGATCACCTGGCGCCGCGCGCTCGACATGAACGACCGCGCGCTGCGCGGCATCGTGGGCTCGCTGGGCGGCACGGCGAACGGCTTCCCGCGCGAGGACGGCTTCGACATCGTGGTCGCATCCGAGGTGATGGCGGCCTTCTGCCTCGCCTATGACCTCGCCGATCTCCAGGTGCGGCTGGGCCGCATCATCGTCGCCAGCACGCGCGAGGGTACGCCCGTGACGGCGGCCGATCTCAAGGCGGACGGCGCAATGGCAGTGCTGCTGCGCGATGCCTTCGCGCCCAATCTGGTGCAGACGCTGGCAGGCTCGCCAGCGCTGGTGCATGGCGGGCCCTTCGCCAATATCGCGCATGGCTGCAACAGCGTGGTGGCGACGACGCTCGGCCTGCATCTGAGCGATGTGGTCGTGACCGAGGCGGGCTTCGGCGCAGATTTAGGGGCGGAGAAGTTCCTGGACATCAAGTGCCGGCTGGCAGGCCTGGCACCCGATGCCTGCGTGATCGTCGCGACCATTCGCGCGTTGAAGATGCATGGCGGCGTCGCCAAGGCGGACCTCGGCCGCGAGGATGTCCGGGCCGTGCGGCGGGGCATCGCGAACCTCGCGCGGCATGTGGAGAATATCCGCAAGTTCGGCCTGCCGCCGATCGTCGCGCTGAACCGCTTCACCGCCGATACCGAGGCAGAGATCGCCGCCGTGCAGCAGGCGATGGAGGCACTCGGCACCGAGGCGGTCCTCTGCACGCATTGGTCGGACGGTGCGGCCGGCACCGTGGCGCTGGCCCATGCGGTGATGCGCCGGCTGGATGCGGGCGAGGCGGCGTTCAAGCCGCTCTATCCCGATGCGATGCCCTTGG